>CAXTCR010000186.1:0-7936 GCA_964242555.1 uncultured Ktedonobacteraceae bacterium
TCAAGGGTTACGTGCATAATGTGTGTGTGATACAATCAGACCCGTGCCAGGAAATTCAAATAGCTACGGGTCTGATGATGCCGTTTAACAATGTAATCAGGATACCTGTAGGGACCGATGATGCCGTTTAACAATGTAATCAGGATATCCGTAGGGACCGATGTATCACGTCCTCTTCGCGATCTCAATCGGGACAAGGACGTGATACTGCTGTTTCACGAGTACATCTGGATATGTTTTTGGCGTATCGTATCCCTATGTATTCGTTAAAGAGCATTATCACACCCGCCCTCATCAGTTATATATGAAGGTAAGAATATTTTTTATGCGTTGGTTAGAAGTAACAGTACAAGCTCATCCAGAAGCAATAGAATCCGTAAGCGAACTGCTAAGCCAGCACACAACCGGCGGTGTCGCAATTGAAGAACCCATAGAGCTATACGACGAGGGACAAGAATACCGTGTCCTCACGGGGAAGCCCGTACTCGTGCATGCCTACTTGCCTATAGATGGCAAAGAAGAGGAGGCGCGCCAGCGTATCGCTGAGGGCCTGTGGCACTTCTCAAGCCTTGGCTCACATTTTGTCGGTGAACTAACTACACGCGTTGTCAACGAGGAAGATTGGGCTAACGCCTGGAAGGACTACTTCCACGTCACACACATCGGGCAACGCCTCGTCATTCGCCCCTCCTGGCGCGAGTACACACCAAAACCTCATGAGGTTGTCTTAACCCTCGATCCCGGTATGGCCTTCGGTACCGGTCTTCATCCAACTACGCGCATGTGCCTGGAACAGATTGAGCAGCGTGTGCATGCCGGTATGAAGGTGCTCGACGTTGGCACTGGCTCAGGCATCCTTGCCATAGCTGCGGCCAAACTAGGCGCAAAGAGCGTTTACGCCATCGACAATAGCAGTGTCGCAGTCGAGAGCACACGCGAGAACATCAAGATGAACGATCTGCAAGACCGTATCGAGGTCATGCTCGGCGTCCTCGATGACGCGGAGGCAACGCGCATGGCTGGGCAATACGATCTTGTCGTTGCCAATATCATCGCGCACGTCATCGGCTCCATTGCGCCACAACTCGCGCGCGTCGTTTCGCCAACAGGTCTGCTCATTGTTAGCGGCATTATCGAAGCGCGTCGTGCCGATGCCGAAGTTCCCTTGCTACAAGCTGGTCTCGAACTGGTCGATAAGGTCATGATCGACGATTGGATGGCCCTCATCTTGCGCCATCGGAGGTAGCCACCATGCATCGCTTTTTTGTACATGATACTGACCTGAACCTGCAACAAACAGCACTGGGAAGTACACTCACATTGCCAGAAACAGTCGCGCATCAGGTCCGCGACGTGCTTCACCTGCACAGCGGCGAAAGTCTCGTGCTGCTCGATAATAGCGGCACAGAGTTCATCTCAGAGATCACAAGAGCCGAGCGCAAACTCGTCGAGGTACAACTTGTCGAGCGGCGCTTAGGAAAACCAGAACCTTCAGTTGGCATCATGCTTTACCAGGGACTACTCAAATCGGCCCGCTTCGAGTTGATTTTAGAAAAAGGAACCGAGCTAGGCGTTTCTGTCTTCGCGCCAATCCTCTGTCGCCGCTCAACCTCGGGCTTAGAGGAAACTGGTCCAGCAAAAATCACACGCTGGCAGCGTATTATCCAGGAGGCGGCAGAGCAATGTGGGCGTTCGCGCTTACCCCGACTCCTCCCTATTCGTCCCTTCGCGCATGCCGTGGAACATCTCCCACCTGATGCCCTCGCGCTCATACCATGGGAGGAAGAACATGGTCAAAGCCTTCGCGAAGCTCTGCAAACACACAGGGAACAAAAAATAATCGTCCTGTTCATCGGACCCGAAGGCGGCCTGACCTCCGAAGAAATCACGCTTGCCCAACAACACGGCGTACAATCAGTAACGCTAGGTCAACGCATTCTACGCGCCGAAACCGCCGCCCTCGCCACAATTGCGAACGTCATGTACGAACTAGAAATGTAGGGACCGATGTCTCGCGTCCTGTAGGCAATTGTAAAGCCTACAGGACGCGAGACATCGGTCCCTACACACTCTTTTTTATTCTATAGTTCCGTCGCACCCTCACCGTTTAGCACGGCATGCACATAATCCTCGATATAGTGCCGCTCATCAACCCCGTCGATAATCATGCACTCCGCAACCGACACAATCTGCGGCGCCACCTCATGCAGTACACTCACAATCGCACGCTCATTGCGATGGTCCGCATGTGGGTCTGTAACAAACGCATACAACTCGTCAGTAAATTTCTCCTGGTCCGCCAGGAGTTTAAAAATGTTAGACATAAGTATCGTAGCCTTCCACAAGGATAATGTTCATTATAAAAAATGCACTACTTCGTATTTCTTCTTATATACAATACTACGTGTCAATCTATGCTTATGTCAAGGTTAAAGTTTAACGCGCCGTGTTATATCGAGTGTGATTAGCTCTTCCGCCATCGCTTGCCGTGCATGCTGAGCAACACGTATTGATTGCTCAATAGCTTGCTGTTTTATTACGTCGAGTATATCATCCATCCAAACGACTCTCTACGTTGTTTTACTGTATCATAGTACAACTGTAACACAAATGTCTGTATCCGACCTCTTAAACATCCTCCAATTCAACATTGACCCCTACCACTGTTCATGCTATCATAGGCAAACTGATTATTTTTACTTACTGACTAACTACTTGGTATTATAGGCGTTTTGCATATGGATAATGTTGTACCCGGCGTTTTGCAGCGCCTCCGTGCCTCCGATATCATCCACATGGCAGGGCTTGCTGCTGCTTCGTTGGGACAGGAATATTATCGTAGTGGGGCTGTACACGCGACACAACGTCAGGGATTGCGCATAGCTGGCGTTGTTGATGTTCCTCACGTTTCACATAAAACTGCATTAGCGACAAATACAGTACCAGTTGAGGCAGACTCCAAAAATGCACACAGTTCCTCTTACCCCGTTGATCTTGAGATACAGAGTGTAACCCAGTGGGAGAATCGTTGCCCCTGCGGACAACACCCGCCTGTTTTACCAACTATCTGCCCGCACGCCGCCGCTTTGCTTTACCAGTGGCTTGCCCGTCCAATGGTCTTTGTAACCGATGCGCCCCCTCTCGAAATACCGTTACGCCAAACGCAGAACGGCTTCTTGCCACAAACAGATGACGTGCCATCTCCGTCGTCACATGCACTTGCCATACGCAAGCCAAGCCTGCAACAACGCGGACCCTTGCCACTGAGCAATCTCTCCGATATGCTCTCGCTGCTTGGCTTAAGTGAGCTGCGCGGCATTGCCCGTGAATATGATATTGTCACCAATGGCATGAATAAACAGCAACTCACCGAGGCTATCCTGGCGGAACTCCAGCATCCCGAAGCCGTGCGTAAAGTCGCGGCAACACTTGAAAAACCTCAACGCCAACTACTTGCAGCCCTCACCCTCGCTGGTGGCTCGATGATGGACGAGGACCTACGCGGTCTCTTCGAACGCTTTAATTTGGGACAGCCAAATCAACTGCAAAATGTACTCCTTGCTTTGCAGGGAAAAGCTTTGCTCTTTCGCACAAGTCTGAACGGCTCCTCACAGCAGCGCATTGGCTTGCAAGGCGTGCTGCTCGACCTCGGCTGGTTTGTGCCGCTTGAGGTACGCACTGCCCTGCACGTTTCGGCCCCCATAACGCCCTTCGACGTACACAGCCACGAAGTACATACACTGCAAAAGGCTGATCCCTATGCCCTTGCCGCCACTCTGGTACTCGTCGCTCGCACCCTTGATGGCACACAGGCTCAAACCGAAGGCGCTAGGGAAGACCGTTTCGCTCAGGTTCGTCCTGCTGGTTCGTTTGCCGCTCGTACCACAGGAGCACTTACTGGCGATGGCTCCATTGCCCTGCCACCACCATCCGACGAACCAGATGGGTCTCTTATCGAACTGTTGCAGGCATCGCTCTCCGCCTCACCCACATTGTTACGCTTTGCTACGCGTCTCTTACGCCTTGCCGATATCGTCCACAACGATGATCGAGGAACCGCTCAGTTACGTGTCCTGCCCAATGCAGCCCAACTACTACTCGGCCCAACACGTGATGAGGTGCTCCATGACCTGTTCGAACTCTGGCTCACGCACCATTCTTACGAAGACCTGTTCGCCCTCACCGAGGATGGGTTGCGTTTGCGCTGTCGCACGGTCTCGCTTAACCATCCTATCCTGCGCGCAGGCGAACTAGAGGCTGAAAATAGCGAGGCTCGCCAATCCCTGATTGCGCTTCTCGCAGAAACACCTTCGGACCAGTGGGTGAACTTCAACGCGTTCACCCGCTTTGTCTATCGCATCAATCCCCTCTTCCTTCAAAAGCGGCAGCGGCTCTATGCCTCTCCTCACTGGTGGATTGAGCAAGAAGAGGGTCGCCCCCTGCAGCCCTCCAGACCGGGTGACTGGCAGCACGCTGAGTCGTTGTACCTCTCGCACCTGATACGCGGCCCGCTCCACTGGTGGGGCGCCTGCGACATCGCTCTTTCCCGCGATGGAAGTCTGCTTGCCTTCCGCCTGACTCCCTTTGCGAGTTGGTTGCTCAATGGGCTGGCGTTCGAAAAGCATATCTCTGTTCAAGACGATATGCCCGCGCTTCCCTCTATTGAAGTCGTCAACGAGCGAGATGCCTTAGTCGAGTGCTCAGTAGAAACGTGGCCTACAATCGAAACCTTGGAGGCGTTCTGCGAGGCCGCTGGTACTCGTCACAACCGCCTGTACTACCGCATCACGCCGAAAGCAATCAGTCAAGCACTTACCGAAGGTCGCCACCCTGCCGCCCTTCTGGACATCTTACGACTCCTGCATAGGCGAAGTGGAGCCTCCCCAAACAGTCCAGCAGCTCGACTGCTTGCACAACTAGATCGTTGGGTGACAAGCTACGGACACGTTCGTGTCTATCGCGAGGTGCATATGCTGGAAGCCTCCGATGCCTCCATTATGCGCGAGTTGTCCGCGACGACAACCATCGACGAGGGGATCGTACAATCGATCTCGCCCACGCTGCACATTCTTAAACGGTCAGGGACCGATGCCATTATCGATGATCTCAAACGACGTGGGCAAACTCCACTACTGCACGACGAGGACTAGACTACAATGGAACAGAGCGACGTAGATTTGTTACAGACCGCCCCCGAATATCACCTGCAAGCGGTCCTGAAAGGACGACTCACACGCGATCAGCAGTCGCCAGCTACAACAGCACTGCCAGCAGAGCCTGTAGAAATCGCGCAATATCTGCTGAACCGTCCAGACCTCGTCCGTATCATAGGGGCACTCGCACCCCTTGACAGCTATATTCTCCGTGAACTGGTTGCCTGTGGTGGTCGTGCTAATAGTCGAGACCTCGCGCTCTATCTTACGTATAGCGATGTGCTTACAACGTTGAAAGGTGATACAACTCCAAACGAAGCGGAACGAAAACAAGCCTCTAGGAGCACTCTAAGTCCCGGCGTTCCACCTCAATATCCCGTCGCCCATCCGCATGGCGTCTTTGAGCAGGCTATACGCCACCTCTTGCTGCAGGGATTGCTTTACTGGGGGAAACAAACAAACTTTGTAGGACGCGACTACGCCAATGGTATTCACGACGGTGTGTTGATCGTGCCCGAAGCCGTGAAATCTATTGTGCGCGAACTATGGAGCACACAGGAGCCATTCACCACGTTTCTCACTGAGCACGAGGCAAGCGTTGAGCGCGAGGATGTCGGTGAGGGTGTACGCAACCTGCAGCGTGCCCTCTATCTCTACTGGTCGCTAGTCGCCTCGCTGCGCGAAGGTTTGCCACTCGTCACAAATGGTCTGCTCGCACGCGCCTCCCTGCGTCAAGTCATGGAACACATGGGCTATAACGGGCAAACACAGCGCACGCTTGGCGAACTGGTACGCCAGGAAGTTGACGTCCCCTATCTCTTGTTCCTACGGCTCCTCTTGATGAAACTGAAGCTGCTTGTCGAGCGGCAGGGCACCATTGTCGCCCTCAATGCCGAGGCATTCTTCGCGCTCCCCCTCTTTGAACGCGCACTTCGCTGCTACACGCTCTGGCAAGATACGCCCTTCTGGAACGAGATGCTCTACTTGCCAGATATCAACGTCCGTCCAGGTCCCTCACCACTCGATCCGCCACACGAGGAAACCATGCGCAGTCGACATATCGTGATTGAACGCATCGAACATGAGCATCTAAACGAAGAGCATGATCTCGCGACTTTTATCGCCCGTACAAAACTCTATGCCCCCTACCTGCTCTTCCCACGCCAATACGGACCACGCGCCGAACGCTATATGAGCAGCAGCAACCCCTATGGCTGGGATTTTCGTCTCCGGCGTGGCTGGCTGACACATAGGGAAGGCTGGCATATGGTCGAGGGCGGGTTTATTCGGGCCGTCATCACTGGTCCTCTACACTGGTTAGGTGTGGTCGAGGTCGACAATGAGACGACACCAACCTCGTTTCGCTTGACCTCTGGTGCGCTTTCCCTTTTAACTGGTACCCCTCCCAGCGCCGATGAAATTCCCACGGGCCGCCTCATTGTTCAGCCAAACTTCGAATTGGTCGCGCTCGCCCCCGCATCAGAAGCCTTATTGGTCAAGCTTGATCGGTTCGCTGAGCGCGTCAGCCTCGAACATATCGCGCAGTATCGCATCACGAAAGCAAGCGTAACACGCGCCATACAAACCGGTCTGCACGCTGAGGATATCAAGGCCATCCTGGAGAGAGCATCCAGTGGCGACGTTCCCCAGAATGTCCTCTATTCCCTCGTAGAGTGGGAGCGTCAGGCGCGCCGCGTCGAAATGTGGCGCAACGCAACCCTGATTGAGGTCGATGACTCAGCCCTACTCGATGAACTCTTTGCCCAAGAAGGGACACGTACCCTCCTCGGACGCCGTCTCTCCCCACGCCTCGTCGAAGTCCTACCACAACAATTACCCGCAATTCAGGACTTTCTCTGGCAGCGCGACTATCTACCCTCGGTCGTCACTGCCCCGACGCAGGATATCGTCTCTGATAATGGACATCTCGCCGTCCGCGAACCCCAGTGGCGTCTGCACGACGATGGCCTACTCCAGCCCTTCTACGCCGTAACCGATCTTTACCTCATGGCTGCTTTAAACCGTTTCAGCGACCCCGACGACACAACCGGTTGGCGCAGAATTACGCCGACCGCGCTCCAACGTGCACGCGAAGCGGATATCTCGCTCGCCTCCATCACCCATTTTCTAACACAGTACTGTGAGGGCGGCATTCCCCCCTCGTTCCTCATTCGCCTCAAACTCTGGGGTGGTGGCTACCCAAACCAGCACACCATCACCATCGAAGGCGCTCCTCTTGTCCGTCTCTCCGCATCCGTCCTACAAGACCTGCGCAATGACTCCGAACTCGCTCCCCTCCTCGGCACCGAGCTAGAGCGCGAAAGTCGCCTCGTCCACATCCAATCCGAACACGTCGACCAAGTCATAGCACTACTGAAAGAGCGCGGCTTCGCAGTGGAATAATGGCTTACTCATTCTGTATCGAGCATGTCTGTAATCGCACCTTGCAGCATAATTGTTTTTGGAATGAGATTATGACGTTCGTAGAAACGTAACGCGTCCTTGTTCGAAGCAACGACATTCACTGTGAACTCAGTGATACCTGACTGTCGCAACCGCTCATTCATTGCAGATGCTGGTCGGCTAATCAACGTAAATAGACTCCTCCATTAAGATGGAGCATCGCTTCTGTAATTGAATTATTCTCTATAGCCCACTCGTCTCAAACAACGCCTTATCCGGTAGTGTCGCCATTACCCTTTCCTGTATCTCATCATCAATAGCCACTCCTGCAACCTGTAACGCTGCGAACAGCGTCCCAACAACAGGCTCAAATGGCGAAC
>CAXTCR010000187.1:0-7918 GCA_964242555.1 uncultured Ktedonobacteraceae bacterium
TCGAAAATCTGCAAGCTCAGAGTCTCACGTATGCCGCTGAAAGCGAGGCTGAACACGCTGGCGATATGCAGCACGAGACATTGCATATCGCGACTGTCGCAGTTGTCTCCGGCGCGGGCTTTGAGCGCGTATTCAGTGAATTGGGTGTCAACGCCATTGTCTCCGGCGGTCAGACCATGAATCCAAGCATCGAAGAACTGCTGGCCGCTGTTGAGGCCGCGCCTTCGGATAAGGTGATTATTCTTCCCAACAATGGAAATGTTATTCTCAGCGCGCAACAGGTGGTAAGCCTGACGAAAAAAGAGGTCTTTGTCATACCCAGCGACACGCTGCCACAGGGTATAGCCGCGCTTCTGAGCTTCAACTATGATGCCGATTTCCAAGAGAACTGTCAGGCAATGACTGAAGCGGCGCAACATATCCAGACAGCTGAAATCACCACCGCCGTGCGTTCGGTGCAAATTGGCGGCGTGCGCGTGCGCGAAGGCGACTATATCGGTTTGATTAATGGCAATCTCACCATTGCGGGTCAGCACATTGAGCGTGTCGTACAGGATACGCTGGAGCGCATGGGCATCAACGATTGTGAGATACTGACACTTTATTACGGTGAGGATATCACTGCCGATGTTGCCCAGCAAACCGCGCAAAGCATCAAGCAGCGTTATTCGCACCTTGAGATCGAAGTAGTTGATGGCGGGCAGCCCTACTACGCCTATATCGTCTCAGCGGAATAATTATCGGAGGAGATTCGAGGACATGGCTGTTCGCATTCTTACAGACAGCACAGCGGACATTTCGCCAACGGCGGCGGAACCGCTAGGTATTACGGTGGTGCCGCTCACGGTGTTCTTTGGCGACGAGGCATACCGCGATGGCATAGACATGGACACGGCGACCTTCTTTAACAGGCTTGCAACGAGCAAGGTGTTGCCGCGTACCTCACAACCCTCGCCCGGCTCGTTTCAAGAGGCGTTTATTCGCCTGATCGAAGAGGGGGCAGATGGTATTCTCGCGATCACAATCTCCTCAAAATTAAGCGGTACCTATCAGTCCGCCTGCACTGCCCGCGACTCACTGCCAGAAGAATATAAGCATGTACCAATTGAAGTTCTCGACTCTGAGAATGTGAGCGTTGGCATGGCATACACCGCGATACAAGCTGCTAAGGAGGCAAAGCAGGGTGGAGCGCTGGAAACGATCAAAGCTAATGCTATTGATCGGCTTGCACGCACACGCATTTTGTTCGCGTTAGATACACTGGAATATTTGAGCAAGGGAGGACGTATTGGTGGTGCATCGGCACTGGTTGGTGGTATTCTCAGCATCAAACCAATTCTTTCTTTTAAAGACGGGGTTGTTGTGCCAATCGAGCGGCCTCGTACGCGCACGAAAGCTTACGCCCGCATCGCACAACTAGTAGCTGATGCTGGTCCGCTTGAAGCTGCCACGATTGTAGAGTCGGACGCGGAGGTTGGGCAGCAACTGGTTACTGCTCTTCAGCCCGTCTATAAAGGCGACCTGCCGCGCTACAACTTTGGGGCGGTCATCGGGACTTACAGCGGTCCACACGTTGCTGGCGTTGCTTATGTTCTCGCAAAGGGATAGATTAGCGAGATACGCAAAGAAAGAGGGCTATTTAAGCCCCAGAAAAGGCAATAGATATCCCTACTATCCAATAAGTACAGTGATCCGGGCATACTATATCGACGCCCATATGCAGTGTAGTTAGTATACGCTCCACATTGGATAAAACTGTACATAAAAATATGTCAAGCCCTATGCGAACGCAACTTGCATAGGGCTTGACATATTTTTATGTACAGTTTTATCAACCTAGTTGCTTATAGCCTATACTTTTGTTACAATGACGATACAACGTCTATAAGGGTCTAATTATGCATGTTAAAGAATTACTTAGGGAACCTAACGGATGCTCACGGCCTTCATCATTCCCCGAATGCGGCTCGGGGCTAGCCCTACTATAGACGGGCCGTCCGTTCTGTAATTATCATGTTATTTTGAAAACATGCATTATCGCATCCTGGTGAGTTGAAAGGTACGGTAGCAGCCTGTGTCAAAAGTGTATGCAGTCGCTAATCAAAAGGGCGGCGTTGGAAAAACCACTACTTCTATTAACCTTGCTACGTATCTCGCGTCAGCCGGACGCAGGGTACTGCTCGTTGATATGGACCCTCAAGCCAATACTTCCAGCGGAATTGGCGTAGCAAAGCACAAAAAAGAATATACTATGTATGATCTGATGGTACAAGAGCAGGACGAGGTTTCTATTTTTGATGTCATTGTACCTTCACCCCGGCGCGAACTTGTTGTCGCACCCTGTACCGTTGATCTCGCTGGTGCGGAGATGGAGCTGGTTGGCGCGCTGGCTCGTGAGTATCGCTTACGGCAGGCGCTTGAGCCTATTCGTAACCGCTGCGACTATATTATTATCGACTGCCCTCCCTCACTTGGTCTCCTTACTGTCAATGCACTCGTCGCGGCGGATGCCCTCATCATTCCTATTCAATGTGAATATCTAGCCCTGGAGGGTTTGAGTCAGCTGCTCAATACCGTCAATATTGTGAAAAGTAAGCTCAATCCGGACCTCTACATTGCTGGTGTCGTCATGACTATGTTCGATCCACGCACGCGTCTTGCCAGCGACATCGTGCGTGAAGTACGCAACCACTTTCCCAATGAGGCATTTCAGACGATCATTAATCGTAACGTCCGTCTGAGCGAGGCACCCAGCTTTGGACAAGCCATCCTGGACTATGACCCTACCTCGCCCGGCGCACTGGCCTATCGTTCGCTCGCCGAGGAGGTAATGGCTCGTGGCTAAGCAAAAATTTGGTTTGGGCCGTGGTCTGGATGCGCTCATCACAGGGGCATCCGAAGTTATGTCGGCCCAGCAGCAAGCTCAGAGTACTGAGGTAGCAAGCACTCAGGAAGTTCCCATCGATAGCATTATTCCCAATCCGCGCCAGCCACGTCGCATTTTTCGCGAGGATGACCCGAAACTGCTTGAGTTGAGCGCTTCTATTAAAGAGCATGGTCTGATTCAACCCATCATTGTTACGCGTCTGGACACGCTTGCCAGCAATAGCGGTGAAGAGGGAAAGAAGAAAACCGATGCATGGTTTTCCGATGATGAGCAAACACCCACTACGCACAATGGCAATGACGTTCCGCACGGCGTGCTCTACCAGATTATCGCGGGCGAGCGACGTTGGCGTGCTTCGCGTCTCGCTGGCCTGACAAAGGTTCCCATCGTTCTTAAAGAAGTGACGCCTCAACAGATGCTTGAGATGGCGTTAATCGAAAATATTCAACGCGCCGATTTAAATCCGATTGAGGAGGCACTGGCCTATCAAGCGCTGATCCAGGACTTTGGTTTAACGCAGGAGCAGGTTGCGCGACAGGTCGGTAAAGACCGTTCGACCATCACCAACTCTGTTCGTCTCCTGCAACTTGCGCCCAAAGTGCGTGATGCCCTCATCAACCAGCCCGAACATTTCAGCGAGGGTCATGCACGTGCCCTTGTCGGCATTGCCCGAGAAGAAGATCAGATTACCGCGATGGGCAAGATTATTGCTCTCAGGCTCAACGTCCGGCAGGCCGAGGAACTGGCTGCAAGTATCAAGAGTAAAGAAGATGTCGAGGCTGTGATCGAGCGCATCACTACGCCTCAGCCGCGCAATACCGAGGTACAGGAATTAGAGACGCACTTCCGCGATGCCCTTATGGTCAAGGTGGATCTCAAGAAAAACGCGAAGGGCAAAGGGACACTGGTCCTACACTTCAACGATCAAAACGAACTCGAACGTTTATATAGCAAGTTGGTAAAACAGCGTGAAGGGTGAGGAGTAATCATGACCACAGTAGAGACTACAGAGAGTTCGTTTGATAAAGTACGTCGTAAGCTTGTCGCGGCCCGTATTGAGTTGATGGGGCAACTGGCGAAATTTAGTGCCGATGAATTGCAACAAGCGCCTAGCGAGGGCGAGTGGTCGCCGCTACAAATAGCACATCATGTCTACATTACTGAAGGTCTCATTCTACAACAAGCCCGCCGCGTACAGGACGAGGACAATCCCTTGCTGCTCGATATAAGCTCGGACTCGGCAGAGCAAAAATCCGAATTGGCGCAGTCACCTGTCTCTCTCGAAGGAATTCTCACAGGTCTTGCCGCACGCCGTGAAGAACTATTGGAGTACCTTTCTACGTTACCCCAGGAAGCGTGGACGCGCCCTTGTAGTCATCCGAGGTTGGGCAACCTGAAATTCTACCAGCTAATTAATGTTCTTCCCGTTCATGATTCGCAGCATACACAGCAGTTGGTGAAGATACAAGCAGCACCATGAGCACTGCTTTACCGGGGTTGGGTGCGCGAACTAGGTACAGGGCTTGCACTTGGGGCAATACCTACTCTACTTTTAGTCGTCTATTTCTGGCTTGTGTACGAACTATAGGCAATGAATTGCCCAACATCGGACGCCATGAATGTGGTCCCTACGAAAGCTGGAGGTTTTCGTAGGGACCACATTATGCTCTTTAACGAATACATAGGGATACGATACGCCAAAAACGTATCCAGATGTACTCGTGAAACAGCAGTATCACGTCCTTGTCCCGATTGAGATCGCGAAGAGGACGTGATACATCGGTCCCTACGGATATCCTGATTACATCGTTAAACGGCATTATGGCGTCCGCCTGTAGAGCCGATTTATAGGATATATTCTTAAGAGAACATGTAGATGATGTTGGGTAGTACACTACATTTGCACAATATTCAACCCGACTAAAGATGCCAACAACTTTCCATGTTCATCTAATGATACATCAATTGCGCTCAATGAGCCTGTATTGATACGCAATTGCCACTGATTGCGCAGCGGCATATCGAGCAGCGAACACAATAGACCGCGCAATATGCCCTCATGACTCACGACTACAACCGCACGATCATGTCTATGCCGAATAAAATCACGTAGGGCAGGAAGGACTCTTTGCAATACTTCTACAAGCGTCTCACCCTGAGGCGGCGAAATGAATTCAGGATTTGTGAAGAAGCCAAGCTCTTCGGGAAACGTTGTCGCAATCTCATCGTAAGTAAGTCCCTCCCACGCTCCAAAGTTTATTTCGCGCAACGTAGGAGAGGTGATGATGGGCGTTTGAACTTCGCCATCCTTTAATCGGATACCATTTCCAATAATCTCAGCTGTCTCTCTTGCTCTGCTCAAATCGCTGCTATAGATGGCCGAGATCATCACATTCTGTAATTGTGCAGCTAGCTTGTGTGCTTGCTTGCGTCCAGCCTCAGAGAGCGGAATATCTGTATGCCCACAAAAACGTCCTTGTTCATTCCATGCAGTTTGCCCATGACGAACCAACCAGATACGCTGTACGCCTTGCCCCAAAGATTGAGCTGTTTGCTTATCGTCTATTGTCATGATGAAAGTATTGTATCATTGATGACTAAATCTATTACACACTCGCAGCTATTTACCTTGCAGACAAGATTGATGCATGTTGTACGTATTCTTGCTAACATAATTGTGTGCCAGCAGGGTGTTATAGGATAAGACCCCTACGAGTTGTTCGTGTTTATGAGGGTTTGTGACACAATATGCATATGGAGGTACAAGCAGAGATGGAAGAGAACGTCATCACTGAAGTGTCGCAAGAGGCAGAGGTTGAGGAACTGACCGAGGAGGGCCGTGCTCGTATCCGGCAAGAGCTGGCGAAGGCACGAGCTAATCGCAATCCTGATAAAAAAGGCCTGACGCTTGTCTATACTGGTAATGGCAAAGGCAAGACAACGGCGGCTCTTGGCTTGCTCATGCGCGCATGGGGCCAGGATATGCGCGTCGTGATGTTGCAGTTTATGAAGGCTACAACGGGCAAGTGGGGCGAGATTCGCGCGGCAGAGCGCATGGGCGTAGAGATTATTCCTCTGGGACAGGGTTTCACGTGGACCAGCGAAGACCTTGCGCACGATCGTGCTCTTGCCCAAGAGTGCTGGCAACAGTGCCGTGCGAAAATCGAAAGCGACAACTACGATATCGTCATCATGGACGAGATTACCTATACGCTTATCTATGGCTGGCTCGACCTGGAAGAAGTGCTTACGACATTGCGCAATCGCAATCCCAAACTGCACGTCGTCTTAACTGGACGTGATGCTCCCGATGCCTTGATCCAGTATGCAGACCTTGTCACGGAGATGCGTGAGATCAAGCATCCCTACAAAACGCAGGGTGTCCTGGCCCAGAAAGGGCTTGATTTTTAGAAAGACCTATCATGACACAACACTTGAACATATCTATTCCACCCTTAGACACAGATGCGATGGAGGGGGCACGAGCGCGCCAGCAGCAGCTGACAAAGCCTCCAGGCAGTATGGGGCGATTGGAAGAAATCGCCATTTCCATGGCAGGGATCACGCATCAGGTTAAGCCTGTGATAAAGCGCAAAGCTGTCGTCATCATGGCCGCCGATCATGGTGTGACTGCCGAGGGAGTTAGTGCTTATCCAGCAGCTGTGACGCCGCAGATGGTACTCAACTTCCTGCACAATAGTGCCGCCATCAATGCCCTCGCTCGTCATGCTGGTGCGGAAGTCGTGGTCGTCGATATAGGTGTCGCGGAGCCTTTAGAGCACCCTCAGCTGCTCTTACGCAAGGTTGCTTCGGGGACTGCTAATATGACGCAGGGACCGGCGATGACTCTCGAACAGGTGCAAGCCGCTATTGCTGTTGGTATGGACGTGGCAAACTCGCTCATACGACAGGGCGTAGATACCATTGCGACTGGCGAGATGGGTATTGGCAACACCACGGCCTCTAGCGCGATTACAGCAGTATTGACGCACGCGCCTGCACACCTTGTGACTGGTCGAGGGACAGGCATTGACGACGCACAGCTTGCGCATAAAATAAGCATCATTGAGCGTGCAGTTGCACACAATAAGCCCAATGATAATGACCCGCTCGACGTACTCGCCAAAGTCGGTGGCCTCGAAATCGCTGGTCTTGTCGGCGTCATACTCGCATCTGCCCAAGCCAGCGTGCCAGTTGTTCTCGACGGTTTTATCTCCGGTGCCGCCGCCCTTGTCGCCACACGGCTCATACCTGCTGTACGCGACTACCTCTTCGCTGGCCATGTCTCCGTCGAACGAGGTCATTCTATCATCCTTGAGCAACTCAAACTCTCGCCCATCCTCGATCTCAATTTGAGGTTGGGCGAAGGGACGGGTGCTGTACTTGCTACGACAATCATCGAAGCCGCGCTCCAACTGCATCGCGACATGGCGACGTTTGCTGAGGCAGGGGTCTCCGACAAAACAGAATAACATTATAGAGAAGGGTGAAAAACACATGCATGAATTTGTTTTATGCATGTGTTTTTCACCCTTCTCTACAGGGGAATGCTTTGTGCGAAATGGAAAAGATTTCCTGGATCGTACTTTGCTTTGACCTGCTGTAGGCGTGGCAGATTCGCGCCATAATAGGCATGTTGCCAATCGGCTAAGTCGGGGTCGACATAGTTCTGATAGGACGTTCCCGTTGCATATGGACGCATCGCCTGCCATGTGTTATTGAGCCATGAGCGATTTGCCGCAACAACGGAGGCCGCATCATTCGCGTTCCAACTCGCGGAGAACTGTGAACTAAAGAGTGCGTTGCGGTGCACGAAAGCCGTCGCGTTTGACGCCACACGATTGATCGCCCCACCATAGGAATCCATACCAATTCCACCTTCGCCTAAGACAGAAGACGCCTGTCGTGTATTGATGGCATTGATCAATGTTTGAATACCCTGACTCGACAGGAGATTTACATAATAGTGAGACTTCACGGCAGAGGTGTCACGTGCCAACTGGCCATTCGGATCCTGCGAGGGCAGGTGAC
>CAXTCR010000188.1:0-7903 GCA_964242555.1 uncultured Ktedonobacteraceae bacterium
TACCAGCACAAACAACAATGCAAGAGCAATCGCCCGATTGGATCAAGGGACGCGTCATTGCCTTACAGCTTATGTTATATAATGCTTGTGCGATACCAGTTATCCTTTTTATTGGTGCGTTCTCTGACTTGGCAGGTATCGACAAGGTACTGTACCTAATAGCTGTCTGCTCGTTAGGCTTTGGTCTTTGGGGCATATACTACGAACATAGACATCCACGCGAAACAATTGCAAACAAGGAAGCAGAGACACAAGAAGAGGTACATACAAGCGCATGACGACCGACTCAGCACTGCTGGCGCAACTTGCTCAATATCAGCCGTGGCTCATCATTGGTGGTGTCGCAGTTCTCTTTTTGCTGCTCCGCCTGACGCGCAAAGAATTACGCAAGCGCGTTGATGAGATTGGTTACCAGCTCCTTGGCGAAAAAGGTCTGCTGGTCTGGTTCTGGTTTAACGCTCCCGGAGTCATTCTGCATGAGCTGAGTCATGCATTTGTTGTGTTGCTGTTCCGACCTTTCGACTTCCGCATTACCAGTATCACACTCTTTGGTATCAAACCAATGACACCACGCAACCCCAACGGGCGTGTCATGCGTAGTGGAAGCCGTCAGTCGCTACAACTCGGCGAGGTGCAATACGTTCGCCCACAGCGACGTATCATGAGCTACATCGGCGATGGCTTCAGTGGTACAGCCCCGCTCTTCGGCGGTATCGCCATGTTTACCCTGCTCTACTGGGTCGCGACGGGCTACAGCTTATGGGAATTCCCACTCGATATGCACCAGCATCTCCAATTGCTCAAACCCGGCTGGCCTTGGTGGACACTGCTCTTCGCGCCCTACCTCATCCTCACCGTCACCTCCGAGCTATGGCCCAGCCGTCAGGACTGGCGCGGCGCACGCTGGTTCGTCACAGGCATAGCACTTCTGCTTGTCATGACCGGTGTCCTCATCTGGTACTTCAAACGCATCGATGCCACGGTACACATACTCACGCTCATCTCGTCGCGCATCGACTTCGCACTCATGATCTTAATCGCCCTCGACATTGTGTTCCTTATTGTCGCAGAGATACTGGTGCAGGCTCTGAGACGGTAATATGACAAAACTAGCACTAACAGTTATTATCGCGTAGATTAGGAAAACATAATGAAAAAGCCGTGTATCATATGCGGAAAACGTTTGGAAGAAAATGAACTACATTGGATTACAACTATCATTTCTCCAGACTGGCATCAGGAACAACGTTTTTGCGAAGATTGCAAAAGATTTTTTGAGCCTAGTCAACTGTTCTTTCAAGTACTAGATGGTCCCACCTATACTGAGGAGAATCGCCCTCCGTTTTGGGAAAATGCTATACCTATGGACAACGAACACTTTCACAACATAAAAAATATGTTTCTTGATCCACAATCTTTACCCTTACACCTATTTCCACTCGTTGAGGATTTTGAGTTCCTGTTAGAACGTGTTATTAACAAGTATGAAGATGGGAAAGAGACCTCTAGCAACGTGTATATACATTTATTTAGTCCATCTCATGGGTATTTAGCTCATTTCCTAGATGATACTGTGAAAGCTATGCATCGCTCTAACTTTCTTCTTCCTCATGGAAATTTTGATGCTCCTTATTATAACCTTGACCAAGGATGGCATATTATGCTTTTTGAAGATGGTAGGCATATCTATATACTTACAGGCAATTGGGAGAGAAATCCAAATGGTTTTGAAACATGGTTCAGAGTAGAAAAAGTACTCTACGACCGTCAATGGGAACGAACAATTGAGCGTTGTCGCGATATCCCTGACTATGAGTACTAGTCGTCTTGGTATACAGGATTGCGAGGCAACTATGCCAGTAGACACCAACAAAGCACTTGTCCTGCAATATGCCAACATTGGCAAAAATATTGCCCTTCTTGACGAGATTTTAGCTCCCGATTTCCTTGACCACTCACACCCTGAATTCCGTCCAGGTCCTCAAGATATCAAGCAGAACCTTCTCGACTTCTATACAGCCTTCCCCGACGCAACAATCAACCTTGAAGACATGATAGGTGAAGGAGACACCATTGCGTTTCGATTTACCATTCGCGGTACCCATACAGGAACTTTTGCAGGCATACCGCCAACAGGGAAAACAGTAACCCTTACAGGCATGGATTTTGTGCGTATTGTAAATGGGAAGATAGCAGAAATTTGGAGCAATCAAGATACTCTGAGTATGCTGCAGCAGCTTGATGTTATTCGGTTTGAGATTAGATAATAGGATCTGGTAGGGACGGATTTATCATGTCCTTGTTGCCGCATCAAGAAGGACGTGATACATCCGTCCCTACAACGCTCGCCCGCTTCCTACCAATCGAACCGGTCAATCAAAAACGTCCTGCTATAGTGCAGCAAAATAGGACTACCATGTGGACAGACAGCAGGAGCAGATGCATTCGCCAACGCTTTCAACAACGAGAGTTGTTCGCCACCCCCTAATTCGCGTCCACGCCGCATAGCAGACCGACAAGACAGGCTAATAAGCAGGTGATCTTCCCAGTCGTTGCTGTCCTCGGCGGCAGCCTCCGCAAGTTCTTGCATGTGTGCGACAAGCCCTTCCTGCCCCGCACCATCCTCCCCGATCGGGACAGAACGGATCAGAAAACTGCGACCGCCGAAACGTTCGCACTCTAGGCCCAAGCCGCGCAACATCGGCAAACGTTGCTCAAGCAGGTCGGCTTGATAACGTTTCATCTCGACAATCACAGGTTCGAGCAGCAGGTGCGCCTCAACCGCCTCCTCTTGCTGCTGACCACCAGCGTATACGCGCCGTAAGTGCTCATAAATGACGCGCTCATGCGCCCTATGCTGGTCAACGAGATATAGGCTACCATCGGGTGCCTCCGCTAGAATTACCGCTTGCTGCAACTGTGCCAATGGCCGTAACTGTGCCACAACCTCATTTGTACCCGGTCCCGCCGTTTCAGCTTTATAACCTTCAGCAGACTCGGAGACTCGCAGTCCTCTTCGTCTTGGTCCCGGCAGTCGCCGCTGATTTGCCAGCACTGGCCCTGGAAACTGTACTGTTTCTGGGAGCGTAGGACTCTGCTCCAGCACCGAACGCACAGCTTGCGTTAATGCCGCGACAATCGTGTCCTCGTGCTCTAAACGTACCTCTATCTTGGCGGGATGTACGTTCGCGTCAATTTCATCGGGTGGCACCTCAAGAAAGAGCACTACTAATGGATGCTTGCCCTTTGGCAACAGACTGCGATATCCATCCTCAAGCGCGTCCTGCAGCTGTTTCGATTGCACAGAGCGTCCATTGACGAAGAGCATTACATACTGGCGATTTCCCTGTGCCAGCACGCGATTGCCAACATAGCCATGCAGCGTATAATGTGACCCATCGCTTAAGCGCACAGGATATAACATCTCGTTCAGAGGCAGATGATACAGTTCGGCAAGTGTGACCGCAAGATCGCCAGAGCCACTTGTCCCTAACGCTACATGTTCGTCAATAACTAGATTGAAACGTACTGCGGGATAGCCCACAGCATACCGTTGCAGCAATTGTACGATATGCCCATTCTCTGTTCGTGCCCCACGCATAAACTTGAGACGTGCAGGGACGTTGTAGAACAGGTCGCGAACCGTTACCGTTGTACCATGCGAACGTGCTCGTCGCCCACGTTGCGTAATCTCCCCACCACGTAGTGTTATGAAGAGCGCAGGATGCTCTTCTCCGAGGCTATCAGTTTCAATAGCACGGCTCAATAGCGTTACTTCGGAGACAGCAGCAATGCTGGCAAGTGCCTCCCCACGAAAACCCAGTGTATGCAATTGGTTCAGGTCTTCGACGCTGCGAATCTTGCTGGTGGTGTGGCGCAGACTCACACGCTCTAGCTCGTCTTCAGGAATGCCATAGCCATTATCGGTGACACGCATCAAGTTCAGTCCACCGCCGCGCACCTCGACGCGTATCTCCTTTGCCCCTGCATCCAACGCGTTTTCTAGCAGTTCCTTAATCACCGAAACAGGCCGCTCGATTACCTCACCCGCCGCGATACGCTCCGCCACATCGGGAGCGAGCGCCAGCAATGGACTACGAGTTGGATAGAGTCGTGAAGGTTGTTCTTGTATTTGACTCGTCATCGCAGCAACACACTTTTCTTTTTCTGCATCAAAAACAACAAATTCAAAGCATCAAGCGGTGTAATAGCAGAGAGATTGATAGCGTCTATCTCTGGCTTCGTTCCATTTGCCCCTTCTAAAGCCCTTGCCACCACACGCGCCTCCTCGCTCTGCCATTCATACTGGCTTTGCCCCTCAGCCACCAATCTACTCATAGTCTCCTGACTATATGAATTGACGCTATCCTGTAGATGAAAGGACCCATTTTGTCCACGCTCTCGCGTCATTTCTAACAGTTGTAGCACCGACTCGGCTCGCTTCACGACGCTCAGTGGCATACCCGCGAGTTTCGCAACATGCACACCATAACTTCGTCCGAGCGTACCCTGGATGACGCGATGCAGGAACACAATCCCATCTTGCTCATCATCGCTAATCGCCATTGTGTACACGCTCAAGTGCGCAAGCTCGTTTGCTAACGCGGCCAGTTCGTGATAGTGCGTGGCGAACAATGTACGCGCTCTTGTTTCGTTATGCAGATGTTCCACCACGGCTCGCGCAATCGCCAGACCATCATATGTACTTGTGCCTCGCCCAATTTCGTCGAGAATAATCAAGCTGTGCGACGTGGCATGATGCAGGATGGTCGCGGTCTCCTCCATCTCAACCATAAACGTACTCTTGCCCGACGCGATATCGTCCTCCGCACCAACGCGCGTGAAGATACGTTCAACTAACCCAATGCGTGCTTTGCGTGCAGGAACAAAACTACCGATTTGTGCCAGCAGGGTAATCAACGCGACCTGGCGCAGGTAGGTCGATTTACCCGCCATGTTTGGTCCGGTAAGCAAAACCACACGTGACCCATTCTCAGCCTCTAGTTCCGTATCATTTGGAATAAAGACATCGCCATCGAGCGCGAACTCGACCACAGGATGACGCCCACCAACAATCTCTAAACCATAACCATGCTCTAACACAGGACGCGTATAGCGCTGGTGTGCCGCGACCTCCGCAAGACTGAGCAACACATCGACACGTGCCATCGCTGTAGCCGTTGCCATCAACTGCTCGTAAAATACGCTCAATTGACGCAATAAGTCGGCATAAATGCTGCGCTCCATATCCTCTATGCGCTCTTCCGCGCTGAGAATACGCGCCTCATGCTCTTTCAAATCAGGGGTCAAGAAGCGCTCGGCATTGACCAGCGTTTGCTTGTGGATGTAATCGGGCGGTACAAGCTTTACATTTGGACGCGTAACCTCGATATAGTAGCCAAAGACCTTGTTGAAGCTGACCTTGAGCGACTTGATACCAGTCCGTTCGCGTTCGCGTGCCTCAAGCGAAACCATCCAGCGGCGCGAGTCACGAATCGAGGCAAAGAGTTCGTCCAGTTCGGCGTGAAATCCCGTCCGAATCAGTCGCTTCTCGTCGTCATCCTCGTCATTGTTGGCAGGATTGACCAGCGCACGCGTGATAAGCTCTGTTACATCAGGACAAGAATCTAGCTCGTTAGCAAGCGTTCTCAAAAGAGGAGCATCGCAGCCAAGCAGCAGGTCTCGTAATTGCGGCACCATCCCAAGATAGTTACGCAGGCCAAGCACCTCGTTACGCACCGCCGTGCCCTGACGCACACGACCAGAGATACGCTCTAAATCTCCCAGCCCTTGCAAGCACATCGTGAAGCGGCTACGTAAGGCAGGACTCTCGTACAACTCCTCAATCGCCGTTAACCGGGCATCTAGCATGCTCAAGTCAAGCAGGGGTTGTGTAATCGTACGTCGCAGTTGGCGCGCTCCCATTGGTGTGATCGTGCGGTCCAGTACCTGCAGCAAACTCCCATGAATCGAGCCGCTGCGTGACCCTTGTAGCAAGTCAAGATTGCGCTGTGTATGCGCATCCAGCACCATATAATTTGTGGTGCGATACGAACGTAGTCCTGTCAGGAGTGCCAGCAGCGACCCGTTCATCTTTTCAAGATAGGCAACAATAGCTCCCGCCGCCGATACTGCCTGTGGGACAGAGGCACAGCCATAAGCGTCAAGCGACTGCACACCAAATTGACGACATAGTCGTGTCTGAGCCGCCTCATGTTGGAAGAAATACGGCGGACAATGCGTGATGGTGATGGTCTTCGAGGGGAACTGATACGCATCTCCCTTGCTACCCTCAACCAACAGGCACTCAACAGGGCCGAGCCGCTGTAGCTCTGCCTCCAACGCAACCGGCAGTTCATCAGGCGTAAACCATGTGACAATAAATTCGCCTGTACTGACATCAACCGCCGCCAAGCCCGTTTGCGTACGTCCCGGCGCAATTGCCACCAAATAATTATTCTGCTTCGTCGGCAGCAAGTTAGGTTCGGAGAGCGTGCCCGCCGTCAAAATACGCGTCACCGCTCGCTCAACAACGCCTCTAGCCGGCACCTCGCCGATCTGTTCACAAATGGCAACTTTATACCCCCTCTGCACCAACTTCCCTACATAGTTATCTAGCGCATGTAGAGGAATGCCAGCTAATGGCACACGCTCACTATCGCGCCCACCGCCGCGATGCGTGAGGACGATTTGTAATTCGTTCGCAGTAATGCGCGCATCTTCATCAAATGTTTCGTAGAAATCGCCCATCTGGTACAGCAAAATAGCATCTTGATATTGGCTCTTGATATTAAGATACTGAAGACGTGCGGGCGTCGTCATAGCCTTTTTCCCTGCTAGTGGATTCTTATAAATTGAAACATACGTACAATACTATATTCTTGGTGTATTGTCAAAAAGGGGTAGGAAATCCTACTTTTAGAGGCGCGGTTTACTGAGAGTACTCCGTAGAGATAGAATAGAACCTATAAGGATTGGAAAAGACAGTGATAAAAATACCTGTTTTTGTTATAATCTATCTATAGCACAGACGATATCTCATTGAGAACAAAGGAAGATTGAGGAATGATCAGCAACGCGGAACGCCGCTTTTATCTCATTGGCTTGTGTAGTGCTTCTTGTTTCCTTGCCGGACTTATTTTCAGTGAGTGGAACGTGTTTACCACATCCTCAGACTCGCTTGCATTTGGCAGTATACTAACGGCCATCAGTGCCCCCATCATGTTCAAAGCCTTCGAGTCGATCTGCTTCCCCGAGGACTACAATCGCACTGGTAAGAAATATCGCGCCACACTCTACTCTATTGGTTTTTACCTCATCGCGTTTGCCTGTGCCCTAGCCTCGATTATTATGCTGATATATATCCTCGATACCGGTCGTACCGTAGTTAAAACACAACTCCTCTTCTGGGGATTATTCCTCACTGTGTGGTTCGCGATCATTGGACGATTTGCTCACAAAAAACGGTAGCTGGGCCAGTTGTATCTTGCATTTTCGAAGAGTTATGATGAAATACTCTTTTTGAACTCTCTTCGCTTAATAGTTTCGCTTATTTCATATATTGCGTTCATTTTGAATATCCGGTATACTACGTGTATCGAATAGAGATTTCTTAAGCAAATATAGTTGTATAGCAATAAGAAAACAGAAGAGGGAAGAGAGCAGTTATGAAACTTTTGGAGGAATCGGTTGCACCAAAAGAGAGCGAGAGGCGAAGCATTAATCTACTCGTAGAAGCTTTTAAGAAAGAAAATCCTAACAAGCCTATACTTCGCGGCCCAAACGGATTCGAGATAGAGCTACCAGACTCTGTGTTCAAAGCCCTTATTCAAGTAGTTAATCTTATGATGCGAGGACAAGCGGTCAGCATTATTCCCGTCACAAAAGAAGTAACAACCCAGGA
>CAXTCR010000189.1:0-7901 GCA_964242555.1 uncultured Ktedonobacteraceae bacterium
ATTCCTATGAGCATTATCACGACCATGCCCAGCAGATACGACGCTGGCTTGATGTCTCTGAAAAGGGCACTGACAGCAGTGCAACTTAGCAAACGTTGGGGGACTAGAGTTTCATGAAGAAAAGATAAGCATAACTGCAAATTCGTCTAAAAGAAAAAATGCTGCGACATAATATTGTCGCAGCATTTCTTGTCTCTAATGTTATGCCACGTCAGGCAACGGCAGATGCTTCTTGCCTTGCAGCA
Organism: uncultured Ktedonobacteraceae bacterium; assembly: GCA_964242555.1. GTDB lineage: Bacteria > Chloroflexota > Ktedonobacteria > Ktedonobacterales > Ktedonobacteraceae > JBBQVS01. The sequence goes on from CAXTCR010000189.1 coordinate 246, forward strand.
TCGGCTCCAAAGCGTGCTTGATGCGCTCCTCGCTGCGTATTCCGAAGCCAGGAAGCACGCGAACACGATGCTGTTGGAGAGCCGCCCATAGCTTTTCAAGCGTATCAATGCCTAACTCTTCGTGCAGTCGAATCGCTGTGATGGGACCAATATGCTCAACCGCCATCAGCGCACGAATATCGTCTGGCAGCGTATCGAGACAGATACCATCATGAAAGGTCATGGTGCCACCGTGAACGAGTTCGGCGATACGTGTACGAAGCCGGTAGCCTAAGCCGGAGATTGGCAGTTGTTCGCCACGCTCGATAATATCTGCAGCAGGCTCTGTGAGGTCGAGGACGCCACGAGCTGCGTTACGATAGGCTTGAATACGATACGAGTTGCCATTTTGGGACTCTAGCAAATCGGCAATGCTAGACAACACCTCGGCAATTTGACGGTTTGTCACCTGAATTGGCTCTTGCACAACCGCCAGTTCCATTCCTGGCAAGCGTGGCTGTAGAGGCCGTTTCGCAGGATGACTCTGTGCTGAGGGAACGAGATGAATAGTTTGGGTAAGTTGCATAATACTCATGCGCGTCAACCTCTCCCTTCACAAAACTTTGTGTCTATATGTATATCGCTATGATGGTAGAAACTACGAAAGAGGACGTGATACATCGGTCACTACAAATGCCATTGGGTGCGAAACCGCTTCATATGATCCTACTAGCCTGTTAATTCGGCAAAGAGGACGTAGTAAATTGGTCCCTACTTAGTGTACGAAGTACATGGAAATCTTGTTCTAAGTATACCATAAAAATATGCTTATGTCAAATGCCTTTAGACTGCTTGAGAAGCGAAACGAGAGGCATTTTTACCAGTAAAAATGCCTCTCGTTTTGATGAGTCTATTTAAGAGTTATTGTCAACTTGTGAGTTGCCCCAAACGTCTACAAGGTAGCGTTTTTCGGCGACTAACATGTTCAACCATTGCTCTGCTTCTTGGGCGGTTTTCCCTGTTTGCTCCTGGTAGATTGTCGCGAATGTCTTTCTTACATCTGGTGCCATTCTGCTTGCATCGCCGCAGACGTAGATGACCGCTCCGTCTTGAAGGAGGTCCCAGACGCGCTCATGCTGTTCGCGAATTTTGTCCTGCACATAGACCTTCTGTTGTGGGTTCTCTCGCGAGAAGGCTACCACAAGGTCCGTAACACCCTGCTCTACGAAAGCCTCAAGCTCTTGCCGGTAGAGAAAGTCCTGCTGGGGATGACGGCATCCAAAGAACAGGAGCGATTGTCCTACTTGTTGTCCTTGTGCCTTCTGAGCAGCACGCTCTTGTAAGAAGCCACGATAGGGAGCTAGGCCAGTACCAGGACCAATCATGATGAGTGGTGTCGCTGGATTCTGGGGTAGACGAAATGCTGACTTTGTATCACGTACAAAACCATAGACAACATCGCCAACTTGTTGCTGGGCAAGGTATGTCGAACAAAGACCTCCGAATTCACCGTGTCCTGATCTTGCCGGCCCGTCGACTATGCCGACGGTAATGCTACACCGTTCCGGCTCCTGTAGGGGAGACGACGAGATAGAGTAGTAGCGTGGGCGTATGGGTGAAAGCAGCTCAAGGTAGACATTGAACGGCAACTCACAGGCGTGACACTCCTCAAGCACGTCGAGGAGCGGTTTGCGTGGCTCCATGACCTCTGCACGATATTTTGCGATACTGGCTTCATCGTAACCTGATAGCGTCGACAATTTTCGCTGATCTGGTGGGCACTGTGTATACTGCAACAGCACTTGCAGCTGCGAACGAGTGGCGACATCCTGCAACTCTACGTAGTCAGCGAGCAGATCATAGACCAGCACAGGCTCGTCAACTGGCAGGTGCGTTTTGCGCGTATCGCTGCGGTGGAGACGAACCTTTGTGTTCCGGTCAAAGCCGAAGCGTGTTAGCACGCGCTGTATCTGTTGCTCGTTATTGCGCCCGATAATGCCGAGATGATCGCCGGCGCTATACATTACCCCCTCTGGCAATGCCAACTCGATATGACGGGTTGAGCGTTCAGAAGGAGACGCGCCATCTCTTGTATGTAACTCTTGATTAGCAACAACGCACATTGCCTGTGCACCAAACGAGGCGACAAAGGGATTGAGTGGTGTCGCTCCTCCAATGATCTCGACCTCCAATGCGGGACCTTGCGCCTTTGCTGGTGTCGTCTCAAGGTCAATAGACAACGCTTGAGCAAGTGCGCTCCAGAGCAATTGATACCACTCCTGAAACTGTCCATCAAAATCGTCACTGGCATCACCTTCGCCGCGCTTGTATATTCGAGTCGCTCCATGTCCATCCATTGCGCTATCAAGCAAACGTGGAACGGCCTGAAACGTTGAGGCCCATTCGCGGTTGCCGCAGCCAAAGACGGTGTATTTCACGCCCTTCAGTGCGTCAGAGGCTAGTTCAGCACTCTTCATCCATGTGCTAAACTTCACGGCATTATCAGGTGGCAGGCCATTATATGAAGCCGTAACGATTACCACCGCACCATCAGTAGGCAAGCTGTTCGAATAGTCATCCAAAGACGCAACCTTCGCCGCGAAGCCCTTTGCCTGTCCATCCTCTGTGATGTGATGAGCAATATCTTCTGCCGTGCCAAGGTTCGAGCCGAATAGCACGAGCAATGGCGTATTGTGCTGGTTGACATGTGTTATTGTTTGAGCTATCACCTCGACCGGCTTTTCGACCTCAATGGGTGCGACTATGATCCGGTCTGCGTTCGTACGCGCTTTGACCTGAATGGTAAAGTTTTCAGGCTTGAGCGTCAGCGTCTCTTTAATCTTCAATTGGTAGTTGCTGTAGTCGATGAATTTGAAACGCTGTAGCAACATGCCAAGCACAAGTGTTGCCTCTTGTAGCGCAAACTGTCGACCAATACATGCACGTTGACCATTCCCAAAGGGCTTATAGGCATTAGCGGGTCTGGCTTGTTCTGCCTCAACTGTAAAGTGATCAGGATTGAATTCCCCAGCATCCTCGCCCCAGACGCTTTTGTCGCGATGCAGCATTGGTATGAGAACGGCCCAATCCTGCTCTTTGCTCATGTGATACTTGCCGCCGACAATCGTCCCATCTTCATAGGGATAGACAGAAAACATAGGCGCGGTCGGCCATAGGCGCAATGTCTCTTTGAGTATCTGTCCCACGTACTTCAAGCGATTGATCTGGGCAAAGGTCGGCGTAACAGTCGGGTCGGGACCAAGTACACGATCAACCTCTTCATAGGCTTTGGCCAGAACTTCTGGATGATGCAGCAAAAAGTAGAGCGCGAATGAGAGTAAGCCGCTGGTCGTCTCATGTCCCGCGATGAGGAACGTGATGATTTGATAACGGATGTTAGTATCATCTAGCGACTCGCCACTTCCCTTGTCCACACCTGTCAGCATGTAACTGAGCAGGTCTTTCTTGTCCTCATTCTGTTGACCATTGCGCTTGCGTTCCTGAATGATATGGTCGACGGTCGAATTCATGAAGTCGATATTGGCCTGCATCTGTCTGTGCTTCGCGAAAGCCAGCTTGTTTTGAATAGGCAAGCGACTGCCGCTTTCCATTGCCTCACCTAGCGCGCCAACCATGCTCTCTACAAAGGGGTGGTTATTTTCGCGATAAAACGAGTTGAAGCGATAATCAAAGCCACACAAACCGATCGTATCCAGCGTCAGACGGGTCATATCAGCAGGCACATCGATTACTTCGTTTGGATTCAGGCGTGCCCACTTTTCAGTGAGTTGTTGCGCGATATCCAGCATCATCGGAAAGTAGCCCTGCATAGCTTTCATACTAAAGTTTGGCATCAGGATGTTATGTGCTTTATGCCAGTTCGGTTCCTGTGTCTGGGCTGTAAAAAGGCCATCACCGGCAAATGCACGCACCTTGCGCAGAGGAGACCAGACCTTTTTATCAAAGCGCGTCTCGTCTGATAATTCGTTTACCAGATCAAAACCCGATACAAGCACAAGTTCGCGACCGGGAAAATCTAGCTTCACTATAGGCCCATATTCCTGTGCAATACGCATAAAATTCTGCACATGGTCGTCTGCACCAATATCGGGCAAGTTGCCAATAAATGGTTTTGTTGGCGGCTGTGGAATTGCGTCATATATATGTAAGTACGTTTGTACTGTCATTGTTCTATCCTCTGAAAGGAAGTACCTTCTTGCTATCGAAGTAGCCTTTGTGTCTCTGTCTATAATACACAATGTATTATGTTGTACATAATGTCTAACAACTAGTATAGGGCGACCATTCCATCAGGTCAAGCGAAAAAGGCTATTTTTGAGCGGAATCTTAGCGTAATTAACAAACACAGACACTTCCCCTCGTTATGTCTATTAACAGACAAGAGAGAGGTAAAGAGTATGAATGAAAAACGTGAGGGTGATAGGCGCATCCAGAGAACACGACAAATGTTGAGCGATGCATTGTTCGCGCTTATAGTGGAAAAAGGGTATGAAAACATCAGTGTCCAAGATATTACCGAGCGTGCAAACGTTGGACGCGCTACGTTTTATCTCCACTACAGGGATAAAGAGGACCTGCTCGCGGCAAGCTTGAAGGGGCTGGTCAGCGAACTCACGCAATATGTAGAGCCAGGGACAGAGTCGCCGGAAACATACAAGACGTTGAGCGTACGCGTCTTTGGGCATATCGCGCAACACTCGGCACTCTATCACGCGCTTTTAGGAGAGACCGGACCACCAATCATTTCGATACGAATGAGGCGCTATCTAGCAGAGTTGATACAGAAGTATGTTATTCTCCCGGTGGCTGCGAGAGGAAAATCTGAGGTGGCACCAGAACTGCTAGCCTCTCATGCAGCGGGTTCACTGCTCGCCCTTCTTGTATGGTGGCTAGACAATAAGCTTGGACCATCAGCAGAGGACATGGGGACACTATACTGGCAATTAATGACACCTGGCATCGAGGATGTATTAAATCTGCCGCATGTGCAACATGCGGATTAAAGTAGTATGCCGATAAAGTGCGTACCTCCACCGGCATACGTTTATTATGCTGTTACCTGTGCGTTCGCAAACTTAGCGGCAAGCTTGCCCAGTATTCCGGTGTAGATGCGTCTTAGACCGAGCGGAGCAAACGTCTTCTCAAAGAAACCTCTGACCCCCGTACCGCCTTGCCAATCGCTAGCCAGTTGTACGCGCGTCTTCTGACCATCTCCTTCTGGCGTCAACGTCCAGACCGTAACCAGTGAGGAACCTGCATCGCTCTCTTGCAGTGTCCTACCCGTTCCTGGTTCCGTTACCTGCATACGATAATTCCGCTCTCGATTAGCGGCATGTAAGCGATACGTTACAATAGTTCCATCACCATCGCCACCTTGTTCAACCTTGTAGTTCAAGTAGTTTTCGGTTAAAATCTGTGGACGTTTCGTATAGTCTTTAAGGAACGTGTAGACCTCTTCGGGCGCTGCGTTAACGACTTGTTCCGTTTGTACGTGTATATGTGCCATATGGGATATTTCTCCTTTTGGAAAGTTAACATCATGTATACTGTAATATACTCTTCTCCTATTTTATGGCAGAGATGCTATTCTTGGAGACAATTGGGTCCTCTAGCACAAGTGATAGAATTTCTTAGAAATATACTACCAAATGGTAGGTGAAGTAAAACATTAGTATGCTTGTTGCGCGAGTAAAGGATGAGCTATTCACCGGCATAGCATCCTCCCTGTGTATCGTAGGGCACTGGACGAAGCGGGGCTAAAGGGGCCAGTTTCAGGAGTTGCATTTCCTGCGTGGTCAGTTAAAACAACTCTTGCTATGATGGACAGACAGCACATTGCAACCTGAACCTGATTTGTTAACACTACCGCTTTCGCACAACAATTGGCAAGGAATTATACAGATGTCCTTGACAGAGGACATAAATTTCGTATTATAATTGCCGTGTTAGAGTTACTATTTTAGAAGGTTGGTTCTTTATGAGTAATACATCACAACCAAGGACGGTTACGGTTATTCCGGGCGATGGTATCGGCCCAGAAGTTGTCCAATCGACGCAGCGCATAATTGAAGCTACCGGCGTTCCGATTGAATGGGAACAGCGCGAAGCTGGTATGAACGTCTTCAAGCGTGGTATCGCCTCTGGTGTACCGAAGGATACCATTGATTCTATCGCGAAGACGCGTGTGGTCTTAAAGGGACCCTTGGAGACACCCATAGGTTTTGGTGAGAAGAGCGCGAATGTGACGCTGCGTAAGCTCTTCGAGACCTATGGCAACATTCGCCCTGTAAGAGAGTTTCCCGGCGTGCAGACGCCGTTTAGTGGACGCGGCATAGACCTTGTGGTCGTGCGTGAGAACGTCGAAGACCTGTACGCAGGCATTGAACATATGCAGACGCCAGATGTAGCGCAGTGCTTGAAATTAATTTCGCACAAAGGGTGCGAAAAGATAGCGCGTTTGGCGTTCGAGTACGCACGAGCTGAGGGACGTAAAAGCGTACATTGTGTCACGAAGTCCAACATCATGAAGCTCACCGAGGGTATGTTGAAGCATGTCTTCGAGGATGTTGCCAAAGAGTACCCAGATATTCAGGCAAATCATATGATCGTTGATAACTGTGCACACCAGTTAGTACGCCGTCCAGAGCAGTTCGAAGTGCTTGTCACAACAAACATGAACGGCGACATTCTCAGTGACCTTACCTCTGGACTCATCGGTGGTCTGGGCTTTGCGCCTTCCGCCAATCTCGGTAGCGATGTTGCCATTTTTGAAGCCGTGCATGGTTCTGCTCCAAAGTATGCAGGGAAGAATGTTATCAACCCAACTGCCCTCATTCTTACCGGAGCGATGATGCTGCGCTATCTCGGCTTTCTGGAGGAAGCGACAAACATCGAACAGGCTGTGTTTGTCACGCTTGAAGCGGGTATTAAAACGCGCGATATTGCTGGTGATGCAAACGCAACTTCAACGACTGCATACACGGACGCCATCATCAAAAATCTTGGCAAACGCTCGCCGCACATACAATCGCGTCCATACAAGCCGTATACTGTGCCGACGCTCACTAAAGAGCAGGAATCCGTTACGGTGAAGCAGCGTCGAGATGTTGGTTTCGACGTTTTTGTCGAAGCAAAGGTCACGCCCGAAGAACTGGGTCCGTTTTTAGAGCAACTGACGACAGACTTACCAGTCCATCTCAAAATGATTTCTAATCGTGGCACAAAGGTGTATACCCCAACAGGCGCGATGACCGACAACGTAGATCACTGGCGCTGTCGCTTCATATTAAATGAAGCAAGTGGTACGGTGGGTGATGAGACAATTCTCACGCTGTTGCCACGCATTGGGGCACGTTATCGCTGGATGCACATCGAGAAACTGCCCGAGTTCGATGGTGAGCCTGGCTTCACACGCGCTCAAGGCGAGGATGATAGCCGATAGAGGTAATACAACTCGGGCGCTCACAAAGGAAATGTCTCCGCTCTATACGCAACATGTATGGTAGGGATGCTTCCTTTGTAGGCGTCCGTAATTTTTTATACACATTAATCGTAACGACAAGGAGATACCATGGTAGGGGGGAACCAGACTAATGGACGACATCCATATAGAGGACGTACTGTTGCGCTGGCGACAAAGCATGGGAAGGAACAGCA
>CAXTCR010000190.1:0-7888 GCA_964242555.1 uncultured Ktedonobacteraceae bacterium
ACACGATTGCCACCATCACGAGTATTTCCGGCTCCCTCACGTGCGTTGATCGAGTTTTCGCGGTCGCGTGACTCCTCGGGTCGAGGAGGTCGTGGTGTCGGGGAGGAAATGATTTTTGGACGCGTCGGCTCTGGCTGCCCGATTTTCACGTCATCAACACTGTCAAGCCAAGAACTGGTGCCACTATGGGTGTGTTCTGGCTTGGGCTTTGGTTTTGGCGGTGGAGGAGTAGTTGGAACTCCCGTTGCTTTTGTTGGAGCTAGCGGTGCTGCTTTAGCCGCCAACTTCTCTTTTCTGGCTTTTTGTGTGCAATCTGGGCAAAGGGTATCTTTAGCATTTGCCGACTGAAACCATTTGCCACAGGTGGCGCAGCGCATCTTGGTTTTACTTGCCATATGCAAACTCCCCTGTTCCACTATAAAGAATGGATTCTGTCTATTAAAGCGTCGGAATGCCCTACTATTATACTCTAAGTTCGCCCATTGTCCAGTGTTTTACGCTTACTTTTTGCGCTATTTACGCTCATTGTCCTCTTTGGCCTGTCCATCTTCATCCTTTTGATTCTTGTGTGAGAGCGTTTTACCTGCCGACTCCAATGCCTGACTTACGGCGGTTAAGAGGTCATCAAGCTCGAATGGCTTGTAGACGACGAGCACGTTTTTCGAGACCAGATAGCCCTCCATCTCCCGTATGGCCTTTTCAGATGCTGTGCAGAGAAGGATGGGAATAGCCGCCGTGCTGGGCTGCATTTTGAGCATCTGCAACATTTGCCAGCCGAGTTTTTCTTCACCAAATACGACATCCAAGATGATGAGGTCAGGCGCTAGACCCACGATGTCATCGGCTTTTTGTAGGGGAAATGAGGAAAGTGTGACCTTGTAGCCTTCGCCCTCCAGGATCACGCGAAATAGCTCTAAGATGTCCTGCGTGTCGTTGACGACTAAAATATGTTTTGCCATGAGTGAGTGTGTCTCCTTGTACAAATGTTCCGAGGGGGATAATATCATGAACGAGGGTTGTAGGCAAGGTGAGCAGAGAGTTATTCCTCATTACTGTTATTACCGAAGTTTGTTTCATTCCTTCATTACTGTTATTATCGAAAGGAGTGAATGGGAAATTGTGATGGTGAATTTTGAGGGTTTATTCAGGAACTTACTTCTTTGGTGGCGCTTTAGGAGCTTTTTTGCTTGTGAGAAGCATGAGGATCACTAAAATGATAAAAATGACCACGAGATAGGATAGCTGGATGCTCATTGTAAGGGTGTTGTTTTCTACTAACAAGCTCATGCTTTCTCCTCTCCGGGTTATGTAAAAGCGATGGTTTTTCTGTTGCAAGTATAGCATATTTTGTTTTTGTAAAGGGTCAATTGGGGACGAGGGTGTTATGGAATAAGACCCCTACAGGTGGTTTTTTCGCGTGCGATGGTGGTGATTGGGGAAGTGGGAGTGATGGGGTGAGAGGGTGTGATAGAATGCAGACCTCTACAGGCGGTTCTCTTGCGTACGATGGTGGTGGTTAGGCCAACGGACGTGATACATCGGTCCCTACGAGTTCGCCCATCTTCTTGGGAACCGTTTTCGCAGAGACCCACGTTGGAGAGGATGGATCATCTCTCACAGGACAGGCGGACCAAGGGAGAGCCAATGAAGTGGCCGACTCGGACGCCGTGAACGTGGTCCCTACGAAAGGGGTCACATCATTATGTGTTACATTCAGGGAACTGGCAAGGGAAGGTTTGTGCTGGTGATTGGCAATGAATTGTCCGAGGGCGGACGCCATGAATGTGGTCCCTACGAAACGAATGTTCGTAGGGACCACATTCATGGCGTCCGCTTGTGGAGCCGAGTTATTGGCTGGGTGTTCCTGTTACTTCGTGCTGATCGCGAAGACGTGCAGGTTGCCTTGGTTTACTTGGTTGGGCAGGGTGACGCTTTGGATCGTTTTGCCAGCTTGGAGCGCGACGCTGACGTAGAAGACGTTGGGCATTTGCCCCTGCTGCATGCCACCAGCGTAGTCGCGGTAGGTTGTGTTGGCGACTACCTGCTCGCCGTTAAGTGGGGCTACACTACCGCCGCTCAAGGTCCAGTCGCTGAAGGCCAGCGTGAAGGTCTGGGTTGAGCCATCGGTATAGGTGATCGTTGCCGTACCCTGTGCTGGACCGAAGCCTGATGCGCCGAGGAATGCGAGAGTGGTCGCGCCCTTGACGGGTGTTACAGGAATGGTCTGACCTTGGGCTACGACGTTATCGGGTGTTCCAGGTGTTGATGCTGGCCATGTGAAAGAGACGCCGTTAAAGGTGATGACCTTACCTGGAGTAATGCCAGCGTTCTGCAAGGCTTGTGCGGAATAGCTGAAGCCTACGCCGTCGAAGTTGCCGGCACCGAGGTTTGTATCACTGCTGGTCGCAGTGTTATTGAATGGAAGCGCGGTAGGTGTAGTTGTGCCGCCACCATTGCCGCCACCATTACCACCGCCGTTGCCGCCACCATTGCCGCCACCATTGCCGCCACCATTGTTGCCGCCGCCCTGTCCACAAGTCGTGGTGACGGTATTGTTTGCGAAGGCGATAGTGCAGCTCTGGCCGTTGATCATCACTGTGCCCATGCAGCCCGCAACCGCTGTGCCATTGACGACGCAGTTAGGAGCAGTTGTTGTACCACCACCGTTACCGCCGCCGTTGCCACCGCCATTGCCACCACCGTTACCACCGCCATTATTTCCACCATTGTTGGGAAGCGTCAATTTCGCAGCCGTCACCACGCCATTGCCATCAGTGGTGATGGTGACGGGATTCTGGATGTTGAGCAGACCGACGCAGTTCAAACCGTTCGCGCCCAAGGTTGCGTTGAGGCGATTTGCCAGGAAGGTGAAGAGCGAGTTCGCGACATCAGCCATAGGGGAGGCCGCGTTTTGGAGCGCCTGCATATCCAACTGCAGCTTTGGTAGAGCCATGTTCACGATATTGCTACAGTAGGTTGTCGTATTAGCAGCAGCGCCATTAGGGGCTGGCATCTGATCCACACCTGCGCGATAGGCATTGACTTTGCCGAGGCTCGGCTGGTTGTTGACAAGTGTCATTTCGTCGGCAGACGGTACGAGCGCAATTGGTGCGGCCTGTTGTGCGGCGGCTTGCAGCTCGTCAGTGGCGAGGGTTGGTGTCATTGTGCCATTGTCTGTCAGGTTTGGGATCTGCCATGGCTTACAGCCAAGAACAGGATCGAGAACGCGGGAGACCAGTGCATTGTCGCTTGGATTACCCAAGGTTGTCGCGTTCGGAAGTTGTGCCATGTTCGCGGCAGTTTTTTGAGCGGTCTGACCATTGGCATTTGCAAGGTAGCGGGTCTGAACGTTATCGCTCTGGTCCATGTCGACAATGGTGAAGCTGCGGACCGTGGGGCAGGGCTGACCATCATTACCCATACCAATCGGAGGAACTGTAATCTTGCCTGCGCCAATTGCAGCATTTACAAGGCGGAAGAAGCGAGGGGCATTACAGTAGGAGAATTGGCCGAAGTCGGAACCGGGGAGTCCATTGACGCAGCGTCCGTTAGCCGTATCGCCAGCGAGGTGCAGGGTTGTGCCATTGAAGCCTAACCAGAGTGCGACAACGGCGCCTTGTGGAATCTGTGGTACAACTGGTGCAGCGGCAGGCTGAGTGCCCTGATCGATGACCAGCGGCTCGTAGGCTGAGAGCGTGTTTGTGGCAGGATCAAATATTGCTGCCTGCACAAACGCGGATTGATTCGCGTTTGCTTCGTTACATGGTCCTTGTGCGGGATCGGTAGCGGATAACTGGTAGGGGGTAGCCAGTCCTTGTGCCGTCAGTGGCTGATTGGGAACTTGTAATGTACAGTTCGCGTTGACAGCGCCGGCGGCGTGCGAGAAGATGCCCTTTTGTGCGGCGACAAAGACGCCTGCACCAAGGATGATAAGCAGGGTCACACTGATGCCAATGAGCATCAGGGGTGAGAAACGTGACTGCCGTGATCTGGGAGGACGGAAGCCTGACGGTTCCCGATTCGGTAGGGTGGGCCGGGTTAGTGTTTGCATACTACGTCTTTTCCTTTTCCTTACAAACAAATAGTGCTTGACGAACATTCGAGGGGGACCTGTCGTCTCCATGCACTAACAACTCTGCCATGAGTTGTAGTAGTCCAAAGCTTTACTAGAATGTGCATACTTAAAATTTTATTGGCGCTACCGAACACATTCATTGCACCTACCAAAATGTACTATATTAAGTAGGACATCTTGACAAGCAGATATCTAGCTATCCTTCTTACTTGCGAGGATGACAAGTGAAAGAGGGATATTTGGGTGAAATCCTATAGAAAGATATCTATATTGAGATACTTTGGAATACAGAGATATCTATTTATCCTCGATGGTGTGAGTATACACTCCTTTCCCAATCTGTATAGAGAAATTTGCGTAAAATGATAGAAAAGTACTAAATCTTGGTAAAGAAAAACACACCACTTACACTATATCGTGCTCACAAGTCATGTTGTAGGTGGTGTGTTTTTTCCTATTTGGTGAAGAAATGTTCGACATCGCGAATACTGGTGGTGCGACGAGCCGGTGGAAGTGCATTAAGCACCATCTTGCCATAGCCTTTTGTGTGCAGGCGAGTATCTAGTATAGCCATGACACCACGGTCCTCGCGAGTGCGCAAGAGGCGACCAAGACCCTGTTTGAGGCGCAGGACGGCTTGCGGTAGGACGTAGTTGCCAAACCAATTCTCGCCTGCCGCCTTCATTAGGGCGACGCGTGCTTCGTGTACAGGATCGTCGGGTGGATCGAAAGGCAATTTGTCAATTACGACGAGCGAGAGGGCATCGCCAGCAATGTCAACTCCTTCCCAGAAACTCTTAAGACCAAAGAGCACGGCACCCTCTTCTTCGCGGAAACGACGTGTGAGTTCGAGCCGGGTCATATCCCCCTGTTTGAGCAGAGGGTAGGGTAGGTGTGGTGCCATCAGTTCGTAGGCACGTTCAAGCATACGTTTGCTGGAGAAGAGCAGGAAGGCACGACCATGCGATGCCTTGACAAGCTTGTACATCTCGCGAGCGATAGCTTTCATATAATCGTCGGAACCTGTGCCGTATGCTGGTTCGGGCAAGTCTCGCGGCATGTAGAGCAGGGAGTTGCTCTCGTAGTCGAAGGTGAGCGGTAGAATGCGTTCGAGAACCTCATCATACTCTCCATTAGGCTCAAGTCCGACACGTTTACGGAAGTAGCCAAAGTTCGGCCCCTTTTCCTCTGGATGCGCGGGATTCGAGCCGATGGTTGCAAGCGTCGCGGATGTACAGATAACATTGCACTTCTTAAACAGTTTTTCCTGTAGCCATGATGTGACATCAAGTGGAGCCGCCGAAACTTGAAGCTGGATGCCGCCGCGCATGCCAGGAGTTTGCACACGCTCAACGTAATACACAAACTTCGTAGGCTGCGCGACGGAGAAAACGGTTCGGATATTCTCGCCGAGATTTTGCGTACGCTTGAGCAACTTGTCGAATAGCTGATCTTCTTTGTCGGGCAGATTTTTCGGGCGCTGTTTGCGCAACGAGTCGGCAAGGTCAGAGATAATGGTTGCTAGTTTGAGACCTTCTTCCAGTGGCGCCTCAAGGTTCATGCGACCTTTAAAGCCGGGGTCAGCGACCTGTGCGAGGCGTTCCCATGTATGCGTCGATTGATCCATCGCATCGTGTTGTAGGCTCAACTGGCTATGGTTGCGCAGCATGCGCTGGTTGAGGAGTGTTTGTATTTGCGATGGTCCAATGGTGATGGTAAACGAGCGCGTCGCCTCTTCCTCTAAGTGATGTGCCTCGTCCAGGATCACCACATCGCGTTCGGGCAGGAGGAAACCGCCAATTGCTGCGTCGAGCAGCAGGAGCGTGTGGTTGACAACAATGATCTGTGCCAACGCTGCCTGTTCGCGCATCTGGCGAACGTAGCAATCGGCGAAGTAGTTGCACTTGCTCCACGCGCACTGATCGCTATCGGTCGCGACCTTGCCACGAATATCGCCTGGAAGCTGGAAGCCGAGCGTCTCGAAATCGCCGTTAAAGTCGGCATCGGGATCATTCGTGATATCCACAAGTCGCTTAAACTCAGCGTTTTTGGCGTAGTACTGCATGCCCGTGCGTTCGCTCTCCAGACGGTCGAGACACACATAGTTGCCGACGCCCTTCACCAGTGCCGCGCCAAAATCCTTGATATGCTTCTGTACAAAGGGAATGTCCTTGTAGAAGAGTTGTTCCTGTAGGGCTTTGTTGGCGGTACTGATGATTGCAACTTTGCCGGAGCGAACGGCAGGAACGAGGTAGGCTAGCGACTTCCCAGTACCTGTTGCGGCTTCCACAATAGCGGGAACGTTTTCATTTAAGGCACGAGCGACCAGCATCGACATCTCTATTTGTGCAGGACGTTCTTCATATCCTGAAAGACGTTGTGAAAGAACACCACCTTGTCGTAAATCGTCGGAAACGATGCTTTGGAGGCGTGAATTGTTTGCAGATAAGGTGAGACCTTTCGGTCCTGCTGCTGGCATTGGCTCTTCAGCAAAAGGGTCATCGTTCTCCTGTGATGGCAAGGCAATTTTGAATGCTTGCTTCTCTACAGGTTTGATGACGTTGCGCTTGCTGGGCAAGGTTGTTTGCTCATGTTGGCCATTTGTAGTAGAGGACTGCTTCCCTTCGTGCACGGTAAATTGGGTGATGATAGGCAAGGGTGCAATGGATTGTGCTGCTACTGCGGAGGCGTCTTCGTTCGCGACTGGTGCGGGTGGTGTCACTAGCTTGCGCACGATGGGCGCGACGAGATTTGGTTTAGGGCTGGGAGTGAAAGCGACGCCGAGCAGGGCTTTTAGATAGGCATCGGCAAATGATTGTATTGTGGGAAAGCGTTCCTCTGGTTTGTAGGACAAGGCTTGCATCAGGACGCGTTCGACGAGCGGCGAGATGGCGGCGTTAAGGCTACTTGGCGCGGACAAGGGGATTTTTGCCTGTTGTTCCAACAAGAGGTCGCGCTCGGTTGCCTCGTATGGACGGCGACCACAGAGCCACTCGTAGACCATAACGGCAAGGGCGTATTGGTCGCTGGCGGCGACGGGCAGACCCTGCAGGTGTTCGGGAGCCATGTAGGGGACAGCGAAGGCTTCATCATCGAGTGTGATTTCTGGCGTGCTTAATGAGAATTCAGCGATGAAGGGATTTTTGCGCGCATCGACGCTTATGCTGCCGGGATGCAGGTTGGTGTGAAGCGTGTTTTGCACATGGGCGTAGTGAAGGGCGTCCGCGACGGGCGAGAGAATAGGCCGTATATCAGCAGGTACTTGCTGGGTGCTGCTGGCGAAATATTGGCGCAGGGTCTGGCCCTCGCGTTGTTCCAGTACAAGGTAGCCGAAGTCGCCCTCGATATCGAACTTTTGAGTATCCAGGATGTTGCGATGCTTAAGCTTCTTGAGTTGTGCGGCGCGCTTTAGAAAGGCTTCTTTGGCTTCCGGTGACGATAGCGCAATGTCGATGCGTTTGATCGTCACCTCTTTTTTGCCAATTTTGCTGCGGTAAAAGCTACTCGTAGAACTTTTGCTTACCAAATCAGAAATAACATAGGAGCCAATGCGTTCAAGCTCTACCTCAGGCATCTGTTCTCGCTCTCCCCAAAATACGAACAAGTGTTTGTCTTTTCAGTATAGCATAGTGGTATAGAGGGGACAATGTGGATGTTGTATCGAAGACTATAATATGTGTTTCCGAAAGAGGGTGGGAATATAGGATGGGAGTGGGGAATGTAGGATGGGAATGGGGAATGTAGGATGGGAATGGGGAACGGACGCCCACAAGGGGCGACCCCATAAGCGTTAACGTAAGCTGAAGGGAGGTC
>CAXTCR010000191.1:0-2952 GCA_964242555.1 uncultured Ktedonobacteraceae bacterium
GCGACTTTTCCCATACCTGTATGCATCCCACTGGCCTGCGCATTCGCTAGTTCCTGCTGTACCTGTTCTGTCGCATCTTTACACACGTCTTGCAGGGTTGTGTCGTCCATGCCTATGATTGCCGCCATACCACCCGGACAGGCAGTTCCCTCGGCGTGCATTAAACGGCCACGCTCACGCACTAAGAGCGCGGCCTGCTTCAAATCAAGGGCGCCTGATGCGACAAGGGCTGCATACTCACCTACACTATGCCCCGCTGTGTAATCAGGGACAAGCGGATAGGTCCACGACGATTGCTGAGCTGTGGGAGCGGTAAGTGCTTCTTGAAATGCGGCGAGAAGGGCTAGGCTGACAGTGACAATGGCTGGTTGGGCATTAATTGTTTCGCGTAGGGTTTCTTCAGGACCTTGGAAGCAAAGCGTACTGAGGGGGATACGTACTGCCTCGTCGACGGCTTCAAAGACATGCTTTGCAGCAGGAGATGAGGCGAATACATCTGCTCCCATGCCCACTGCCTGACTTCCCTGCCCTGGAAAGAGAAAGGCAACTTTGGTCGTCATACTCTATTCTACTTTGTATAAAGAGACGACGCCCCGCTCCGTCATGGAGAGAAGTGCGCCGTCTCTTGGCTACCTACTGCTTCTTGGCACGTGGGATAAACACCTGACGCCCGCGATACTGCCCGCAATTGGGGCAAGCGTGATGTGGCAAACGAGGACGCTTGCAGTTTGGGCAAGCAATAAGCTGTGGTGGTGTCAAGTGGTGATGTGAGCGACGTTCTCCCTGACGAGCAGGCGACACGCGCTGTTTTGGTAATGCTCCCATGTCTATTCTCCTTTTCCACGCGTATCGTGTCCTGGCGAGATATCCAGGTCTACCTACTCGTGTTTTGTAGTGTTCTACTAAGAGCTTATTCGGACGCTAACGGACGCCCACAAGGAACTACCCTACTATACATGAGCGTCCAGTTTCCGAATACGTTCTAATTATCCTTTTGTAATAACGTGCTGAGCGCGCTAAAACGCTCATCCATTTCTGGTTTACAATCGCAAGGCCCCAGATTGAGATCATGCCCGCACTGCGAACATAAGCCCGCGCAATCCTCCTTGCACAATGTGACCATCGGGAGTTCAAGCAAAATGCCTTGTCGTATCGCCTCTGTAAGGTCGATCAGGTGATGGTCGTCAATTGGAAACACATCCTCTTCCTCCGTTGGTGGTAGAGGCGTTCCTGTGACGATATCTATCGTTGGATAGAAACGTTCCTCAAAAGGCAGATGAAATGTTTGCTCAAACAGCTTTAAGCAGCGCGTGCACGTGAGCTGCAAGGGAACATCCACCGCCCCATCGACCAGCAATCCCTGATTGACACGACGGATACGTACCTTGCCGACGATTGGACCAGTAACCTTCAGGTCCTCGTCGAGTTGGACATTGTCTTCGTGTATATCTGCTGTCAATGAGGTCCCAACCGGGGACTTCATAAGTTGCGCAACATTATAGATCATGAAACTGCACATCCTTTCACTGAGATAGGTAAAGTAGGGAATGAGTCAAATAAGCCTGGAAATGCAGCATGCACAATCCGCGCGTCTTTACTGATGCCCATCTATTATAGACAAGCTGTCACGTAGTGTCAAGTATTACGAGAGGCTTGGTCCACCGATCGTGTCATTTGCGAGTGATGCACGACGGGGCTGGATTTCTTCTTGTTGCTGCGGTTCGTCGTTACCTTCGGCCTCATCCTCGAGGATTTCATATGCCATATCGTCCTCTTCTTCGTCCTCATCGGAGACTTGCAGTGCAATCGACTCTAAGCCTCTGTCAATGCTGAGGATGGTGCGACTTACCTCCGTCTCGATACTTGTCAGGTGTTCTTTGAGACCCTGAAGCGTTTCTGAGACATAGGCATCGGCATCGTTTTTGAGGTGTTCCGAATTTCTTTTTGCCTGTCTTACCAGTTCCTGCGCCTGCTCTTCCGCCTGGCGAAGCAGTTCTTGTGAACGTCCCTCGGCGGCGCGCAACAACCCTTCGCGGTTCATTGCACGTTCGGACTCGGCGCGGCTACGTGATACAATATTGGCCGCCTCCGCGTTTGCCTGCGCAAGTATGCGCTCTTTGTCCTGAACGATGCGCCGCGCCTGCTGAATTTCGTTGGGAATGGTGGAGCGCATCTCGTCAACAATGCTCAAAATATCGGACTCTTTGAGCAGAAGCTGATTTGTCAGAGGCATTCTCCGGCTGCCAGCGAGTAGATTTTCCAGACGATCTAAAAGATAGAGAATGTCCATTATTTTGCCCCGAATTTCTCTTGCAATGCTTCTAAAACGATCTTTGGGACCATGTCCGTGACATTTCCACCCAGACGTGTCACCTCTTTAATAAGAGACGAACTGACAAAAAGGTGCTCAAGGTTGGTCAGTAAGCAGACCGTTTCGATGTCGGGTGCAAGCTTTCGATTCATAAAGTTTTGTTGCAGTTCAGATTCGAAGTCGCCGGGGGAGCGTAAGCCTTTAATGATGATATTGGCCCCAATGTTATGGACGAAGTCTGTGGTAAGTTCCGTATATTGCTCGATACGTACATTGGTGAGTTCTTCGCTGACAATCACCTTTTGCCAAAGTGCTTGCCGCTCATCGACCGTAAAAAGGAGATTTTTTGCTGGAAACGCATAGACCGCGACAATTAAGGTGTCAAATAAGCGTGCGGCTCTACGGGCGATATCCAGATGTCCAATGGTAAGAGGATCAAAGGTTCCTGCATAGACGGCGATACGTCCGCTGTGCTGCTGCTCGTTACTCAAGCGGAAACCCCCTTTGGAATGCTAACATATGTACCTGCGTATGACCTGAGAGAATTGCTTCTATTTAACCATAAAGCATAGTTTTGGGCAAGCGGATACAATCGTTGCAGGGGGCGTAATGATGCCGTTTAACAATGTAATCAGGATATC
>CAXTCR010000191.1:2962-7847 GCA_964242555.1 uncultured Ktedonobacteraceae bacterium
GGACCGATGTATCACGTCCTCTTCGCGATCTCAATCGGGACACTGGATATGCTTTTGGCTTATCATATCCCTATGTATTAGTTAAAGAGCATCATTATGGCCCCTACTACATTGACAAGGTTGCTGTGCCCGCTTTCGTAGGGACCACGTTCACGGCGTCCGAGTCGGCCAATTCATTGGCTATCTCTTGGTCCTCCTCTCATGTGAGCGATGATCCACCCTCTCCAACATGGGTCCTGCGAAAACGGTTCCTAAGAAAATGGGCGAACTCGTAGGGGCCTCATTTTATTACGCCCTCGCCCCCATTATCCCGTTTCCTTCCTCTGAAAAAAGGTCCAAATAAAGATTGTCGAAGTACTACACAGGAAACAATTGATGATCAGTGCCCGACGAAGCGTTGCCAGAAGAGATGCATGCGTTCGCGTAGTGGGGCGTGTTCTGGTTTGCGCAGATAGGGATCGCTCTCCCACAATCTGTCGGCAAGTGAGCGTGCAAGCTCCACCAGTGGAGTATCGCTCAGGTTTGCCATGCGTAGCTCTGGCATGCCGCTTTGCCGTACGCCAAAGAAGTCGCCAGGACCGCGAAGGCGCAAGTCTTCTTCGGAAAGCTTAAAGCCATCGTCGGTGTCTTGGAAGACGCCGAGTCGCTCCTGCGCGTTGATGCTAGCGTCGGCACTCAAGACATAGCAGTACGATTGATGTTTGCCACGCCCAACGCGTCCGCGAAACTGGTGCAGTTGCGATAAACCAAAGCGGTCCGCATCCTCAATTACCATTACCGTCGCGTTTGGTATATCGATGCCCACCTCGATGACCGATGTTGCGACAAGTATGTCTAGCTCATGATCGCGAAATTGCCGCATGACCGCGTCCTTCTCCACCGCCTTCATTGCTCCATGGAGCAATCCAAGACGTTTATAGGGAAAGACCTCGCGCTTTAGACGTTCGTATTCGCTCGTAGCGGCCTTGACCGCCAGCGACTCGGACTCCTCGATCAAGGGACAGATGATGAACGCCTGTCTGCCCTCTTCAACCTGATGGACAATGGTTGTGTTGGCCTCAGAACGACGCGCCCCTGTGCGCCAACGCGTGATGATTTTCTGGCGTCCGGGGGGAAGCTGGTCGATGATTGACACATCGAGATCGCCATAGAGTGTGAGCGCGAGCGTACGTGGAATAGGCGTCGCAGTCATGACCAGCATATGTGGATGATAGCCTTTTTGTCGCAGGGCATCGCGCTGTTCGACGCCGAAGCGATGCTGCTCGTCGATGATGACGAGACCTAGCTTTGAGAACGACACGTCCTCTTGAATAAGTGCGTGCGTGCCAATCGCCACTGTCGCCTCGCCGTTTTCCAGTGCCGCACGTCCCATAGCTCGTTCGCGTGACTTCAAACTGCCTGTGAGCAGAACAGTGCGAATGCCAAACGGCTCAAGCATCTTGCCAATGCTCTGCGCGTGTTGTTCCGCCAATAGTTCGGTTGGGGCCATAATCGCGCCTTGATAACCATTGATTGCGGCCATGTACAGCGCGGCGGCGGCGACGGCTGTTTTACCAGCACCAACATCGCCTTGCAGGAGACGGCACATAGGTTGTGTGCGTTGGAGGTCCTGGAAAATCTCGTTCAGAACGCGGTGCTGAGCGCCCGTGAACTTAAAGGGTAACGTGGCCTCAAACGGCTCTTGCACCGCTAGCGTTGACCACAATGTACCTCCTAACGGTTGCGGCTCTGCGACCTCTCCCTGGTGTGCTGGTGCAGGAGCGTCAATAAAAATCTTGCTCAGATCAACGCTGAAGGCATTGCCCTGTGCCGCCTGCTGCTTCCAGCGACTGCGCCGTTCCTGCATGCCTAGCTGGATCAAGAATAATTCGTCGAAGGCGAGGCGGCGCCGTGCGGCGGCAAGCATCTCCTCGCTTTCAGGGTAATGGATGTGCGAGATGGCATCGGGCAGGGGCAAAAGCCCTCCTGCTGAACGAATGCTGGTGGGCAGGTAGTCGGGCAACATCCCCGCATAGCGGTCCACAACCCACTTGGTAAACCGGCGCAGAGTTTTCGCGTGTAGCCCTTCAGTGAGCGGATAGGTCGGAACAAGACGACCTGTATTGAGCAAATCTCCTGAGTCCGGCAGCTCATGGGTGCGTACCGAGAACTCGACCTTATTGCCAAACCGCTGCTTTATGCCCGTTACTACAAGGTACGAGCCTTTCGCCGCCAACAATTGTTTTTGTAGATAGGACTGATTGAACCAGGAGACGCGCAATTTTCCGGTATCGTCTGAAATGGTGGCGTAGGTGATTGAGCGGCCACCGGCGGTGCGTTTGGTCTCGACCTCCCAGATCATGCCAACAGTCGTCACTAACTGGCTAAACGGAATGTTCGCAATTTTCTCTAGTTTGCTATAGTCGCGGTGTTCGCGTGGAAAATAGAAGAGCAAGTCACGTACCGTGCGAATTCCCAGTGCATGCAGTTTTGCCGCCACAGAGGGACCAACACCAGGAACGGCGGTTACATCGGCGGTCAGAAGCGTCATCACCGTATGACCCTGCGTCATACCAGCTTCCAAGCGAATAGACTGTGAGGTTGATTGTGTCGCTACGCTAGCTTTGGGAAGCGTTCTTGCTGGCACAGGTGGTGATTGTGGTGCTTCCATCTCTTTAGGTGCCTGCGCAACTGGTTGGTGTTGAGTCGCTTGTGCGTTCGCAGGCTTCTTGATGTCTGAAACGGTTTCTATGTGATCAGCTGGTGCTTGCCTCTCGGGAACGGTTGAGACCTCTCGTGCAGGGGAGGAAAGTCGGGAAGCAGTCCCACTACCACTTATATCATTTAAGATTGCTAATGCCGAACGTATACTGGCGGCACGTTGCATCGGGTCTTGTTTTCGATATCCTACCAAATATTCCATCAGCGTATGTATCGGGGTAACGTCTATACTTGCTTGCCGAAAGGCCGTCGCTGCATCATCGGCCCAACGACTCGCGAAGACCTCAAGCCCCCCCGGTTTGATGGCTTGATCCTGGTGATTTGTGCGCTGTTCAAACTGCAATATTTTTTTTGCGCGCTCAATATATTCGGTAACTTTAGGAGATATCTGATTTGACATAATAGTTTTTATAATCCGCTATTGCTAGTATTTTTGCTCTTGGCCTCAATAATAGAGGTTCATTGGAACAGATGTCAAGTCTTGAGACATGGCCTTTTCGGACTACTGGATAATCCAATTCATGAAAATTGTGTTACCGGACGTATATATCTATAGCAACTTTAATAAATGACTGCTTTCCTTACAGGTAGTGTTTTTACCTGTGCAAAAGACGACGATCATCCAACACAAGATGCTAGCGGGTGTTCGATGTATTAGGTGGAAGTGGGCCGATCAATATTCTTACATAATGAAAATGAATGGGGGGAAGCGCAATGGCAACAACAGGTGAATTGCGTGCAATTATCGAACTATTAGAACTGGTTGACATCGGAGATGCTGCTAGTTATCTTGGTGAAGAAGGAATCGCAGAAGATCACTATAGCAGTGACGCTTTTGAGGGGAGTCAAACTACGTGTGTCGCTCATCACAAGGCATGTGATTGTGTCTCCTGTCATCTCTTGAAATCATAGCGTTGTAGGGGTCTCATTCATTACATCCTGAAACAGCGTTGCAGATAGTTTCAGGATGTAATGAATGAGACTCCTACATTTTTTATGAGTAGCGTGCCTCTAACAGCACCTTTATCCGTTTTTCCGCATGCGGTATACCGCTGGTACGCAACTGGTCGACGACTTTTGCTATATCGTACTCAACACGATGATGCTCCCCCTGCCACACTCCATCTTGCCACGTCAAAACGCCGTATGCAGCTCGATGGTCTTCATCACGCGGCAACCCACAACTTCCAGTATCCAGCAGCAGCCGATCCCGCCAATGGCGCTGGTAAGCTATGTGCAAGTGTCCAAAGGCCATTGCACCTATGGATGGTGGGAGTGCGCCCAGCAGATGCTCCAAGTCTTTATCAGTTGATGTCGGAAAAATTGCATCGTCCTGGTTAAGGGGATTAGCATGAACAATAAGCGCATCGCTGCCATGCGGGTTCATGACGAGGTGAGAGAAAGGTAGGGCATCCAGATAGGCGATACCCTTTTTGCCTATTTGTTCTCGCGTCCAATCGACAATGTCGCGCTTCTTTGTTCCCTTTTTAGGGCGCTGCATGGTAACGTCTACGTCTATATTGCCCTGAATCACAGGACAACTCAGGGCTTGTACTATTTCTAGGACTTCTCTGGGTCGAGGTCCGTTTAGACAGAGGTCGCCTGCAATCACAAGTGTATTAATAGCTGGCTGTTGTGCGATATGCTCTAACACCGCCTCCAATGCAACCTGGTTTCCGTGTATATCAGAGATTATAGCTATGCGCATGTAGTGTGATATCCTGAATAAATGAAATGCAGTAGTATACAAAAATCAGCTTGTATTATACAGCAAGGGAGGAGACAAGACCATTATGTTGCATCGTGTCGGTGTTATCTCAGATACCCACGTCCCCCGATTTAAAGGCGTTCCCAACGCGGTATGGCAACACTTTGTCGGGGTCGAGCATATTCTGCATGCAGGCGACCTCTCGATACTCTCGGTGCTTTCTGAACTAGAAACAATCGCTCCCGTGACAGCGGTTCAGGGCAATGTAGAGACCGAGGAGGTCATGCTCAAGCTGCCTATCAAGCGCGAACTACGCATTGGCTTTTGCAGGATAGGCATGGTTCATATCCTCGGCGACTCAAAGACGCACGGACGCGTGGCACGACGTGAGTTTCCAGATGCCCATGTCGTTGTCTTTGGTCATAGCCATATCCCCTATAATGTCGAGCATGATGGGCAACTGGTCTTTAATCCGGG
>CAXTCR010000192.1:0-7787 GCA_964242555.1 uncultured Ktedonobacteraceae bacterium
CCTGTAAATCGGGCGCGTGAGGTTGCAAAATAATATCGCCCATGATAAACGCACTGTGAAATAGCGAGAAATAAATGATGCTATTGATGGGTAGCAGCGATACGGCGATGATATCAGATAACACAAATAGGTCGTAAATCGGCACAGCGTTTTGCGTCAGTTGGAAGTGCGGATAGGAGAGCAGCGTGTAGATCAACGCAATATCAAATGCACCAACGATCAAGAGGCCCACTACCGTTACCTTGCCCAGCTTGTTCAGAAACGTTGCAAGGCAGGTGATAAGAAACATTCCTATGAGAGGCGGTACAACGTGCAGACCATCGCTTGTCAAGGCAGCAGGAATAAAAGCGATAACCGCACCGAGAATAACAAGCAGTAAAATACTTGCCAGCCTTTCGCGCGGAATCACCACTTCTTGAGAAGTCTCAACCGTTTCAGCAGGCGTGCTGAGACGATACCACCAAGACAAAAATCCCCTGCTCTTTTGAACCGACTCCTGAGAATGTTGCCTTGCAAAAACAGCATCGGATGCAAACGTGGATGTGGAAGTAGGTTCACGCATCATAAAGAGTTTTCCTTCCTATAGGCAGACGTATGCTATATCAGTCTTCTCTTTATGCGCCTCAAATAACGCTATATGCATTATAACGTTCACCATTCCACTTATACTCTGCTTTAAAGTAAGAAGAGATAGCACTAGAAATACAAAGAATTCTCTGTATCGTGCATAGTAGCAAACAATGAGGCTCCTGTCAACGGTTACATTTGCTATTGACATACTAGGGACGAATGTATCTATACCTTTCTCAGTTGTATTTCAGCAAGAGTCCAGAACGAATACAGCTTTCTTTGCTATCCTCTCAGCAGTAAGGAAGCTACGCATATTCAGCTTTCGAATATAAGAGGAGTGTTTCATGTATGGCTATTGACTGTTATCTACCCGATTTTCTGCTTCACTACCCCAATCGCCCTATACAATCGCATCCTCGACAAAACGAACCAACATCTCCAAATCGTGCCGTGCTCGCTGTGAAACAGGATTATTGTAGGTTGGCACATTCCCCAACGCCTCGTGCGCCATCTTGCACTGCTGCGCGAGGAAATCGTAGCAATACGCTTTTGTCCGTGTGTGCTCAAAGATAGTCAGGACTTGCTCCACTTGCTGCTTTGAAAGTGCCTGCTCCTGCATATACACCTCACGCAAGAACCCCTGATCGTCTGCTGTGGCATGCTCTAACGCGTGTAAAATGGGCAGGCTCTTCTTACGTCTATATACATCACCAGCTGGTGTCTTGCCTAACTCCGCCGTCGTTGCCCACACACCCAGGATATCGTCGCGTACCTGGAACGCAACCCCCATTGCCCAGCCAAAGCGCCGCAAGCTCTCAATCGTCTCCGCATCCCGCGTCCCAAGTAGCCCACCCATTTGAGCGGCACAAGCCATAAGCGCGCCCGTCTTTCTCTGGATCATATCAATATACATCGCAACTGAGATATCCAAACGTTGCTCAAAGCTAATATCGAGATACTGGCCCTCCGAAAGCACAAGGCAGGCATGATCAAGTGCCGCTCCTAGACGTGCCGCAACCAGTCCCTCTACGCCCTCGTCAAGCACTCCCCACAGGGTCAGGCGAGAAAGCGCGAACATTCCATCACCCGTATTAAGTGCCTGCGGAATTCCCCATTGCTTCCATAACGTTGTTCGATGGCGCCGCTCGGCATCCCCATCCTCAATATCGTCGTGAATGAGTGTGAAATTATGGGTGAGTTCGACTGCAGCAGCAGCTGGCAATGCGCGACGTAGATACGCTGTGTCCTCATCTGCCGCCATTCCCCATGCTCCCGACGCCTCGTATGCTAGCAGGAGAAGTGTCGGGCGGAGCAGCTTACCAGGATGACTCTGCACCGGTTGAAACTGTGTATCGACCCAGCCAAGGTGGTAGTGCATCTGCCCATAAAACGCCTGTAACGCGTTTGACTCACCCTGTTCCGCTTTATACACCGCGCTCCTCAGAGCCTCGCTGATCACCTGACTATGACGCTGTAGCGTCGATTGAATTGTTGTTGATACTGCCATAAATAGTAATCGAGACGACGTGAATAACGACAAACGCATTAATGCTATTGAAAAATTGCTCCAAATAACGGATAAATATCGGGTATAGTAGGGCTAGCCCCCATAAGCGTTACCGTAAGGCCCGAATGGGGACCAGGGCGCCCGCTGCCTGTATCATTCCCCGAATGCGGCTCGGGGACGCCCCTCCCATACTTAAACCCGTTCCCACTGCGCTCTCGTGGTAGGGGAGGGGCGTCCCCTTGCGGGCGCCCTGGCTCAACTTATGGGGTTAGTCCCCTTGTGGGCGTCCATTCCCTACTCACACATGTGGTATTCGTTCTCTCCCCCACAGGCGGCATCTGTCACTTCCCACCCCACACATGTAGGCATTCGTTCCCTACTCCCACATGCGGTGTTCGTCACTTCCCAACCCACATGTGTGTGCGTCCGTTGTTTCCCAAATTTAGCACACGAACCGTCTCTTATCCCCTTTCTCTACTCTCTCGTATAGATGCTCAAACTTAGTGATGAAGGTAATAAAATGCGGCAACAAGTACTGTTCCAACTGCAACGACAATACGCGCTGCACCCCGAATGCCACCTACGCTTGATAGTGGAGCGCAGAGGTCACAATAGCGATTCGTATACTGGTAACGGTGTCCACGCAAGCCCTCGCGCGTAATCACTACATCCTCAACCTTACGCTGCGTATGTAGCTCATCGCATATATGGCGTCCACAACCCTGGCACGAAAACTGGTCGACAAAGTGCGAGGTCTTTGACAGCGACCATTGATCGGGATACACCTGTGCTCCACACACATAGCATACCTGTGTCTGTGCCATCTTCATCTGCTTCTCAGCACAAGGCGAGTGCTGTTGCTTGGGAAAATGATCCTGGCAAAAGCCATGATGACAATCGGGGCAGCGTCCAAGCGCCTCTTCATGACACTCACGGCAGCGACGGGTCGTATTCACGGCTGGCGTGAGCCGTTTCATTTCAGACGTGTTTTGCATCCTGGTAATCCCCATCTCATGAAAATGTATTAGATCGCGATGATGAAATAAAGATAAAAACATTCCTTGTTGCTAGTATAACATGGTGTGTTGCTATGGAACAACGGAAACGAATATCATAAAACAAAAACATTGCTTAAAGAGGTTACTTCATGTCCATCCATCTCTTGCCAACCATCTGGCATAACCATCGCCTCGAATGGGGTACACATACGCACATCATGGGCATTGTCAACGTGACACCAGACTCCTTCTCCGGTGATGGCCTTGCCCAGGATGACAACCTAGACGATGCCTTTGTACAGCGAACAGTCACACAGGCTCAAAGATTTGTATCGGAAGGTGCGACATTAATCGATGTCGGCGGTGAGTCAACGCGTCCCAACGCCCCCATCGTTACCTCTCCCGAAAGGGAACTGGCACGTGTCATTCCTGTTGTACAGGCGCTGCACGCAAACTTGCCGGAAAATATACTCATTTCAATTGATACATATAAAGCAGAGGTTGCGGCACAAGCTCTCGCCGCTGGTGCCTGCATGATTAACGATATCTGGGGCTTACGTCAGGACCCCGCAATGGCGACGGTCGCAAAAGAGTATGGCGTGCCCGTCGTAATCATGGCAAACATGCGTGGCTATACAAAACACAACATCGTCAGTGATGTGATACGCTATCTCTCAGGAAGTATAGATATGGCGCTTGCCACAGGCATCGCGTGGGAGCATATTATTATCGATCCCGGCATCGGCTTTGGTACAACACCAGAAGAAAACTTAGAACTCCTGCGTCGTCTAGGAGAACTACGCGCCTTAGGTCGTCCAATCCTGCTTGGTGTATCGCGTAAATCAACGATTGGTCGCGTGCTTGGCGGACTACCTGCAACCGATAGACTAGAGGGAACCGCCGCAAGCGTAGCACTGGGTATAGCACAAGGAGCCGACATCGTACGCGTCCACGACGTACGCGAGATGAGGCGCGTCGTCACTATGAGCGATGCCATCATTCGCAGTACCTTTACTCTAGCTCCAAACTGGTAGGTGTGCTATTCATAACATCTGTGCATGAGCGGAACAATGTACACACCTATGGAAAGAACTGATCATTCATGAATTATCAAGAGGCACTCGCATATATCTATAGTTTTAGCGATTTCGAACGCGGCTCCTCTTTCACACGCGACCGCAACGAAAATCAAGCGCGTGAACGTGCCCTATTAGAGTTGCTCGGCAATCCTCACCAACGCTATACAAGCACGCTTATCGCCGGTACAAAGGGCAAAGGCTCAACGGCAACCCTCATCGAGTCCGTTCTGAGGCACGCTGGTGTACGTACGGGCCTCTACACCCAGCCAGACCTGCATACCTTTCGCGAACGTACACGTGTCAATGGTCGTCTCATCAACGAAGCTGAGCTAGCAGCCCTCGTTCCAGAAATACGCACCAGTGTAGAACAAATACAGGCACGACACGAATTCGGTCCCTTCATCACCTACGAAGTTGCGACCGCGCTCACCTTCCTCTACTTTGCCCGTCAGCATATTGAACATGCCGTTGTCGAAGTCGGTATCGGGGGTAGGTTGGATGCGACCAATATCCTCAATCAACTGGTATCCGTGATCACCTCTATCAGCTACGATCATATGCAAATCCTTGGCGATACGCTCACAAAAATCGCTATCGAAAAGGCGGGGATTATCAAGCCAAAGGGTCTACTTGTCACTTCGGCACAGGCGCCTGAAGCATTGCGCGCTATTGCTACCATAGTACAGCAGCGCGAGGCTCGTATGGTACGCGTTGGCTCGCAAGAGAGCGATCCTGCCCAAACTGATGTCGAGGCCGATGTGTTGCCGCCGTTGGCGTATCGTTACCGCTTGGAAGAACGCAATGCGGTGCGGCAGCGTTTCACTATCACCGGACCCAATGATCTCTACACAGGGTTGGAAATCCCACTTGCCGGTCAACACCAACTCGAAAATGCTACTGCCGCCCTCGCGACACTCGAACTCTTGCGCGAACAGGGTCTACGCTGGGACGAACACGCCTTACGCGAAGGCTTCCGCAACGCCCACTGGTCGGCACGTATGGAGGTCGTCGGTCAAGCGCCAGCCATCGTCATAGACGGTGCCCACAACACCGATTCGATCGAGAAGCTTTTGACCGCTCTAAGGGATACATTTACCGCACGACGCCTCATTTTCGTCTTTAGTTCTAGTCAGGATAAAGACCTCACAGGCATGATCCAGGCATTAGCTCATATAGATGCCGTTGTGCTGACACGCATGAAAAATCCTCGTGCCACACCGATTGAGCGTCTGCAGAAACTCTTCACCGAGTATGCCCCCCAAGTTACTGTATATACCGAGCCAGAAAGCGAACAGGCCATGAACCGAGCCGTAGACGTAGCAGGGCCAGAAGACCTCATCTGCGCAACCGGCTCGCTCTACCTTGCTGCCGAAGCGCTGCGCTGGGCGGCAAAACGCGGCAACGAGGATGTGGCAAGAACTATCGAGGGGGTAGATCATGAATAAGCGTCGTGGCGCACCCTTATTGGAGTCATTGTTTTTCTCACCGAATTCATTCCACAGATTGGTGCCTATATTTCTGGGCCAATCGGTATCCTTATTGCGTTGAGCCATAACTGGCAGACTGCTGTCATATATGTTGTGTTTGTCACGCTAGCTCAAGGTGTTGTAGATGGACAAATATTGGCTCCTCGCATTCTCGGTCAGTCTGTTGTTTATCTTCGGCACACTCTTTGGACTATGGGGCGCATTTCTCTCTGTTCCTGTCGTAGGCATAATTCAAGTGTTCGTGGTTGCCTACTGGCAAGAGTGGAAACGAAACCACCCTGAGGAATTTCCTGAAGGGAGAGTACAGAAGGATGAGAATATTTCTATTACTCCCCAGGATAAAGTGCAAACATAAGCGGTGTATGGGCCTGTTTTTGTGATATAGTTGTTCTAAACCATAATTTCTAACATAGAGGGAGGCTTAGGACACTATGCAAGGCTTGATGATGGATTACCCACTAACACTACAGCATGCCTACAATCGTTCTATCCGACTGTTTGGCCGGAAAGAGATTGTGACCCAAACGGATGCTGAGCCGCATCGCTACACCTATAGCGAATGGGGCAAGCGCACAGCCCAACTTGCGAACGCATTGGCAAAAGCCGGTGTGCAATCAGGCGAACGCGTGGCCACATTCGCATGGAATACATACAGGCACCTCGAATTGTACTTCGCTGTCCCCTGCATGAGCGCGGTCCTGCATACCCTCAATCTTCGCCTGTTCGCGGAGCAGTTGGTGTACATCATCAATAACGCTGAAGACAAGATTATTTTTGTCGATGGTGATCTCGTTCCGCTCCTGGAAAATATCTCCGATCAACTGCCTACCGTTAAGCTCTACGTCATCATGGGCAATGCTCCTCAGAACTCTGGCAAACTCCAACCCTCGGTCGACTACGAAACATTTATCGGCGGCCAGCCAACGACCTATGATTGGCCCCAACTCGATGAGAATACTGCCGCCGCCATGTGCTATACCTCTGGCACCACCGGCAACCCCAAAGGTGTTGTCTACAGCCATCGCTCGATCACCCTGCATTCGTTGGCATTAGGTATGGTCGATAATAAGGGCCTGAGCGAGAGTGATACCATCCTACCCATTGTACCAATGTTTCATGCCAACGCGTGGGGCCAACCACACGCCGGCATTTTAATCGGCTCGACGATAGTACTGCCCGGTCGCTTCATGGACCCGGCACGCGTCGCGAAACTCATGGTGCAAGAAAAGGTAACAGTGGCCTCCGGTGTGCCAACGATCTGGATTGGTATGCTTGCGCTACTCGAAAAAGAGCCGATCGAGTTTCCACACTTGCGCGCCATCTTCTGCGGTGGTTCAGCGGTGCCAAAATCGCTGATCGAAGGTCTGTACCGTCATAACATGAACATCATTCAAGCGTGGGGCATGACCGAGACCTCCCCGCTTGCTTCGGTCTCTCGCCTCCGTTCATACCAGAGCGACCTGCCACTCGAAGAACAGTTCCGCATCAAAGCCAAGCAGGGCACAATCGTTCCCGGCGTGGACTTCCGGGTTATTGACATGGAGACCGGTAAAGAAGTTCCTTGGGATAACACAACCTTCGGCGAACTACAGGTCCGCGGTCCCTGGATTGCACGCTCGTACTATAAAGACGAGCAAGCGTCGACAAAGTTCGTCGATGGCTGGTTCGGCACTGGCGATGTGGCCGTTGTCGACGAAGATGGCATGCTGCAACTCGTTGACCGCACCAAAGACCTTGTAAAATCGGGAGGCGAATGGATCTCATCGGTTGAACTGGAAAATTTAATCATGGGCCATCCAAAGGTGCTAGAAGCTAGCGTCATCGGTATCCCAGACGAAAAATGGTCTGAGCGCCCTCTTGCCTGCGTCGTCGCTAAACCCGACTACGTAGGACAGGTCACAAAAGAAGAAATCCTTGACTTCCTCCGTCCCCAGGTCGCCAAATGGTGGCTCCCCGATGATGTCGTCTTCATCGACTCCGTGCCTAAAACCAGCGTCGGCAAATTCGACAAGAAAGTCCTGAGAAGCCGGTACGGGACACACAGCAGTGTGAAATCAAGCTAGAGAGTGTATGCCGACTCATGCTAGCGAAGCTAGCATGAGTCGGCATACACTCTCTAAAATGTCATCTCGAAGAGTTTACAAAA
>CAXTCR010000193.1:0-7737 GCA_964242555.1 uncultured Ktedonobacteraceae bacterium
AAGTCGGTGACACATGCATTGCTTGTGGCATATATACACGATCAACCGCTACCCGATGTAACGCTAAGTGGGGATGATGTCAATAGTGAAATGCGGAAGCAAGATGCTAGCAAATCGTTGCAGGATGTGCACTCCTACTGGCAAGAGATCCATACACACCTTATACATCTTGTGGTTGACGAGTTGGACGATAAAAAGCTAGACGAGGCGGTACGTCCGCCATGGGATGGGGACGATGAGAAACTGTGTGTGATTGTTGCCGATATCATCGAGCACGACCGGGAGCATTTTCTATTGATAGAACGACTGTTATCGTAGGGGCTGATGATGCATATGAAGCATTACTTCGGTAATTTTACACACAACGGACGCCCACAAGGGGCTACCCTACTATACACGAGTCGCTCGTTATAGTAGGGTAGCCCCCATAAGCGTTACCGTAAGCTGAAGGGAGGTCTGTGGTTGAGCCAGGGCACCCGCTGCCTGTATCATTCCCCGAACGCGGCTCGGGGAATGATACAGGCAGCGGGCGCCCTGGTCCCCATTCAAGCCTTACGTTAACGCCTATGGGGTAGCCCTTGTGGGCGTCCGTTTCCCACAGGAATTTTTCAGGATGCATTATTGGTGCATCCGGTAAGTACCTAGGGTATGTTTATAATGCTCATCCGGCTTTATAGGACAACAGGCAGATTTTGGCATTATCTAATAACTTACCGGATGCACCAATTATCACGTCCTCTTTGACCTTTCGGTTTCCAGGGAGGACGTGGTACGTCGGTCTCTACGGAGCAAGGTTACAGACGTGGATCAACGGGTTCACTTTCGAGGGCAAGGACGCCGAAGGTGCACTCGTGGACACGCCGCAATGGTTCGCCACGAACAAAGCGTTCTACGGCTTCGACGCCGAGGGCGAATTCACGTAGAGCAAGCGAACGTTTTGTGCCTAGATTGCGCATACGCAGCCGTTGGAGGTTTTCTGGCGTATTGTACTCTGGGCCATAGATGATACGTAGATATTGGGGACCGCGACATTTTACCGCTGGTTGTACAATACCGCGCCTACCTTGCTCAGTAAACTTGTACGGTTTGACAACCATTCCTTCGCCGCCATGTCCGGTTAATTCCTCCCACCACGTGATTGCCTCTGCGATACTTTGCTCATTCTCAAGCTCTACTACTTTGTATGGCGTTGCCAGGAACAGATTTTCGTCTTGTTTGCATATTTGCTTAATCCGGTCCATATGCCATTGGTGGTCGTTATCAAAGAAGGTATGGTCTTGCGTACCGATAAGGTGGAATGGTGCAAGTTTTAGGTCATCTATCGAGTTTACAGGCCAGCAATAGTTGCGATAGGCATGGACGTATTGCATAGCCATATCCTTGCGCTGCGTGTACCTGTTCAGCAAGGGCTGTATATCGGGATTGTGTGCTGCCGCTCCTTCCAGCACAACTACGGCTTCATCCAAACTTACATGAGAAGCGGCGCCAACAGCAGCATATTGTTGTAATATGAGTTCTTGAGCTTTGACGGACCATGGCATCAATTCGCAGTCCAGGCAGAGCCAATCGGTATTTGCACTACCCCAAAAATCTATAGTATCTAATGCGGTTCTCAGGCGACGAAGTAGCTCGGCTTCAAGTTTCGCATCGTCAAAGAAACGGCGTCCAGTACGGGTATAGCAGATGCCGATACCTTCTTCAACAACGCCGAAACGTTTTTGTGCAACCTCTTCATTCTTACACACAATCACCACTGCACGTGACCCCATGTGCTTCTGCTCACAGATGACCTGTGAAATGCCTTCTTGCCCATAATAGTTAAAGGCTTCCGCAGGATGTTCCAGTAGACCTTCTTTTTTGCTTGTACCACATGGCGACATGGTCGGCGGCAAGTATATGAGCCATTTGGGGTCAGCGGCAAAGCGGCTCATAATCTCTAGTGCGGCAATTGCGTTCTCTGCGCGAATAGTAATATTTTTGCTTAGGCGTGTCGATATGAGGCGTTTGCCTGTAACATCTCCAATGTCAAGAATGTCATCGTGCTGCTGTTGTGCGTTGAGTGTCGGGGTAGAAACTGGTTCCGGTATGAGAAAAGGTTTTGCTGGTTCGCTGTATGTCCAGGCAGCATGTACTGCCGTCAGTTCTTTCTCGGGATAGCGCAATGCAGTTAAGTTGCCACCGAAGACACAACCGGTATCGATATTGATGGTGTTATTAAGCCATTCAGGTGTTGGTACTGGTGTATGTCCATAGACGACCATTGCCTTGCCACGATACTCAGCTGCCCAATTGTAACGTACTGGTAGACCAAATTCGTCGGTTTCGCCTGTTGTCTCACCATAGAGCGCGAATTCGCGAACGGCACGCGAACCACGTCCCTGCATTGCTTCTTTCATACCAGCATGGGCGACGACCAGGTTGCCGTCATCGAGGACATAATGGCTGACAAGGTCGTCAAGAAATTTTATGACACGCTCCTTGAACGCTGGTGGTTGCTGGGCGATTTGCGCTAATGACTCGGCAAGGCCATGATTGACGGTTACGTTGTTACCTTTGAGTTTACGAATTAGCTTTATATCGTGATTGCCAGGAACACATAATGCAGTTCCAGAGGCTACCGCATCCATCACCAAATGCAAGACATTTGGTGTATCAGGACCACGATCTACAAGATCGCCAAGAAATATGAGTTTTCTGGCCTGTGGATGTGTCACCGAAAATGTCCATTCGTGTTGAGTCACGGAATAGCCAAGCTGATGCAAGAGCGCTTGTAATTCTGAAAAACAGCCGTGGATGTCACCAATAATATCGAATGGGCCATGTTCGTCCTTTAGATTGCTCCATAAACGCTGGCGCTCGATTTCGACACTCTCGACTTCTTCAGGCGAGCGTAGTGTATAGATGTGATGGAAGCCCTCATTGCGCAGATGATGGAGTGAACGTCGCATTTGTTCCATCTGGCGATGAATAACGTGGGGGCCGAAGTTACGGTCGGGACGCAGGGTGTTGCGCTGATAACAGAGTTTTTCAGGCAGGTTAAAGACGATAGCGGTTACAAGCGTGTGATACGTTCGCGCCAATTCTAATAAGCTTTTACGTGCTTCTGGTTGTACGTTTGTAGCATCGATCACGGTGAGTTTGCCAGCAGCAAGGCGTTTGGAGGCAATGAAGTTTAATACCTCAAACGCTTGTGACGTGGCGTTCTGGTCATTCTCGTCGTCGGACACAAGGCTGCGACAGAAGTCTGATGAGAGGACTTCGGTAGATTTAAAGTGAGTTTTCGCGAAGGTGGATTTACCTGAACCAGACGGGCCAATCAGCACGACCAATGATAATTCTGGAATTGTTACTTTCATCATTCTTCCTTACTCTATACGGAGTCGGCAATCGGGACGCCAGCAGGACGTGACACATCGGTCCCTACGACGCGTGTGAATACACCCATTTGTGATGGCGCACCGACTCGCTCATCCTCTGGTCCAAGCGCGGCAAAATCCACATGATAGCCAAAGCGTTGCCCAACATTTGTAGCCCATTGCTGAAACTCCTGGCGAGTCCACTCGAAGCGATGATCGGAGTGACGCAGCGTTACAGAGGGCAGAGACGGAAATTTGACGTTGTATTCGACATTAGGTGTTGTGACTACGATGGTACGAGGCTTTGCGAACTCGAAGAGCACCCGCTCGAAAGTGGCAAGACGTGCGGGATCGAGATGCTCTATCACCTCGACAACGGCGGCAGCGTCGTAGCCCTGCAAGCGAGCATCACGATAGGTTAACGAGCCATGCATAAAGGTAATACGCCTCTTCACCGCATCGGGAAGACGATCCAGGAGCAGGCGTTTCTGAGCAAGTTCAAGGACACGATATGACACGTCCATACCAAGAATATACTCGAAGGTTTTGTCCTGCAAGAGGAGTTGGAGGAGCTTTCCTTCACCACAGCCGAGGTCAAGCACACGCTTTGCCCCGCTTGCCTTCAGCACTGATACTACCGTCTCAAGACGTTGTGCATGCAGACTCGAAGAATGTACACTTGAATCTTTTTCAGAGTTAGCCCCCACTTCAACATCTTCTGCTAGTTTCTGTTGCTCTTCAGGAGCAAGACGGGTAAGGGCATCGCTCACTAAATTACGCCTGTGCTTGAGGTAACGAGACGTGATGTGTTCCCGCTGTGGATGTTGCTCTAACCAGCTCTTGCCGTTTCTGAGCAACTTTTCTACCTCTTCGTCACCTATCCAGTAGTGTTTGTCGTCATCAAGCACGGGTATGAGCACATAGAGGTGCGTGAGCAAGTCGCGGAGTAAGCAAGTTGCCTCCAGCGTGACGGTATAATAGTTACTCATACCCCACTCTGGGCGTGTTTCGTCGAGCCTATGCGGTACAAGAGTAACAGTATATCCAAGCGGCTCAAAAAGGCTCCGGAGAAATGTTTCACCACTTTGACACGGCACAACGGCGAGATGTGCCTGAAGCGGTAGTGGAGTCTCTACAAGATCGGGACGTGCTTTGCAATGTCCATTCATCGCTGTACGAAACAGGTCCGAGAGGGCAACACTCAGGAACGATGAGGCCACATATAGACGGTCGTTGACGTACGAGTCGACTGCGGCGTCGCGTCCTCGTACAAGAGAAATGGTATCAACATCGAGTAGGAGGGCTGCGGTGCAACGCTGCTCTGTTGCTTCGGGATAAAATACATGAGCCTTACCAAAGGGAAGTGAGAAGGTTTGGAGGCGGTCTGGATGCTTATGGAGCAGATAGCCCAGATCAGTTGCTGGCGTATGTGTTGTGGTAAGTGTAAGCAGCATGAGAGTCCTCGCTGAAAGTAAACGCGTTACTTGTCAATTCGCAAACAGTTTACCCAGTGTAACATGCCTAGTAAAGGTTTGCAATCATGGAATGTTTGCAGTTACCATTTTTTATTCTAACGTAGACGCGTCCCTCATAGTATGTTACCATGTCATGGGCTATAGATGAGGAGTGTGCTGCAGGTTGTTTTATAGTTACAGTAAAGGGAGTATAACGATGTCGAATACACCGAATGAAGACCCTTATTCAAATTCAGGCTCCGCGCAAAATTCTGGTAACTCGCCTTCATCGTCCAATTATGGTTTGCCGCCGCAAGACCCGTATGGTACAACACCCAGTTATCCACCTCCGCCAGAGTATTTCAACTCGTCACAAAATCCGCAAGAGCAGTATGGCACGCCGTCAAATTATCAGCAGGGACAGTATGGTGCGCCTCCTAATTATCCCCCACCGGGCTACTCTAGTATGGCACAAGGGCAACAAATTCAATATGGTGCACCCTCTAACTATCCTCCGCCACCAGTGTACGCTGGAGGGCCACAGGGACCGTACGGGTATGCCACCAGTGATCAAAGTGCGCCTCCTGCCAGTAAACCATTGCCACTTGGTGATGCCATTCGTCAATTGCCGGGCCAATATATTCGCGTGTTGACCAAGCCGGGAGCGGCAACATTCGCAGCGGAACAGGGTAAGGCGGCATGGAATATTGTGTGGGTACAGATTGGTATACTTACCCTGTTCTCGGTGTTGTTCGGCTTTGCGTTTAGCGCTTTTGGACTCAATTCGTTCTATAATATACAGAACCTTCCCGCATCAACGGCAGATATAGTTCGAGGATTCTTTAGTGTAGTACCATTTAGTTACATCCTGCTCACGCCTCTTGGCCTCTTTATTAGTGTAGGCATTTATCATTTGTTTGCTAAAGCGTTTGGAGGACGAGGAACATTCTTACCATACATGTACAGCTACTTGCTGTTTAACGTTCCCCTTACTCTAATAGCTTATCTTGTAGTATTGATTCCTATTCTTGGTACTCTTGTTAGCTTCGCAATAAGCATTTACAGCATTGTACTGCAAGTGTTTATGACGATGGCGGTACATCGTTTGAGCGGCGGTCGAGCAACGTTAGCAGTGCTCATTCTGCCAATCATAGTAACAGTGCTTGCTATTGTGTTTTTCATTGTCGTTATCGCTCTTGTAGCGGCAGCGGTACAGCATGCGAGGTAAGGGGCGTTTCTTACCGTCATTACCGTCATTACTGCTACTCGTTTGTTTGGAAGACTTCTAAGTCGGGGAAGAATGTAATGTGACGAAAATTCATTACTTTCATTACCGTGATTACCAATGTGGGATTAAGAAGAGCAACCAGGGCACCCGCAAGGGGATGCCCCTCCCATATACCGATACAGGGACCAGGACCAGGGCACCCGCAAGGGGATGCCCCTCCCATACGATGCAGTTCCTGAGACGGACGCATCGTATCTGACGGTTGCCCTGATCCTGTCCTGAGGCGCGTTGGCGGTATGTATGGGAGGGGCATCCCCTTGCGGGTGCCCTGGTCCCCATTGAATCCTTACGGGAACGTTTCTGGGGAACGGCCCTTCCATACAACCAATGCGTGGCATCACACAACCAAGGCGTATGGAAGGGAACAGATGACGGGGCGAGATCGGCAGAACAAGTGGCGAGAGTGAGGCAAGGGCATCCGTAAGGGAATGCACCATAGATGTTAATTTAAGGGAAAAGATGTTCATGGTGAGGCAAGGGCACCCGCAAGGGGATGCCCCTCCCATACACCGATGTGGGTCATGACAGGACCAGCACCCGCAAGGGGTGCCCTGGTTTTTGTTTATTTTCACGTTTTACATTTTCCATTTTGAGCGGACCTCTTGCGAGAGGAGGCCGTCGAAGAGGAAGAGCCAGAGACCTTGTATGAGGATGCCGAGGCCCATACCGCGCCGGTCGGGTTGGGTGTTAAAGTGTTGCATGAGCCATGCGCCGAGGGCGATGTAGCCGAAGTCGAGGCCGAAGTTGATGAGCAGGATGCGGTAGAAGGTGCGGGTGTCTTTTTGGGTTTCGGTTTTATTGAGCTGACCGATGAGGTAGCGTTTCTCCTTTTTGTCAGCTCCGTTTTGACCGAAGAGGGCTAGGGCGGCGTCGATGGCACCCCAGAGCAGCGACTGGAGGCCAAATTGTTTCCAAAACGACTGCGTGTTCAGTTGAAGTGCAGAACCTGCGATGACGCTGAGGATGCCCCAGGATAGTAGGAGGAGGAAGCGTTGTTTTTGGTAGCCATAGAAGTTGCCTTGCATATGTTGAGAGTTCCCTTTCTATAAAACGTTTCTTGTATTACAATAGCATAAGCAAAGAAGTGCAAGGAATATCTCCCCGTTGGTAATGGTTACAGAATTTGTGATATACTTTGATTGTATCCACATCTAAGTGATTATCTTCGCCTCGACTTGAGAACACAAATTTTTGTAGGCCTTTTTTGTTATATCTTCTAAGAGTTTTTCACGTTAAAACTACACTTATGAATGTACTACTACACCTCAATTATTAGAAAGGATCAGACCATGAACTCACACAAAACGGAAGTCGAAATTGTACACAGCGCGTATAAGCATTTATGGAGGCAGCTGCAGACAAAGCGGGTGATGCAGAGGGTTGGTAGTTCCAAGAAGCAAACGATTAAAAATTCCTCCCGATAGCGGTGGATGTATATTGAACCCTATTGCAATTGGTGCGCCACCTGACCACAGATGTTCCGCACGATATTTTGTCCGGCAAGCAGAGACGAGTTGTGGCGTGTATAGGAGGCAATGACATATACTTCATTGCCCAGCATCACAATGCCTGATGAGTTCATGACCCAATAGCCATCGGGACCGATAACCCAACCATCTTTAAGAGCCACCGTTGCGCC
>CAXTCR010000194.1:0-7692 GCA_964242555.1 uncultured Ktedonobacteraceae bacterium
TCCATTCGCCATCTTCAAACCAGACGGTGGGACCACCATCGGTAATCATGATGATTTGTTTGTTGA
The DNA here is from genome assembly GCA_964242555.1 of uncultured Ktedonobacteraceae bacterium. Lineage (GTDB taxonomy): Bacteria > Chloroflexota > Ktedonobacteria > Ktedonobacterales > Ktedonobacteraceae > JBBQVS01. The sequence continues at coordinate 67 of CAXTCR010000194.1, forward strand.
TGCCGCGATGACGAGCCAGGAGTTTGCGTGACAACATCAGGCCATGGGCCATGTTGGTGCCACGGTCATTGTCGGCCATGCTCAACTCGATGATCTCGTTTGGCTTGTATTCCTTCGCCATACGCGAGAAGCCGACGATGTACAGGTTGTCACGCGGGAACTGTGAGCGGATCAGGCTTTCAAGGGCAACAGCCACCTTTTTCGCGGCGGGTTGGCAGCCGTTGTAGACCATACTCAAGCTCATATCGATCATCAAGACGGTAGAAGACTGCGTGGTGAATTCGGTGCGATAGACTTCAAAGTCTTCCTGCGCAAGTTTTACAGGAGTACCGGTACCCTGTCGATGTACCGAATTCATCAGGGTTTGTTTAAGGTCGAGCAGGAAGGCATCGCCGAACTGGTACTGCTTGCTGTCGTCAGTACGTTCGCCGCCAACACCACGGAAGGGGCTGACGTGACGACCGAAGCCATCGCGCTTCATCTTGTTAAAGATGTCCTGCAAGGCTTTTTGGCCAATCTTGCGCATGCCACGGGCAGTCAGCTCGTAGCGATTGCCACGTTTCTGGATGTAGCCAGCCTCCTCAAGCGTCTTCATGAGTTCTTTCAGTTGTTCGACCGATTGATACTCTTCGTCGCCGAGGAGTTCTTTGACCTTGTCGCTATCAATGGCGTCGATGTTGTCGAGACGACGAGCCTCTTTAAACTCGTCTTCAAGCCCCTCCATTTGCTGGAGGCGGTTCATCATACGCATAGCTTCGTTCAAAGGCAGAGACTCTTGACCACGGAAGGGAAAGCGTGTCCGCATTTGTTCTGATGGTGCCATTGCTTCGAGGTTTTGCGCTAACTCCATCATATCAACGCGGATACGATCATCGCCCATCATCTGCTCCATGAGTTGTTGCAACTCCTGACGCTGATCGGGTGAGAGGTTCTCCATGATGCCCTGCATAGCTGCCGCTTGCTGCTGCATCTGCTCGATAAGATCGTCAAGAGAGTTGACGCCGGGGAAGTACTCGCCGTGTTTTTGCATGAACGAGTCGAAATCCGGCTCCCGGCCCTCTTGTCGCTCTTTGAGCATCTTGTTCAAGTCGCGGATCATCTCGCGCAGTTTGGCAACATCCTCAGGCGTCATGTTTTGCAGAGATTGCTGCATGCCCTGGAAGAACTGTTGCATCATCTGCTGCTGCAGACTCTCCATCAGTTCTTTGAACTTCTCGCGGGCCTCATCGTCCATGAAGTCGTATTCAGAGAGTCCTTTGATCTGTCCAGGGATGTCCTGAGGAAGATTGTCGAGAGCCTCTTGCTTACGCTTGGCGATCATTTCAAGCATGCGCTTCATCTGCTGTGGACTGAGGGAGTCGCCGTTCTGCCCTTCTTGTCCTGATTGACCGGACTGGTCCCCTTGCCCTTGCTGGCTCTGCTGACCGCTTTGGGGTTGGTTTCTACGCTGTCCCTGCTGGCCTTGTTGACCTTGCTGCCCCTGTTGATCTTGTTGTCCCTGCTGACCTTGCTGAGACTGGTCCCCTTGAGGTTGCTGGCCTTGTTGACCATCTTGCCCTTGCTGGCCCTGCTGACCGTCTTGTGGTTGAGCATTTTGCGCATCGAGGCGACGCTGGATGCCGGAGCGCTCAAGGTCCTTGATTTCCTCAAGCTTCTGGCGCAGGTCGTCCATGACACCAGAGGCCATGTTGTAACGATTGAGCTGCTCATTGCGCGCATTGCGCATACGCTCCATCATTTCGCGCAGGCCCATTGATTTGCGACCATCCTGGCCTTGAATGCCTTCCTGCATCAGGCGACGCATCGCCTGCTGCAGGTTGCCATTTTCCAGGTAGTCATCTGAGAGGGCATTCAGAATATCGTCGGCATCGATACCTTCGATACGCTGTGTGCCATCCCATCGGGTATAGCCGTAGCGATTCTTGCGAAAGCGTTCAAACATGTCGCGGACCCCTTATCGGCGATAGCGTGTTTTGCCGCCGACTGCATCCTTATTGAGACGCCGATTTAAGTGTAGTCCTTCGAGGATAAACTCGATGGACGATGCAATACTGGATGGGCTACCTCGACCGTTCAACTTGTCGATAGCTTTGCTCAAACCGCCAACCTTAGAAAGTTGATTGACATATTCCATAGAGGGCATGTCGTCGCCAACCTGCACGCTCAGGCCGCGCTCGAAGCCTGCTACGAGTTGCTCGAACTCGCGCTGCTCGAAGTACTGACCAAAGATGCTGAGCACGGCGGCATTGATCAATTTCTGTACGATACGTTCTTCCTTGACATCGCCAACGGTATCAAGCTCGATTTTACCAGAGGTTGAGGCAACAATCGCAGAAAGGTCACTCACGCGCGGTGTGATGCTGCGCTCCTTGAAACGGAGTGCACGCTTGGTGGCGTTGCTCAACACGTTCTCATAGTTTGAGACGGAGACACGGACGCTGACACCGGAGCGCTGACTGATGTCGGTGCTGTTGCGTGCCATGTGGGTGATCTCGGCAATTGTCTCTTTCATAAACTGTGGGAAGACAATATCGAGGCCCTCAGTTGCGAAGTGATTGCTCTCGGCCTCCATAATCGAGATTTCGTGTTCGAGTGTGAGTGGATAGTGTGTACGAATTTCGGAACCGATGCGGTCCTTTAACGGCGTAATGATGCGTCCACGGTTCGTGTAATCTTCCGGGTTGGCACTGGCAACCACATATACGTCCAGTGGCAAGCGGATTTTATAACCGCGAATCTGCACATCGCGCTCTTCCATGATGTTCAACAGACCGACCTGGATGCGCTCGGATAGATCGGGCAACTCGTTGATACAGAAGATACCGCGATGGGTACGTGGAATCATTCCATAGTGGATGGTGAGTTCGTCGGACAGGTAACGGCCTTCCGCGACACGTACCGGGTCGACTTCACCAACGAGGTCTGAAATGGTGATATCTGGTGTTGCCAGTTTTTCGCCATAGCGCTGATCGCGTGGCAACCATGCGATCTCTACGAGGTCGTCGTGTTCCGCGACCTTGTCACGACATGCCTTACAAATAGGCTCGTACGGATTGTCGTTGATCTCACATCCCGCAATGACTGGCACATATTCGTCAAGCAGGTTGACAAGGCTGCGAGCCATACGCGTTTTCGCCTGACCACGCTCGCCAAGAAAGATAATGTCCTGACCGGAGAGTATGGCGTTTTCTATCTGAGGAATGACTGTTTCCTCATAGCCCACAATTCCGGGGAACAATTCTTCCTCTCTGCGAAGCTTTTCTATGAGATTTTTGCGTAACTCTTCCTTGATGGACAGGACCTTATATCCACTTGCACGCAACTCACCGATAGTGCGTGGTCGAGTAGTAATGGTCATTCGGTTTTGTGCTACCTTTCTTGGGGACGGGCACCGTGGTACTTCAGTCACTATTCGAGGATGAATACTCTACATCTTCCCACGTTGCCAACTATTGGTGGAACCATACCTGATTCTACAGCCTTTAGATAGAAAACGCAAGGGTCAAAAGCGTGTGTAAGGACATTTTTGATATTTTGTTCAAACATCCGCCCAAATTGCAGTTTCTGGATACACATTTGCGTTCTTACCCCCTGGCAAAAGTTCTTTTCCCGCTTGTGTAAGCAAAGCGCGTCTTTGCTCAAGCGAGAGTTGTGGAGATGTATGACCTGGGTCTTCGATAAACCAAGGGGAAACCGCGAGTATATCACCTTTAAGTGACTTGCCAGTTATGGTATGAAAGAAGCCATCATTGCCCACAAAATTGCAATTTGGGTCGGGATCGTTATTGCTCTTCCTGGTTATGGTCGATTGGCCATCGAAGGTGATATCAAAGAAGTTACCGACCTGCATTGGGCATATGTTGTAGGTGAGGTGCCTATAGTCTGCCTGTAGTGAGCCAAGGACAGAATTTAACCATTCTTGCGGCTGCCACGTGCATGCTTTTGATGGCAATGTCCACAATTGATCGTTGGCATCATTTTGCATGATTATTCCTACCTCCAGCTCGTCTAGGCGTTGAAGGTATGCTGGCGTAAACGCATCTAAGCTGATAGCAAAACCGACATTGCCAAATTCGGTCGGGAAAGCTTGTACGGCGTTTAGATCGCCGGGTGTTAAATCAAGAGTTGATTGTTCGCTTTCCGTGATAAAAACCTTATCAGTCGTTCCCAACAATTTTCCATCGGGTCCCCAGAAAAAGCCTGTGTTGTAGACATGAGGGCTTGTTGGCAGATAGACGCTTGCCGCACCGGGTTGTCCAAAGTGGCGGATATCGATGGGAGAGGTAGAACGTTGGACATGAGGGACGATGGTAGTGGCGGAGAGATATACTTCGTATTTCGCAGCGAGATGGCTAAGGGTAGTGACGAAGGGACGATACAGCATGTCTGTGAGCGAGAGCAGCAACGAGCGAACGGGTGAAATACCAGGATATACACGACTATAGTGTAGCATGCGGGCCACGTAGGTAGGTGCGAGGGCGGTGATAGCACTACTCGCAGTACGCATGGAGCGAGAGAGGATGCCACGAGTTCCTGAGACGGCTAATGGAAGACCGAGAACTTCAGTGAGTACAACTAGATTTGGCCTGTCTTTTGCAAGATGAGGAACGGCCAATAAAACGACTCGTTCTAGTTCAGCTGAGAAGTGGTGTGGTGTTTTTGCGGCTTGCAGGTTGATACGATTACCGATGGCATGTAGGCGTACAGATTTTGCGGTTTGTTCCTTTTGCACTATTCAAATCCTATTCGTAGTATGTTCATCTTTAACTAGCGTCATCGATCCATCGAGTAGAAATTCCGGGACAGGCACTCGTGTTGCTAGCTCGCGAACGCAATCAAGAGCTATCCCCGCAGGAGCGTAAAGAGGTATTGAATACACCAATTATATCTTACGAAGTATGGATTGTTGTAGAGGATTGAAGCACCAAGCTATATAGCACAATTTGCCCGTAAGATGATATAGTGTCTTGTGTCCCTATTTTACAAAGCTCAACGTACTATAAGAGAGATTCAAGGACATACACCTATTCTATAGGATAGAGGAATCATTGTTATGGCAAAAGCTCAAACGATAGAACAAACATCCCATGGACATGAGGGCACAGATACAAAGCAACAACTTGGGCCGTTGCTTTGCTGGGCTGTTGTGTTTGCGGATATCGGCACTTCTATTTATTATGTTCCCGGCATTCTTTATGGCACTGTGAATAAGCTAGCAGGTTTTTTTGTCTTCTTAACGATGATTGTCTTTATCTTGCTTACCTTTAAGTATGTAGAAGTGACCTATCGTTTTCCACAAGGCGGTGGAGTAGTTACAGTAGGAGCGCAGGCACTGAACAGGTGGTTTGGTGCGCTCGGCGGTATGTTTATCCTGGTCGATTATTTTCTTACAGCGACCATCAGTTGTCTATCAGGTATTCTCTACTTGAGTGTTGTGCTGCCTGTACTTGGGCCTCAAAATAATTTTCTGGGCTTTAATATAACCGTTTGGATTACGCTCATCGTGCTCATTTTGCTTGGCATACTTAACTGGGTAGGAGTGAGTGAGAGCGCAAAGGTAAGTATGGTAGGAGCAATAATTGCTTTTATCAGTGATATTGCCATTCTTTTTACTGTCTTTACTCACATCTCCTTTGGGGAGTTTCTGGGGTTGTTCCCGCAGATGTTTTCGGGCAGACCGCTTACGTTTGGCACACTGCTGATTGGCTTTGCTGGTTCATTTCTAGCTTTTTCGGGGTTGGAGAGCATTTCACAGCTTGCTCCTGAAATGAAACTGCCACGTAGGACTGTTGGCAAAGCTGCTCTATTTCTGGTTGTCTTAACTGTTGGCCTCACTAGCCCGCTACTTACTCTCCTTTCCACGTTGCTAGAGCCTCGAGCTGCTGGAAGTCCAGTGCAGTCAGCGCAAATCATTTCTATTCTCGCCGGACGCTGGGGCGGTCAGTTCTTAAAAACAGAGGTTGCGATTAGCGCAAGTGCTTTACTTATTTTTGCAGGAAACACGGCAATTATCGGTTCGTACCACGTCTTTCTTGCTCTCTCGAAGATGGAATTTTTCCCAGAGATACTTACCCGGCGCAATAAACTGCGAGATACACCTCATTACTCTATTATGCTCGCGACAGGTGTTCCTATAATTGTTCTGCTGCTTGTACATGGTGAGATCAATGTCCTTGGCGATATGTACGCGTTTGGATTGCTCGGCGCGTTTACACTTACCTGTTTGAGCATGGATATTGTGCGCTATCGAACAAGGCAGGCCAGAAAAAGAGGGTTAGACGAACTTGAGCAAAATGATGGGCAACCTACGCATAAGCAAGAGGTAGCCGCGAAACATCCAGCTGAAAGTAAGGAGGATAAGGTAGAGGATCGTGCAACGCAGGAGGCAACTCCTCTAACGGAAAGGCCTGAACGAGAGGGACGATGGACCCGTTCAACATTCAATTACTGGCTGGGCATTCTTACCACGGTGCTTGTTGTGATAGCATGGTCAACCAATCTCATAAATAAGCCTCTTGCTACAGCATTTGGTGGCTCGGTTTCTGTACTTGGAATGGGTATTGCCTTTTTCAACTACTCTCGTCACAAGAAACAGGGGCGAGTTCCTGTACTTGCGACACAACCTGAAGAGCCACATCCAGGTTCAATACTTGCAGTACTTACATCGGAACCAGATCACAATCAGGCAGTTATTAATGCCGCTGTGAGAAATAAAGAACATGCCCCTATCACATTTCTCTATATCGGGGAAAGTTCTTCGCAGCGCAAACCAGAGGTATTCCGTTTGACCTCTCCCTATCTTGATGATGTAAAGGCAAGGGAGGTTTTCGGCAGGGCTAATCATCTAGCAGAGGAAGGCAAGATACCGAGTCACTTTGTATACCGGCACCGAGAGCCGAACGCGGTGCAGCAGGTCTGGCAAGTTGTCAAACCATCAGACATGATTATCGCGGCGGAGAATGTGGCAAAGTTAACAGGTATTGATGGGGTACAAACAAATTACGAAGATACTACAACGGGTAAAATTGCGCATTTGACGAAGCAATGGTAAGTGCTTGACCAGGGCATGCAACAGGTCTATACTCAGCGCATGAGACAGAGACGTGTTATCCTTTTACTGCTCTTCATACTAGCAAGCGTATTGGCGTCATGTGCTGCGAGCCATCTTGGGGGCAATGAACTTGCGTTTATACGCGATGGGCATTTATGGACTATTGACCCCGATGGGGCAAATGCATTTGAGATTGCTGCGCAGGACACGGCAGTTGTGGGTTATAGCTGGTCGCCAACACATCAGATTCTTGCATTTCGAACGCTTGATGGAGCGTTCGCAAAAACACCTGCATCTCTACAACTGGCAAAAAATGCAATCACTGGTCAGGTCGGAGATAGTCCAAGTACGGTAAATACGATAGGAATTGATGGTGGAAGTCCAATTCCTATCATGCTTTCGAGTCCTGAAGTGCAGTACAGCAACCCAATGTGGAATAGTACGGGAACACGCCTCTTGTATCGTCAAGGACCAACAGGAACAAATGCGATGGACAAGACGTTCTGGTGGGCTTCGCAGAATGATCAGCCGGGAGGGATCGCGGCAAAGGCTTTGCCTACCAGTGATGCACGATT
>CAXTCR010000195.1:0-7676 GCA_964242555.1 uncultured Ktedonobacteraceae bacterium
GTAGGGACCCTAATTCATTACGCCCAAATTCACCATATCCCAACCAGCAACGTTGGCTCTACATCTTGCTTGGGGGAACCCTTCTCTTTAGCCTGACACTCCTGCTCCAACCAACGCTGTTCTCCGACGATGTGTTCACCTATATCTTCTCAGGCCGCATCCTGACGCTCTATCACGCCGATCCCTTCAATACAGCACCAATGCAGTTTCCCTCAGACCCATACCTACGCTGGGTGGTCGCGGGACACGACGCGCCAAATCTCTACGGACCACTGTGGTACTATATCTCTTCATTGCTTGTCAATATTGGTGGCCCCCATGAGCTTGTCACGCTGTTGCTCTTCAAAGGACTAGCAGTGCTCTCGCATCTTGTCAATATTGTGCTGGTCTGGAACATTCTCGCTCAAAATGCTCCCCGCAGACAGGTTCTGGGAACATTGCTATACGCATGGAATCCTCTGGTCTTGATAGAGCTTGCAGGCAGCGGTCACAGCGAGGGCGTGTTGCTTCTGTTGCTTTTCCTTGGCACATGGCTCTATTTTGCCCACAAAGAACACTGGCTCCGCTTGAGCGCATTGCTCGTATTCGGTCTGGCTCTCAGCATGAATTTGATTGTTGCATTGTGCTTGCCACTTCTACTATGGTTTGATGTCCGTACAGAACCCAGCATTCCTCGTGCAACAGCTGGCTTTTGCTGGCGTTCGGTGCTCGTGTTGTTTCCCGCGCTGATCATCTGGCTTCCCTTCTGGCGTGGTGAAACGACCTTTTTCGCGCTTACATCTGCTATAGATATGCAACACTTTATTCATTCACCCATCGGCACACTGGTCGGCCCAACACATGCCTTCTTTCGCCTGATCGCCTACGTCCTGCGGTTTCCCAGCAGTTGGGACCCCATATCTTCTGCCGATGTCGCGTTACGTGGCTCCGCAACCTTTATCTTTGTGTTGATCTACGGCAATGTCTTTGGACGTGTACGCAATGCCTCATCGCTCCGCGTCGTACCTGCCGCTCCCCCCGACGCTGCTGAAGAAACTGCCGGTTTTGACGTACTCCTGTACGCGTGGAACGTAGTGGTCTTTGCCTATCTCATGCTTGTATCGGGTTGGTTCTGGCCCTGGTACCTGCTCTGGGTACTCTGGGTTGCCATTCTACGACGTTTTGATGCTTTTACAGCAACAATGCTCATCCTATCGGGTACGGTGCTCTTTTTCTACCTCTTCATAGGTTTGCTCAAAGCACCCACCGCCTTGTACCAGTCAACACTTATTTTTGGTCTACCTCTTGTTTATCTGATAAGCGTCAAGAGTAGACACAGAGAAAGGACCGCGATTCTCCATGACGGACGAAGTGAAACAGCGTAAGATAGAACATGTTACTGTCGCGCTCGGACAAGATGTTTCCGCACCACAAAGCGCGAACTGGAACGACATACGTTTTGTGCATCAGGCGCTACCAGAAGTCAACCTGGACGAAATTGACACCTCAGTGTCGTTTCTCCATCGCCGTTTGCGCTTTCCACTCTTCATATCCTCCCTTACCGGTGGTCATCCAGATGTCGCCACCATCAATGCAAATCTTGCGCGTGCCGCAGAAACCTATGGCCTCGCCCTCGGCGTCGGCAGTCAGCGGGCAGGCATCGTCAATCCTGATGTCGCCAGCAGTTATGCTATCACCCGTGAAACAGCCCCTAATGCATTTCTCATCGCCAATATCGGCGCCCCACAGCTCATCCCACAAACACGGCATCCTGCGTTCACCCTGGAACAAGTACAACGTGCAATCGACATGATCGGTGCAAACGCCCTCGCCGTACATATGAACAGTCTACAAGAAGCAGCACAACCAGAGGGCGACCGGCGCGCCGTTGGAGAAGCAGAGGCGTTACGCCGGGTGACGCGGCAGGTGGGCGTTCCAGTAATCGCGAAGGAGACAGGCGCCGGTGTCTCACGCGAACAAGCACTGCTGCTACGCTCCTGCGGCGTCTCGGCAATAGACGTTGGCGGTGCAGGCGGCAGTAGCATGTCAGCAATGGAGGCCGCACGCTCACAGTCACGAGGAGACGAGGGCACAAGAAATATCGGTCTGCTCTACCGCGACTGGGGCATTGCAACTCCCATTTCGCTCATTGAGGCCAGTCGCGCACAACTACCACTTATCTCAACCGGCGGCGTACGCAATGGACTCGACATCGCTCGTGCCCTCGCGCTCGGTGCCACACTCGTTGGTATAGGCTTTCCCTTCCTCCAAGCCGCCAGTGAAAGCTACGACAGTGTATGTGCACTCATCGAACGCCTCACCGCCGAACTACGCGTCGCTATGCAGTTGAGCGGGGCCGCCAACATTGAGCAATTGCGTCAAGTCGATGTGGTCGTCATGGGCGAGACCCGCGAATGGCTCACCCTGCGCGGCTTCGAGGAAGACTTAAAGGGGTTGGCTCAGCGTCGCTGGCGTCAAATTGAGGCCGAGCGCGGGGAATAAAACAAGAAGGACTCCTTGCCTTGCTAGGTGAAGAGTCCTTTTGTTTTATTCCCCCTACTCTTTTGCCCTATTGCAAAAAATGCAGCGCGCTCCTATGAATTACAGTTATCGGTGGATTTCTCCTGTTTGGAATTGGCCTAAACAAACTCAGAGCAGGCACATGGATTCCTTCAGGTGGCCCCTCCCCTTCGTACAAGAACGGTCAGCAGAACCAGGACCAGGAAGACCCAAACAACAATGGTTCGAACGTCACTTCGCCTTCAGGCAGTGGCTCAAACTCCGATGATGAAAATACTAACTCTAGCAGCAACAGTAGTAGTGGTGGTGACAGCGGTAGCGATGATGGCGGCGGCGGTGGTGGAGGCGATGGTGGCGATTAGTCTGCCCCATCGAGCAAAGTTTACTGCGTAGCGTTGTAATCTTCCGGAGTGTTCATATTCACAAACGAGCGCAATTGCGGGTCAACCTCTCGCAGTTGCGCTTCTCCTATATAACGCACAGGCACAACATCCAGTAGGCTTCGCGGGTCACGTCGTCCAGCCTGTAAGCGCTCTTTCACAAACGGCACAATAGCACGCGAATAGACCGCGCACAAAACTTGCGGAACCTCCTTCACCAGAGGTACTATCGCTAAAGTATTTTGGAGCTGTTGCGAAAGCAAAAAAGCTATCATCTCTGCTTGCACAAAAGGCATGTCGACCGCCAGCACCAGCGCTGAAGATGCCTGTACCGCTCGCAAGCCAGTGTACAACCCCATAAGCGGTCCCACATCAGGTGTCTCATCAGTAACAATCGGTAGAGCAAGATGCTTATACTGTATTGCCTGCTCCGCATCTCTCGCCACCAACACAACCTCACCACATTGCTCAACCAGTACAGCAGCGAGATGCTCCACAAAGGTAACATGAGGATTGTCGGGAAGTGGCAAGAACGCCTTGTCCCGCCCCATCCGTGTGCTATGTCCACCCGCAAGCACAATGCCCGCCGTACACACGTGACGGGACTTGCCCCCGTCATGCTCACCTACACCTATAACGCTCGTTTGCTCAATTTCATCGTTAGAGTACATAATCTTTTTAGCGCGTCAACGCTCGTGATTTACTCTTTCGATTGCCTTTAGGAATATACTGTTGACGGTTCTGATACGCAATAAAATTATCGCGCTCGGCGGGATATTTGCGCACAAGATACACCCCCCATGTAATGGCCCACGCGAGCAGTGCGATGACCCACAAAACACGCCAGAAACGCCACGCGAAAAAGTAGTCGTATAGAAACACACGCCCGAAGATCAGGGGGAGACCGATGAAGCAGATCACCGCAAACCAGCCAAGATATCTGTCCAGCATGTACTTGAGAATCGCCCTACTTTTGACAAAACGTTTGCGTCCCTCAACCGAATAGTAGAATGTAAGTAACAAGCCAGCACAGCAGAAGATCAGCCACGGCCACAGGAAATGAAATGGCTCTGGTCCTGATAGTCCTGCGTTCGCGCCCGCGTCGGATGGTGTATCGAAAAGCCAGTGATAGAGGTCGAAATGCTGCATAAAAATTCGCTCCCTTCTTCAGAAACCTCACAATTATTGCTATGATAGCATGGATAGGCCAACCCGTCTATAGCTCATCGCCCCGAATCCTTTGGCCCAATCCACAGTTCTTGCTGTCGATCCCACTCCCAACCAAAGGTCTCCATTGCAAGCGCTGGTTGCTCATGTCCTTCTTGTTGCAATCGCGGCCATCCATCAGCGATGCGTTTCAACGTCTCTGGCCAGGACAGAATTCCTCCCAGCGCGTCCGCCGCCTCAACACTACACGCACCCACAGCACAGGCCGCCGCAAGCGTTTCCTCAACCGTCATGCCACGTAAAAAACTCATCAAAAATCCCGCGATCGTCGCGTCACCTGATCCCGTTGTACCAACAACCTGCGCGGCGAAACAGGGTGCCCACAATTCGCGTTGCACCCATGTCGCGAACTTTACGGGATGCCTCGGTTGCCCCCGGCCTATTCCCGCCAGTGTGAGCGCGTCAGAGGTATATACATACAAACCACGATGCCCCATCTTGATGCCAACAATCTTTGCCCCCATGTCTACCAACGCCCTGCCAAGCGTAGACACAACATCCGGTGGAACTACATCTAGTATACTCCCACTCCCTGCCTCTGCCATAAACCTTTCATAAAGCGGGCGATGTAGCAAGAGCAATAGTTCTTCAATGCTCGGCAAAAAAATATCGACATAAGGAAGAGCCGCAGCAAAAATAGCGTGCCAGTTGGCGCGTCCAGCCGGACTATTTGGCTCCGGCAACGAGAGGTCAAGCGAGGTTGTGACGCCGGTCGCCTTTGCCTGTTGAAATAATGTTACCAGCTCGGTCCCATTATCGCGATACATACTGGCCATCAATGGCGGATAGCCAAAGTGAAACAGGCGTGCATCAGAGAGCAAATCATAATACATATCGTCTGCTTGAAATGTATCGTTGCATCCGGGTGCGTGGATAATCATCCTGTCCACGCCCGGTTGACTGAGAATAACCGAATACGACGTTTCTTCTCCGGGCGCAACCACCATCCCCGTTGCTAGTTCCGGCGCATGCCCTCGCAGCACTTGCAGAATAGCCTGTCCGAACAAATCATTGCCGACCTTGCCCATCAAACGTGTCCGTATTCCAAGTTTGTGCAGTGCTAGACCAGTGTTCGAAACAGGGCCACCGGTCGCAAGTGTGGCCTTCCCCGCCTCGATCAATCTGCCAGGAGCAAACGTCGTGCCACTGCCCGTAAGTGTAGGAATGATATCCAAACAAATATGCCCTGCGACAATAGCCTCAATAGGCTCCGGCTCACCCCCATTGGGCACGGGCAAAGGTTGCGTGTCTACCTTTGCGGTGAAAGCATCTTGCTCCATCATCTCTCATTCCTCCAACTGAACAACCTGCGCTCCCCGTTGCGATTCGAGTGCTGCTGTGAATAGGCGATGACTCTGTGCGGTCTCCTCTGGCGTGACACAATAAAACGGTTGGCGCATGCCTTCTGGATGTGCCAGTTCGTCGCAGTACGCCGCCCACATCTGCAACACGGAATCGGAAAAGCCAAACTCAAAGATACCGCCAGTGATGCTGGGATAGGCAGATTGCGAACCAAGGTCCTGCACATGCCACTCCTGTGTACCACCCGGCGTATAGGGCAGCGTGCGCAACGTTCGAGGATACTTAGTGCTGAACTCTGCGGAGAGCGCCGTTCCCAAGACTCGAATATACCATGTATTGCTCTCGCCCGGGGCAATGCGCTTCGTTTCCAGCGTCAAAGGAAAGTGTTGCCCCCGCGTCTCTACCTCACAGAAGAGCGTCGCATTGTCCCACGTCTCGCACGGTACCTTATTTCCCTGACCGTCAGGCCGCTCTTTTACAATCTTTGAGAGCAAGGCACGCACATTGCTCGGGTACCAGCCTGCGCGTAGTGGCACATGCAGCACATGCATCCCCAGATCGCCCATACAGCCATACTCGCCATTGGTGGCAATACGTCGCTTCCAGTTGATCGGCTTGTTAGGGTCCAGATCGCTGCTGTGCAAAAATCCCGCCTGTACCTCCAAAATTGTGCCAAAACGCTCCTCACGAATACATTGAACGATCTTCTGCGCCCCTGGAAAGAAAGGCAATTCAGACGAACAGCGCACCAGTACCTCGGGATGCTCCCGGAGCACGTTCAGTATATGCGTGTTCGCTTGCAGGTCAATGCCAAAGGGCTTCTCACCAAAGAGATGCTTGCCCGCCTCGATGCAGTCAATGTACACCCGCTCGTGCAGGTTGTGCGGAATGGCACAATAAATAGCCTCTATGCCCGGCGCCGCAAGCAGTTCGCGATAATCCTGTGTCACAACCTGTAAACTCTCACCAAAAGCATTCTCAAACCATGACAACATCGCGGGGTTTGCATCACACACGCCCACGATACGCGGCATCACATCCTGGTCGAGCAGGTGACACCAGCGCGCTACCGCGCTCGCAAATTCGCGCCCCATCAGCCCACACCCAATAATGCCAAAATCGATCACACGTTTTGCCATAACAAATCCTCCCTACCGTTGCCGCAAAATATCCATCGCCTGTTGCGGTGTCGCATCATCATGGACAAGCGCCATCAATGCTCGCGTCATCGCCGCCGGTCGCTCATACTGAATGACATTGCGCCCATACACAATGCCCGCCGCTCCCTGTTGCATCAGAGCATACGTGCGTTCCACAATCTCCTCTTCCGATGCCCTACCTCCACCGCGTACCAGCACCGGACGCCCACTCGCCACCTCAATTATTGTATGATACTGCTGCACATCGTCACATGGGTCCGCCTTGATGATGTCCGCGCCCAGTTCTACCGCCTGTCGTACCAGTGGCAGTATCTTATCTAGATCGCCATCAACCATATACCCACCAGCCTTCGTATTCTCCTGCATCACCAGTGGCTCAATCATCAACGGCATCCCATAGCGATTGCACTGCGGTTTGAGCTGGCAAATATTCTCGACGCACTGCGCATGCAGTTCCGGTTGCCCTGGCAACAACAACAGATTGACAACGACACAGGCCGCATCTACTAGCAGTGCTTGCTCTACCGCGTTCTCAATCACACGACTATACAGGTAGCGCGGCAACTCCTTGCCATAAACATTCGCCACATCCGTACGCAACACAAGCGAGGGTTTGGCCTTTCCCGGCAGAGCCTGTAGCAGTGGCGCTAGACCAGGTGTGAGTTGAATCGCGTCAGGATTAGCTGCGACAATCGTCGGAATCGCTCCCCGCATATCCTCAATGCCGCTCAAAAAAGAGCGTTCATTAAAGAACCCGTGATCAATGGCAACATCAAAACACTTCCCATCCTCCGCAAGCAACCTGTTCAAACGAGCAGTGGCGTTCATGAAACACATCTCCTGATAGGAAAAATATCGCAATTTCTACGGTTAGTGTATAGCATGATGAACCCGAAGACAAGCAAGTAAGGCCAAGTGCAACGTGACGCGTTGCACTTGGCCTTACTTGCTTGTCTTCGATAGGACTACTTCCCGTGATTCAATTGGCCAATTGCCTTACTTACCTCAGCAGGTGAGCCAAACTTGTTCTCTTTAAGTTGCTGCAGAGTTGTACGGATATTCTCATCAGCCCCATTCTCCTCAGCCCTCTTGACCAGATCGTCCTTAC
>CAXTCR010000196.1:0-7629 GCA_964242555.1 uncultured Ktedonobacteraceae bacterium
CCTGCAAGTGCTTCCGGTCCCTCATGGTCCAATGCAAGCGATCCAACTATGGCAGACGCGCCAGGGGACTTGCCAACTCAACGTTCGTCCCAGCCCTCGTCGATGGATGGCATTGAGCATCCCGCCCGCTTTGTCTTACGTTCTGACGATGGTACAATCATACAAGAATATCCTCTTGATAAGCCTGAGATAGCGATCGGGCGGGCGCCAAATAGCGACATCCTGCTCTCAAAAGATAAACTGACCTCGCGCCGCCATGCCACTGTGCGCTATGAGAATGGAAACTATGTTTTGCGAGACGAACGCAGCGCGAACGGTACTTTTGTCAACGGACAGCAGATAGAAGAGATGATCCCGAGAGTCCTGCAAGAGGGCGATCACGTTGGTATTGGTGAGCATGAGTTGCTTTTCCGCTCCTACAACTCCTCATCTACCAGTGGTGTAGAGGACCTGCCAACGGTCTCGGTAGGTGTGCGGCCCGAGCCAACATTCAGCACTCATAATGACGCGCTGGCAACCCTGCCTACAAGCGATCAGTTCCACACAAACACAATGAATAATGGTTCGACTCAGGAAGAGGTACAGCAGGTGCAGCAAGACCAGCAGGACCTGCAGCCACAGATTCCACAACCTGTCGCGCAAGAACAAGAGGCTCAACCTGTAGCCCTGGTCGAAGATGTTCAACCACAAGAGGAGCATGCTGCATCTAGCAATGGTTCAGCTATGCCAGAGGCTCCCGCAGTAGCCACAAGTATTCCCGTTGCCACAGCGTATGCAACATCCTCGTCCTCAAATACGGCTTTTGAGCAGGCGGCTCCCATTGCCAGTGCACCCCCACCTGTTGCAGACACCCCCCCAGTTACGACAGCTGCAGCACAGTCATCGGTCACGACAGCTGTGGCACAGCAACCAGCACCGACTACTTCCACACCGGCAACTACGAATGCGGGAAACGACACAAACATCACCTTCAGCCGGCTCACAAGCGTCTCCCAGCCTTCGTTGCCAGACATGACGGCGTTAATGGCCGCGCTCTCAACCCTTGATGGACAGGTTATGTCACTGCAAGAGCAGTTGAATTCGACGCAGGGTGCCTTGCAAAATCACGATGCCGAGATCGCGCAGGTGACAAACCAACTGCGAGCAGGTGTGCGCCGTGTTGCCGACCGCATGGACAATACCATTGCCGATGTCGCGCGCAGTCGCGAAGCACTGGCATGGGCCGATCTGTCACAACTCATGGAAGATGTGATGAACAATCCACGCGACATCGAGTACGTTACAAAGCTTGCTCGCAAAGCGCGTGAACTTAACAAAATCTTTCAGATACATCAAAACGTTCTCAACACAATGTACGAATGTAACAGCCTGTTACGTGCCCTCATTGGTGAAGAGAGATAAACATGCGAGGACAAGGTTGCGAACAACTGGTGGACCACATTGTGGCCCACCAGTTGTTCGCAACCTTTTCTTGCACATAGACCTAGCATACGGACAATTTCATGCAGAAACAGGCGTTTGACGCGATTATCATTGGGGCGGGATTAGGCGGTTTGCTGAGCGCAGCTGGGCTACTCCAGCAGGGCAAGCGTGTTCTTGTAGTTGAACGACTTCCTCATTGTGGTGGACGGTTTACGGCAAAAACATTTCAAGGCGTACAGGTGAGCACCGGCGCGGTGCATATGGTACCCTTCGGCAGCAGTGGCGTCCTTTCACAGGTGTTGCAACGACTCCATGTACCGCACTACTTTTTCGATGCCGATGTCTTTGGTTCCTTTTATGTGCATGGTAAGTGGTATACTTCACGCGGTATTCTCGGTGTCTTTAAGTTCCTGGGTCCCCGCCAATTTGCCTTACTTGTCGCGTTAGGCTATCGTTTCTTACGTTCCATGCCAGAACACGAACGCGCCCTTCCTTACAACGTTTGGTTAAAAAGGCACATTGACATCGACCGTAACCCTCAACTCGTGGCTTTTTTCGCAAGCATAGCGCGTTTTGCTCTAAGCCTTGAACTTTCTGGGGTAAGCACCGGCGAGGTGGTGTCCATTACGAAAAACATGTTCCGCTACGGTGCGCCCGCCATCGTCCGTGGTGGATGTGGCAGCTTGACGCACGAGTTAGAGGGGCATGTTCTCGCACAGGGAGGCACTATTCAACTCTCGCACGAGGTGCTGCAAATCCTACACGAGGATAGTCAGGTTACAGGCGTACGAGTTCGCGACAAGACTAGTGGGCAAGAGACCATGTACTTAGCGTCTGTCGTCGTGAGCGATATTGGCCCGAGGGCAACCGAGGGGTTGTTGCAAAACATGAGAGTGACACAGGCGCAGGTGTTGAAAGCACAGGGAGTAGGGAGATTAGAAGAAGGATCAAAAGCTGCCGTGGGCGTGCAAGAGATGTTGGAGGTTGGAACAGTAGGGAGCGGGCAGGGTTCGATTTCCGAGGCGGTAGGTCTCAAAATACATATTTTAAGCGATGTATCGCTTATTCCTCATAAGGGCATTATGTATTGTCTGGACACGCAGCGGATCGCAGGTATGGTGCAGCCAACGAATAGCGATCCACGACTGGCGCCAGAGGGCAAGCACCTGCTAATCAGTCATCAAGTCATTCAGAGCAACGATATTGAAGAGGAGCGTAGATTGGCGCTTGCCGATTTGCGGACAATGTTCGGTGAAACCTTTGACAAGCATTGTCGCATTTTGACGATGGGCACCTATCGTGGAGAATGGCCGGTCAATCGTATGGCGCAGGGAGAAGATGCCCCGAGCAAGACGGAAGTCGGGGGCCTGTATCTCGTCGGCGATGCTGTGAAACCCTCTGGCTATCTGATGGTTGAGGGTGTGGCACAGAGCGTGAACCGGATGCTCGATGTGCTTGCCGAAAACGAGCATTTCCCAGCTAGCCAAACTCACGTGTTACCGCCTCCTCCCCGGCGTCACGCATTACGCTGGCTCGTACGAGCACCTGGCAATTCACAGAAACACACAAGGAAACATACATGGAAGAAAAGAACGCTCCCTACTACCTGATCACAGGTGGTGTGCCACTGCATGGTGAGGTAGCGATCAGTGGTGCGAAGAACGCAGTGACGAAGATGATCATCGCCTCGTTGCTCACCGACCAGCAGTGCACATTGCGCAATGTGCCCCTGCTAGGAGACTTTTATCTCACACTCAAGATGTGCGAAGATCTTGGCTCTCAGGTTCACGTTGATGATCACACGCTGACAATTCGTACACCACATATCCAGAAATCGTCGATTTCGGCGGAGGTGGGTGGATTAAACCGGATTGCTATCCTGACCGTTGGTCCATTGCTGCATCGTCATGGCGAGGTGCAAATCCCAAGACCCGGTGGTGATCGCATTGGTCCGCGTCCAATCGACTTCCACATACAAGGCTTACGGCAGATGGGCGCGCATATCGTCGAAGAAGATGAGGCGTACTACTGTAGCGTTCCACAGCGCCTGCACGGTGCGACCCTCAAACTGCCCTTTCCAAGCGTGATGGCGACGGAAAATTTCATACTCAGCGCATCACTTGCGAAGGGCGTGACCATTATAGAGAACGCGGCGCTGGAACCGGAAATTGTCGACCTGATCAAACTGCTCCAGAAGATGGGGGCGATCATCGAGATCAAGGTCGACCGGCGCATTGTCATTGAAGGCGTAGACCGCCTGCATGGTGCCAGCCACACATTGCTTAGTGACCGCAACGAGGCGGTGTCGCTTGCAATCGCTGCCTATCTGACACGAGGCGATGTTTACCTACGCCATGCCCAGCAGGATACGTTACTGACATTCCTTAACACGCTCTCGAAGATGGGTTTGCGCTTCACAATAGATGACGATGGCATTTACTTTATCAGCGATGGAAAAATGCCGCCCGCAATTGCCCTGGAAACGGATGTGCATCCCGGCTTTATGACCGACTGGCAACAACCATTTACGATTTTGTTAACACAGGCCGATGGCATCTCCGTGGTACACGAGACGATTTACGAGGACCGTTTCGGCTATACCAGCGCGTTGCAGGGCATGGGCGCGCATATCGGACTCTACACAAAATGCCTCGGTGAGGTTCCCTGTCGTTTTCGCGAAAAAGAGTACCTGCATAGCTGTGTTGTGCGCGGACCTACACCGCTGCATGGGACTCAGTTGCGTATTCCTGACATTCGCGCAGGTTTTTCATATATCCTGGCAGCCCTTTGTGCGCAAGGTGTTTCACAAGTCTACGGTATCGAGCATATCGAGCGCGGCTACGAACGGTTAGACGAAAAGCTGTGTAGTCTAGGTGCGAAACTTGAGCGAGTTGATGCATAAATAGTGTGTTGCCTGTCAAGAGTCAACACACTATTTATGGAAGACGAGCAATGAACCTTCCTATTCCATCGCGCCCATCTACGCGCAAACGTAGCAGCACGAAGGGTGAGAGGCTATTTTGTTCAACGCCTGTCAAGCCGGGGTCTGTTGTTGCACCAACGTAGCCATCGTTGACGAGTAGGCTCATAATGACGCGGCGCAGGTACGCGCTGCCGTGACGGAATGGCTCACCAGATGGATAGCAGAACTGTTGGATAATAGTGCTGAGATGTTGTTCCATTGTGGCACGTGAAACTTGTAGTTCCTGTTGTGCCTGTTCTGGTGAGTCAGTGTATACCTGTCCCATATCAACGTGATGAACAGTGTGCGACCCCATCTGCATCCCATGGGTCAGCATTCCGCTCATTTGACCCCATGTCATCTGTCCCTGCCAGCCAACTTTTCCTGTGATGATGTAGAACATACCAGTAAAACCGTGTTGTACTAGCGCGGGATAGGCAACTGTATAGGCATCGTCGTAGCCATCATCGAATGTGAGAATAATGGGTTTTGCTGGAAGTGGTCCATTGTAGTACAGAGCCGCAAACAACTGGTTGAAGGTAATTGATGTATATCCTCGCCCCTTGAGGTGATCTAGCTGCTCATTGAATAGCCTGGAAGTTACCGTTAAACTCTTATCGAGTGCGTTGTAGGTTGGCTTATCCGAGATATGATGGTACATCAGAATGGGTACATTGACGCTTGTCTCGTGTGGTGTGAGCGGTGGTAGTATAGGAGCTTCAAGGTCGGCGGGTCCACCATTTAGCACAAGCCAGCGACCTCCGTACATACCGTTCACATGTTGCACGATGAAGGGCAGACTTTGGAATAGCTGGCTTGGATGCACATCTTCCGGCGGCGTATTTGCTCCTGGTTGTGTCTTCGGGTCTAATTGTAGCGAAACGGCAATCTGCTCAACATTTGTATAGGGGATCATGGTTTCGGGATTTGTCCAAGATGCAAGTGTTTTTTCAGTTCCCAAGGTGAAACTATGGAGGGTGTATTCGCTAAAGCGCTTATTCCAGTAGCTGGCAAAGGTCTCCTCGTTTGTCCATACTGTTTGCACCTGCGGATGGAGTAGAGTCCACATAATAGAGTATTTATGCTCAAGGAATGCACGCATATAGTGTGTTGTTACGGCCTGTGCAGCCTTTTTGTCTGGCAACTGCCCGATTTGTGTGGGTGGGGGAACGGTGCTTTCGGGGAACGAAACCGAATAGGCTAACACTCCTGTCCCTACCAATATACTTAGTACGAGTAATGCAAGTAGTGTGAAATAGAGCGGCGCACTGGAAGAGACTCTTTGCACAGACATGATATGTTTCCTTATAAGCGTTTTTCTTTTTTAGTATATAGGGGTTCGAGAAATTATTCATGTAGGCCAACTAAAAGCCCTATACCTAATAGAACGCTGGCAATATGGAAAGTTCGTCGCTGAATATGCTGTGCACCCAAACTCTTGTGGCAATACCACAGGAGTTTGGGAATTAGCCCCTTAACGTGTACGCGCAAGCTGTCGCTTTGGGGGAATGTGAACGGGGCGGCCTTCGACGGCGAGTACTGCCTCGCGCAAGCCCTCGCTGAGCGTTGGGTGCGGGTGAATCGTCTCGACAATCTCGTCGACGGTCAACTCGCCGCGCATAGCAACTGAGAACTCGGTGATGAGGTTCGTGGCATCGGGTCCGATGATGTGTGCACCAAGAATTTCACCATACTTGCCCATGATGACCTTGGTGAAGCCCTCAGTCTCATCAATAGCGACCGCTTTACCAACAGCAGTCCATGGGAAACGCTCAACCTTGGCTTCGGGATCCTTCTCCTTTGCCTGTGCCTCGGTTAGACCGACGAAGGCGACCTCTGGGAAGGTGTAGATGGGATTGGGGATGACATTGTAGTCCATAGTGGTGTCGTGTCCCATCGCGTTATCTGATGCGACCTCGCCCTCCATTGAAGCGACATGTGCAAGACCGGCTCCATGTACAAGGTCGCCGATAGCGTAGATGCCAGGAAGGTTGGTTTCCATCTTGTCGTTGACACGCACCCTGCCACGGTCGCTGTCAAGCCCCTGCTCCATCAATCCCTCAAGACCTGTGGTGTTGGCGCGGCGACTCACGGCCATCAGGACGTATTCAGTTGTGAACGTCTGCTGACCCTTATCGGTGGTGGCGATGACCTTCTTCATCTCGCCCTCCTCTTCGATTCCCTCGACCTTCGCGCCTGTGACGATGTTGATGCCACGTTTACTAAGAATGCGGACGAGCAGGCGGCGGACCTCCTCATCGAGTGGGGCCATGACGTTCGGCAGCATCTCAAGCACCGTAACCTGTGTGCCCAGCGCGTTGAACATGCACGCTAACTCCATACCGACAACACCACCGCCAACGCAGACGATGCTTTCGGGCACCTTTGGCAGGTCCCAGCAGGTATCGCTGTTCAAAACGTTGCGGCCATCAATACCGGGCATCTGTGGAATGAAGGGAACGGAACCCGTCGCAAGAATGACCTTGTCCGCTGTGAACTGCTGTTTTGTACCATCGTTGGCGGTCACGGTCACGTTTCGCGATGCATCGACGCTACCTGTACCATCAAAGACCTCGATGTTGTTGCCCTTCATCAGCACGCCAACGCCGCTTGTCATACGCTTGACGACCTTGTTTTTAAAGGCGACGGCTTTGGTCATATCGAAGTTGGCGGGTTGCGGCAACAAGATGCCCAGTTCGCCAAGCGACTCCAAGCTGTGCATCATCTGCGCAACGTGCAGCATGGCCTTCGAGGGGATGCAGCCGACATTAAGACAGGTGCCGCCAAGATATTGCTTTTCAACAATTGCGACATTTGCACCAAGCTGTGCGGCTCGAATAGCGGCAACATAGCCTCCGGGACCAGAGCCGATAACCGCGACATTATAATGTGTATTTGCCATAAGAAACGCTTCTCCTGTAATCCGAAAGGATATATGTTTAACACGGTGATGCTTGCTGTAGGAGACTAATTCTATTACACTCTTGTGAGCAATCGAAATCGTCTACAGGCTTAATGGAACGCTTCAATATGGCTCGAACATAGTTGATCGCCGACGAGGGTGTAATGAATGAGACCCCTACAAGCATCCCTGTTAAACAAGATGTATGTTGGACATAAAATGTGTGTAGACGAGTATATTGTGACTAGAACTACTTCAGTATATCACATTGCGAGTGCTCCCACTCAGCCTTCATCAGCGCGTACTCAACATCATCTCCGTCCCAAAGCTCCTCCTCTTGAGG
>CAXTCR010000197.1:0-7584 GCA_964242555.1 uncultured Ktedonobacteraceae bacterium
TGCCATCGCTGCCATCACACGTGGCGTCCTGCACAAAACGGGACACGGAGCGGTGGGCTACCGTTCTTTTGTCCTAAGTGTCAGGCCAGCGATTGGACCGAATACTTATTGCTGCGTTGCATCCATTGTACCGCAGTCTTCGAGAGCGAGCAGATACGGTATGAGGTGGGGTTGCATACCTATGGCAAGACTACCAATAAGGCTGGCCTCTGTCCACCTTATGAACTGTTCCCGCTCTGTCCCTATTGCGGAACCGCTCGCTGGTGTCCCGCCGAGGATAAACGGGTTGAGGACCTGAGAGAACGCCGGGCTAGACGTGACGCGAGGATGCGTTTACTCTGGATAGGGATTACGTTGTTTGCAATCGTCGTGCTCGGAGTGCTTGCGTTGAGTGCTTTGCGCTAAGAGGAACGGGTGGGTTGTGTTATAATACCCTCGACACTAGTTGAGCAGGGAGATAGCGCAGCATGAACGCACTTTTAGCCAACGGGATCTATCCGCCGTTACCCACCTTCTTTGACGGGAACGAAGAACTCGACCTTCCGATGCTACAACAACATATGCGTAACCTGCTCGATAGTGGTATAGCAGGCTACGTCCTCATGGGCAGCAATGGCGAGGCTGTCCACCTTACAAGCGACGAACGGGTACAACTTGTCCAGGCAGCACGTGAGGTTATAGACAATGAGAATAGCGAACTCCCTCTAATTGTGGGTTGTGGTGATACTTCAACACGGAGCACTATCGCCCACTGTCGCTCCACTGCACAGTATGGTGCTGATATTGCCCTTGTCATTCCGCCATCTTACTATAGAAGCAGTATGACAACAGCGGCACTTCTAGCACATTATCGTGCCGTTGCCGATGCTAGCCCCATTCCTGTGCTCGTGTACAATATGCCGGCGAACACAGCTGGACTTGATCTTGACGCAGCCCTACTTGGTGCACTTGCCGAGCATGAGAACATTATCGGGGTAAAAGACAGTTCTGGCAATATTGCGAAGCTGGCGCAGGTTATCGCATCTGTCCCCTCGACCTTCAAGGTCTTTGCTGGTAGCGCTGGCTATCTCCTTCCTGCCCTTGTAGTAGGCGCGGCGGGTGCCGTAAGCGCGCTGGCGAACGTCTTTCCACAAGAGGTTTGCGATGTGTTGGCATTGTTCGACGCGGGTCAACTCGACGAGGCACGCGAATTGCAAGCGCGCCTTATTCCAGCAAACAATGGCGTGACAACGGTTTATAACGTACCGGGGTTGAAAGCGGCACTCGAACTTACCGCAGGCTATGGTGGAATACCTCGTATGCCTCTGTTGCCTTTGAGTGCTCAAGAACGCGACAAACTAGGCACAATGCTGAGGGGCGTTCGGAATAATGTACATGTGTAAGCGTTAGGTGAAAAATGTGTGAAAAGGGGAGGCGTCCATTGTAGCATTCTCTCATTATGCTGAAAGAAAGCACGTTTATGATGGACCTCATGAGCCTCATGCAACAATTAGGCGTTGTTTCAGGACCGGGTTGGTAAGGATGCTTCAGCAGCAAAACGGCGAACAACGAATGTGAAACATTCAAAATTCGTTGTTCGCCGTCTTTTTTTGAACTTAGTGAGCTACGACGTTCAGCAAAGCAAGGTCTTATGTGACTAGGCGACCTTTCGGTATGCACCCTGTATTGTTGCGATAGTTGGACTCGTGGGAACAAGGCTTGCACTCGTTACTGTGAAATGTACAACTTGTGCTAGCTGTGCATCGCTGCAGTCACTCTTTATACACCAGTAGAGTTCCACGTTTCCATTTGTTGTTGGTGATGTGTATTCGTGCGAGAAAAGACCAACGTTATTTGTGTGCTTATGAGAAAACGATCTTGTATCGACAAGCTGATCATCAGCGTACCATTTTGCCTGGATATAGCCGTCCTTGTCGCCTGAGTCGATATCAAAGGAGATATAAACCGACTGACTTGTCGTAAACGTACTGGTGACATTCTTTGGATTGTATTTGTCGTCTACATCCGTGCTTGTCTTTGGGTTATGCAAAATTGCAGCAGCTGCAGGGTCAATATTCTTGCCGGATGGAGTACCTGACTGGCTTGTGCTCTTTGTACCTGAATTCGTTGTTTTGCTTGCTTGGCTACCAATAACAGCGAAGAGCACTCCAAGGCCAACACAGAGGAGGAGTAGACTTCCTACAACAATGCCAATGATAAGTCCAACCCGTCCCCGCTTCTTTGGTGGTTGGGCCGGCATTGGGCCATAACTACCGGGCATACCGGGAACATAGCCCCCCTGCGGCTGCCCTTGTGGATAACCGTAATTTGGTAGTGGAACTGGTTGCCCATACCCATTGCCCAATGGCGGTGGAACTGGTTGCCCGTACGCATTGCCCGGTGGCGGTGGAACTGGTTGACCATATCCATTGTTCATATATGGATTTTGTGAAGCTGGTACACTTCCATACGGATCATATTGCGTTCCGCTAGATTGTCCCGCACCATACGAGTTGGCGCCGTATCCAGTTTGTGGTGTTTGCGATGGGTTATAAGGTGAAGCAACAGCGGTTGGATCGTATGATGGTGAGCTTTGTTGAGCAGGATTTTGTGACACAGGCACTCCACAATTTTGACATGCTGTCACTCCTGGCTGCAGAATTACACCACAATTTGTACAGTGCAAGATAGGCCTCCTAATGATTGCAGATAAGTTCTTTATGAAGTAAGCGAGCGAATAAGCAACTCTTACTATAACATATTTTTGTATTTTGTATACAGGTCAACACTCCCTCACGTGCTTGTAGAAGCTAAATACCTGACTTCATACGCTTGTATGGTACTGCGTCAATGGGTGTTACCGTAAAATGTATAACTTGTGCAAGCTGTGCATCTTTACAGTCTGCTTGAGTACACCAATACAGTTCGAGCGCTCCATCCGGTGTGGGAGTGATGTAGACGTTTGAAAATACTCCCTGCGTGTTCGCATGATTGTGCTGTAATATGGTTGTGGCAACAACCTGTCCATCAGCGTACCACTTTGCTCCGATGAAGCCATCTTGCGTGCCAGAGGCAATCGTGAAGGTAACGTATACCTTTTGGTTTGCCATAAAGGTTTTTGTAACTCCTGTTGGCGCGAGTGTGTTATCAATACTCCTGCTCGTTTGCACGTTTTTAAGAATATGCGAAGCCGTAGGGATAATAGGTATCCCTGATGGTGTATCCGCGTGTGTGGTCGCGTTTGTCGCGTTCGCGATGCGTATAAGCTTGTAACTGCCAACCGCGAAGAGCACCAATATACATAGCACTATTGCAGGGAATAGGAATGTGCGTCTAGTTCTCTTCTTTAATGTTGTCTGTAGTGCTGGATCGGGTACATACGCTGAAGAAGGAGAGAGGGGGTGTATGGGTGGCATCCCCATCACTTCCTGCTTTTGCTGTATGGGAGCATAAGCTGCATACGTTATTTGCGAAGGAGTGTGTAGGCCACTATTCTGCTGTTGCTGCATGGGTCCAGCGTAGGTATGGTGCTCGTGTTGAGTGTTAGAGGGTGAGGAAGTAGCAAACGACGCAGGTGTTCCACACACGGAACAACGCGTCATACGCAGCGAAAGAGCTTGTCCACATGTTGAGCACTTCAAGGCCGTATTTCTCCAGTATATGCGTATTAAGCTGTGACGGTAAAGTCTACCCGGCTGCCGAGAAGCTTGGCTGGGTCTATACAGGAAGGAGCTGTTTCCCAGTAGATCTCGACATATCCTGTGCCCACAGTAGTAGTTGCTGCATATGAGTAGGCTGATGTGGGGGTGATTGTGTTAATGGCAAAGGGATAACTGGCAAACTGCGACCCATTAATGTACCAGAGCAGGCAGATAGCTCCCGTATGGCCGGCTGGTTGTACATCGAATGTGATATAGATCTTTTGTCCAATCCTGAAGGAACTAGCTGGTAGTGTTGCATGTGCCGTTGCAACATTTACCGCGTTCGCTGTCTGAGCATGTGCGATATATTGTCCCCCGGGAAATGTTAACGTTGGTGATGCAGTTGGAACTGTGGACGAAGGACTGGCGGTTAGTACCGGTGTATTCTGCGTCACCAGTGTTGTACCACCGGTCAAGCGATTGGATGAGGGCGTGTTTGTGTGCGGCAGCGTTTGAGCGATAGCGTAGACGAAGAGTAAGAGCAGACAACCTACCGTCGTACACAGACCCGCCAAGCCAAAACCAATGGTTGTAGAGCGCAAACCTGCTTTTGATGGAACCGCAATGACTGGTGCTTCTTGTTCTATTGAAGAAGCGGAGGCATTCTTTAAGTCAGATGGCAAGGGAGTGTGTAAAGCGGCTGGAGTCTTAGCAGGAGAAGGTCCTGGTGTATTGCTCACCTGAGCTTCCCAATTATATGGTGCAAGCTCAACTGCTGCTCCCGCGAAATTAGAATAGTGTTGTTGCTTTTGCTCGAATGGTGGCGGCGCAAACATCCGCGGTGTTTCCTGTTCCTTGCCACCCGTTCCTACTGCGAGACCGCAGCGTGAACAACTTGTCTTCGTTGGTGAGAGTGGCATACCGCAACGTGAGCATCTCATTGTAAAACATTCCCCCTGTGTGTTACTACAAAGCTGTAGCTTCCTTGCTCATTATGACGAGTCATCGAGTGACAGGTAAAGAAATGTCGACGGTATAGGAAATTCGTCACCCTTTACGCGAATTCTTTGCGCGTCTCTTTGCCACTTGACACGCTTCCGTAGCACACTTACAATACGAAAATAGAAAAGCGTATGGTAATGGGACCATTCTGTAGTGGAAGAGGAAGTAGCAAGTGATGCAAAGCGTCGGAGTAGAGCATTTGTTGTCGCAACACATTGACCGTCTACGAGTTCGTCTTCAACACGCCTCTGGCACAAGTTATGGGCCGGAAGAGGGTAGTGATGCATCGCACCTCCTTAATGCACTCGTGAGTGATGACTCTGCAAGCAGCTCTGTATTAGCAACTCACTTTGAGCAGTCTGGGCGTTGGCTGGCAGAGCAGGGTGGCAAGCTCGATAACCGTTTAAGCGGTTTACAGGGCTATGTTGACGCGCTGGCCAGTGAGCTACAGGAAATCTTTGCCGACAATACCTTGCTGTTGATGGAGGCAACAAAACGTCTCTATATGTTGCAGTCTGCATGCACGCTCGCGCTGACAAAGGGCTATCAGAGTGTGTTTGATCGCTTCACCTTGGAGCGGGCACAGTCATCTCAACAGCTAGAGTATCGTCTGCTGGCACTTCAGCGGATCAACGGTTTTAGCAATTCTTCAATGGACCTTGATCAGACGCTTGAAGTCACCGCGCAAGTGGTTGCAGAAGAACTGCATGTCGAGTTATGTTCAATCTTTTTCTACGATGATTTGCAGCGTGTGCTTACGCTGCGTGCGACCAATGGTCCACGTCCCCTTGGAGGCATGCATTTTATGCTGCGCCTTGGTGAGGGCTATAGCGGGTGGGTTGCGGACAAAGGTCGTCCCCTGCTGGAGCATGACGCTCATACAAATCCCAATTTCGCGCACGAGGCGGGTGCATATAGCGACAACTACCACGGCCTGATGGCTCTTCCAATCATCTTCTTCGGAAATGCCGAGCGCTTAATAGGTGTGATCAGTGTGCAGTCGGCTGAGCCACGCGATTTCACGCGTGAAGAGATGAGCTTTGTCGAAGTCGTTGCGGGCATTGTCGCGATCAATATCGAGAATGGGCGTCTTTATGAGCAGACGGACGAACAACTGAGACGCAAGGTGCATGAATTAGCAACCATACATCGTGTCTCATCGATCATTGCCTCGACGCTTAACCTGGATGAAGTCTTGCAAATCATTACAACTCAGGCCGTCCACCTGTCAGGGGCTGAACGCTCCTGCATTTTCTCGCTTGACCCCGATACACAAACATTGAATGTCCTGGCTCACTATGGACTTAACGCGGCTCTAGCCAAGCGTATGCAGATACAACTGGGGCAGTGTTGTGCGGGACGAACGGTACAGACGGGCAGGCCGAGTATGGCCGTTGATTGCTTCCACGCGGACGAGCATTGTATTTTGCACAGCGATCCCTTTGTCTCAGCGGAGATCCATGCTGTGCTGTGTGTGCCCTTACAGGTCAAGCAGAAAATTCTTGGATGTATCTGTATCTATAGCAGTCATCGCCACATGCTCAGTCCTGAGCAGATGCAACTGGTCATTACCTTTGCCAATGAAGCCGCGATTGCGATAGACAATGCTCGACTGTATGAGGAGACGCGTCGTGGGCTTGAATTGAAGTCGGCGCTACTGCGCGAATTGCATCATCGCGTCAAGAACAATCTCGCGACTGTTGGAGGCATTCTTTCGCTGCAACGCAGGCGCTCAAAATCAGTCGAAGTGACTAATACACTCGCGGAAAGCGTGAATCGTGTGCAGGGGCTAGCGGCGACACATGATCTGCTGGCACATGAGGATGTGAGCGAGGCGCGTATTGACGATATAGCGCGCAAAATAGTGGGCGTTGCAAACGCCAATCTGCGACCTCCCGATAAGCACATTGTGTTCGAGGTTGAGCCAAGCGCAATTGTCATTCCCTCGCGGGCTGTCACGATCCTTGCGTTGGTGCTCAACGAGATGGTTTCGAATGCACTGAAGCATGGCATGGCTGATCAGACCGAGGGAACCATTACGATAACGGGGCGTGAAGAAGACGGTATAGTGATAGTGCAGGTCAGGGATACTGGCAGTGGTCCCGACTTCGCGCTGCCACTTGAAGACAACTCAGAGGGCAGCAATTTTGAGGGGCTGGGCCTCTCGCTTATCAAGCATCTCATCGGCGATCTCGATGGAGAATTTTCATTACGGCGTGAGCATCTTTCTACATCCTCTAAGGAGGATGCGTCTGTACAACAGACGATTGCAGAAGTTCGCTTCCCCTTAAAACGGCGGAGTCGATCAGCTATATAGTGCGATTGGCGGGCGGTTTTGTTGTAGAGGTACAGAGTAGCATATGCAAGCATCTAAAGAAACCTATAAAATTCTTATTATTGAAGACGAGGCTGACATCCGACAGGTGCTGTGCTTTTTCTTACGCCATTCTGGATACGATGTGCGCGATGTCGCGAGCGGCGAAGAGGCAATCGAAACGATTCCAGTGTATCAACCTCATTTGCTCATCTTAGACCTCATGATGCAGGGTAAATCGGGCTGGGAGGTTTTACAATGGCTGCACGAGGTATATCATGAGCCACTCCTGCCTGTTATTATTCTAACTGCCCGTGTGAATTTCTCTGACCAGATGCGTGGTTTTGAGGAAGGGGCTGTTGAGTATATTACAAAGCCGATGCAACCGACAAAAGTGGTGGAGCGTGTTCGTCTCCTGCTCTCGTTAACGGCAGAGCAGCGTTTGCTACGCCAGAGAAAGCGGATCGACGATCAACGGAAAATGCTGGCCCGTCTCTCTGCGACGGTTGAGGACGAATAAGTGTTTTAACCGAGTGCCCGTTGAAGCGAACTGCCGCAGCGTGTGCAGAACCGATTGTTCGCCGGGTTGTTGCCTCCACACGTGGCACACTGGTTTAGTGGAAAGCCACACTTCGTACAGAACCGCAT
>CAXTCR010000198.1:0-7524 GCA_964242555.1 uncultured Ktedonobacteraceae bacterium
AGGTCGATATCGTATTCATAGGGCTTTCCCGGCTCGATGAGTGATGGTTGCTCGCTACGTGCATTGTTGCGATAGCGCGCACGAATGATGCCATCAGTTAAGTTCTGGGCATAGCCATTAGGATGGACATCAACCAGACGCGCCACAAAATCAGTATCGGGCGCGCTGGACGTTGCCCACAGGTGAACGGAGATCGGCCCCGTCACCTCGACATCTTCCGTCAGTTCAGGAGTTGTGTAGACCAGCACATCCTCTCGGCCCTCAGTGGCGCGTTGATCGTATGGACCACCCGGAAATTCTGCCGTCATCAGCAGTGCTCCACCCCGAGTAAGTACTGGATTGGCGGGATCATATGTGTAGGTGTCGGAGGAGCCAGATGTAGGTGACTCGGTACTTAGAATACCGTCACCTTGCAGCGTGTTCGCATGCCCATTGCTGTGCAGGTAATAACGCGTGTTCACAGCACGAGCGAGCGGCCATTCCTGCTCATCGCGCCAGATATTCGCGCCCATGACAAAGAGTTTGATTGGAGCCTCGTTGAGCATACCCGTATCGATACCTTTGAGGAAATGGTCGAACCAGCGCACCTGTAGACTGCCAAAGTCGATTTTCAGGTCGATGAGAGCAGCCGAAGCCGCAAAGCCAAAATTGAGTTCGCCAATTGGATTGGTCACGCCTCCATGCGTCCATGGCCCGATGAGCAATTTGCTTTGTCGCGCCTCCGGTGTACTGCCGTGTTCACGCATGATTTTGAAGTTAGAGATAGTATCTTGCAGGAAGATATCGTACCATCCACCGGCATTTAGGGAAGGAGCGGTGACATGCTCGTGCTTGCCAAGAATGAAGAGCGGGTCGAAATGCTCTCGGTCCATGACATGATCAAAGTCCTCAAAAAAAGCCTTGCCCACATCATTGCGCTTAAGTGGTGCGAACTCTTTTAGAGGTAGAGACCAGTAACCCTGCGTTCCCAGTGCATCCATGTCTTTGACCAGACCATAAAGGGCATAACCAAGATTACGCGGGTCCGGATTTCCGTGGAAACGACGAAATAGTTCGTCGAGTCCCATCATAAGCTGCCAATTTCCGGCGGTCCCTAACTCTAATGCCCCTCCTCGGAACAGAACGCCATTGAAGGGATCATTCCATGTAATGAACGGGACCATCGCTTTTAACGCAGGAGGTTGATGTACCGCAGACGCCCACTGCGTAAAGCCGAAGTACGAGGCACCATACATACCAACGCTGCCATTGCTATAGGGCAGTTTCGCCGCCCACTCAATCGTATCGACGCCATCGAGAGCCTCGTTACGCATCGGCACCCATTCGCCCTCAGAGGCCGCACGTCCACGTGTATCTTGAACAATGACAACATATCCACGCCGCGCAGTTTGTGCAGGATCAAGCACAAATGTCGCTCCCGGCAAATCCTTGCCATAGGGTAAACGCGTCAACAGGACTGGCCATTGCCCCTCGCCTCTTGGACGATAAATATTAGCGCGCAACGTTACGCCGTCGCGCATCTGCGCTGGCACATCAAAATCTACAGTGATTTCCGTTTGCATAGCCATGCGGAATGTATCTCCTCTTCGTGTATATTCTACTGCTATACCATACAAGCTCTCTGGCATATGATACAACGAGAGCGATGAAGGATGCCATAACTTGACACTCCGTCTTGCTATTCGCTATACTCGCACAAATAGACTATACTTTTGTGCGTATATAAATCTAAGAATATATGTATGGATTAATGTTTCACATTCCTTAGGTGTTGTTAGTACGCGAGCAGGACGTGACACACCGGATCCATGCGATCAATATATATGATGGATAGAGTGGACAGTATGACAGAAAAAGAGCAGCTTACAGGTGCATACCTTGTAATACAAATGGGGCCAGTCGGCAAGCGGGTCGAGTTATGGAAAGATACTACATCTATAGGGAGGAGCCGCGATTGCGATATTTTCCTGGCCGATATCACCGTTCATCGCAAGCAGGCGAGCATTGTTTGGACAATGGCAGGCTATGTCTTGCGTGACGATAACGGGAATAGTGATAGCTTTGTCAATGGAAGCCCGGTACAGGAAAAGTTGCTAAACAGCGGCGACCAGATTGTATTTGGCAATAGTAAGATTACATTTTATGCTAACGAGGGGACAAGGCCGTTTCAACTGCCTGTATCACGAGGGCGCGAGTCACATGTTGGCAAGATGCTGGACGTACAGCCACAGGCAACCGCACGGCTAGAACTCATGAGTGGGCGTTCCGTTTTACGCAGCATAGAACTATTCGACGGCATGACAATTGGTCGTAGTAGCGAATGCGATATTTTCCTGGAGGACCTTGCGGTCAGCCGGCTTCATGTGAAAATCAAGGAACTACCGGGCGGCGAATATGAGATTGTAGATAATCGCTCCGCGACGGGAACACGCGTTAATGGTCGTCCTGTCAAACGTGACATACTACACGATGGCGACAGTGTTCAGATCGGAGCCAGCACGTTCACCTTCCGCGTCTCACATAGCTAGCAACCGGTTCATTTCCCTGACATGTTCTTCATAAACATCGATTACACTACCATCAGTTCGATGCTCTGGGGCCTCATAAACGTGCGTTTCGCGTATAAATTGCTGTACCTCGGGAGGAACATGCCGCAAAGCGTCTGCATCCCCCTGACGAATGCTCGTGGACGACACATCGCGATATTGAGCGTCGAACGGCAAAGGATGTACATACTGAGCGAAGTGTACGTTTTCTGGACGGTGCAACAACAAGTCTAATTCCCTTTCGCCATCGTTGCCACGCGGCGCGACCAGGAGCTGCGCGAGGTTGAAGAGAGCCGAGAGCGACCTATCACGGTCATCATAATAGTGTGGGTCGAATATCTGCACAATTTTATCGAAGCCCAGCAAGAAAAAAATACGCTCAACATGGGAAAATGAGGAGCGCAGAGCCTCTGCCTGCTCCACATACAGGCCCCGGTTAAAAAGCATAATGCCAGTATCCTGTAGATATGTGTGCAAGACATTGTCCAGCAAATAAATGCGGTCAAGCCACGTCGGTCGCTCCACGCTCTCTTTGTCAACGGTCCGCTTGCTAATCGCGGCATAAACCTGTACCCGCTCCCTCACGGCCTTATGTACCTGTTGCAACAGGGCAACATGCGCGTTCGTGGGCGGATTAAATGAACCAGGAAACACAACGATAGTGGCTCGGGGTTGAGCAGAGCCGGGGACAAGTAGGGCCTGTGGGTCTGCGCTAGGGTTGAGTCTATTCAACAGCTCTTGTATTTGTTTCAAGCGCAGAATGTTATTTTCGGAAAATTGCATAGATATATGTTACCATATCATTGTTGATTACTTGTTTCTTTAGCAATCTCTCATGCATAATTAGGAGTAGCACTTCCCTCTTTCTTTCCACTTTTTTGTAAGGAGATTGTTTCTGTGAGCATTGCCACCTCCACATGGCAACGACTTGGGATAGTCGTTGCGCTAAGTCTTCTACTTAACGTGATGTTATTTCTAGGGGTTGCTAGAGCTAGTAGTACATCACTTGTGCCTCTACCCGATAGTGCGCCTATTGTTGGCACAGCTGCGAAAGCAATTAAACCCCATAACGCGCTTGGCTCATTAACTATTGGTGTTGTGTTACCATTAAGCGATCCTGCTGGTCAGCGTAGTCTTATGAAATCTCTCTATACGCCCGGCAGTAGTACGTATCATACGTGGCTAACACCACAAGAATTCGCTCGTCGCTTTGCACCTTCAGCAAGCAGTAGTACCGCTGTACAAAGCCTGCTTACAAATGCTGGTTTGCATATGCTTCCCTCTTCATCACCAACACTATTGATCGCGCAAGGTACTACAACGCAGGTGGAGACCACGTTTCACACGCATATCGTTGATTATACATTGCCTGATGGCCAAACGGTCTTTGCGAACAGCACTGCCGTATTGGTGCCAGCAAGTGTGGCGGGGAATGTAATTGCGGTACTTGGCCTCTCAAACATCGGAACCAGCGCATCCAGAAGGGTACTCGCCCATCCACAGGGGGTACGTTATGGTGCTGGTCCAAAGGGATCAGGTTTGACACCATCACAGATTACAGGCATTTACAATGTTGATCCAGTGTACAAAACGTTCAACGACTATGGGAAAGGCAAGACCCTTGCACTCTTTGAACAGTCGGGGTACAGCATCAGCGACATCCGTGCTTATGAACAAACATTTGGTCTACCATATACCAAGCTCGTAAATATACCCGTTCTTGGTGGCACGAAGGATAATAGTGGTGCTGGTGAGACAGAGCTAGATATCGAGTTGGCACTTGCGGTAGCTCCACATCTCGACAAAGTGCTGGTCTACGAGTCTGGTGTTACAGACCTTGAGACGGTTGCGCAATACCAACAGATCGCGAACGATAACACAGCCGACACGATCAGTACAAGTTGGGGCGGTTGTGGTGAATACTTTCTTAAGTCGCAGGTGACACTGGCAGAAAACCAGATTTTCATCCAAATGGCGCTGCAGGGACAAAGTATGTTTACAGCGACCGGCGATTACGGAGCGTTTGGAGCATGTCCTGACCTAAATTTGCCACCAAATCAAGCATTGCAAATAGGTGATCCAAATAATACACCATTTATCACAGCAGTTGGTGGCACATCGTTTGGAACTCCTGCAGGCAAAGTGCTGTTCGATCCCGGCAAGAATACCCATCCAAGCTATCCTGGCACAAGCAAAGAAAAGGTGTGGATTACCTATCCTTGTTCCTCACAGAGGTGCGATGGTGGTGGAAGCAGTGGTGGCGTGAGTCGTATCTGGGCCGAAGGCGACTATGCCTTCGATAAAAATGGCCAACCGTATCCGGGCGTCGCTGAAAAGGGGTATAGTCAGACAGGCGCATACTGTGGTCAGCAACCGGGCATTTTATGTCGTGAAAATCCTGATGTTTCACTTGATGCTGATCCTGTAACAGGCTATTCCGTTTACTGTTCCGCTAATTCTGGTGATCCAGGTTGTAAGCAATTTGGGCCATGGGTTACATTTGGTGGAACCTCTTGCGCTTCGCCGATTTGGGCTGCTATCGCAGCACTCGATGATGAGCATCATCACGGGCGTCTAGGCTTGTTCAACTACATTGTATTCCAGTATGACTCGGCATCCGGCTATGCCCATCAATTCCATGATATCGTTGGCTACAATAACGGGTACTATCCCGTTGCTACTGGCTACGATATGGGAACTGGTATTGGTACGCCAGATGTGTTTAACCTGATCGGTGCATAGATATTCGCTGGTTGTGCATAATAATAGGTCTGGGAACGAAATGTTCCCAGACCTATTATTATGCACAACCACCTCTACCCAATTAGGCACGTTAAGCAGGTAACTTCCCGTGGGAGAAGTTACCTGAAAGCTCTCTGACGAACCCTTTTTCTCTTTTTACTCTGCACATATAACTGTACCGTTCCTTTGTTAAGCCAACTTTAAGGGATAGGTCAGTCTATGTTAAAAGTAAAGCCTTCAAAATTTTGTAGGCAAACTGACCATGCCAAGAGAAACAACATGTATATATTGTCTATTGCAACCTTTATGAGCTATTCCTTACACTTAGCGTAGTAGCATTCTTGCAAGGGTGCTAACTCTCTGCATGCTCTGACCTTCCCACGTGTCCTACTATTGTTGTGTGTTACACAATTCATGCGTCCACAGTGTTTCATAGCGTATTTGTCATGCTACTCCTCTCCTTAGCATCAGGATACATATGCGGACTCATCTGTGACTCATCAAGGTAATCGGAGGTATCTTCTTTCATGAGTAACCAAGAACTATTTGACGGCGTATTTACTCCCCGCAGTCGTCGACGCTTCCTTCAGCAAGCTGGTGCACTTGGAGTCTCCTCGCTTGCTCTCACATCATTCTTAGAGGCATGCGGCAGCACCTCCTCGTCATCAACCACCACAGGCAGCAGCGTGAACATGGCTGGTCCAATTGACATGCAGACGTTGATCACGAACGCAAAGAAAGAGGGCAAGCTAGAAGCCGTTGGTATTCCCCCAGAATGGGCTGACTACAAAGATATTCTTGCTGGTTACGCTGCGAAGTATGTGCCAGTTGACTATCAGGCAGAAGCAGAGTTTTCATCGGCACAAGAACTCGAAGTGTTTTCGAAGTCAAAACAGCATGCGCACGGTGATATCGGTGATGTCGGCTTTAAGTTTGGTTCGCAGGCCGTCAAACAGGGACTTGTCACACCGTACAAGCATGCGAACTGGGCTGATGTTCCTGATAACCTCAAGGACCCTAACGGCAACTGGTGCACGGAGTACTACGGCACACAGGCATTTGTCATCAACACCGACATTGTGAAAAACGAGCCAACATCGTTTAAAGATTTGCTGTCGGGCAACTACAAAAATCAAGTTGGTATTGATGGTGATCCTCGTCAAGCGAATGATGCCTTTATTGCAGTCTATTCTGCCGCACTTGCCCAGAGTGGCAGCGTCAACGATATTCAACCCGGCATTGACTTCTTTAAAGAGTTGAAGCAGAAGGGCAATTTCAGTTCCGCACGTTCCAATATCGCCAACATGACAAAGGGCGAAGTGGCAATTGGTGTCATGTGGGACTACCTCGGCCTTGGTTTCCGCGATCAGCTTAAGGGCAAGCCAAACCTCAAGGTGGTCATTCCTTCTGATGGTTCGATTGCCGGTCCATACGTCTCAATCGTCAATAAGACCGCGCCTCATCCCTTTGCGGCACGCCTGTGGATCGAGTATCTCTTCTCTGATGAAGCACAACTCTTCTTCCTCAAAGGCTACGCACACCCGGCGCGTTACCAGAAGCTGGTAAGTTCGGGCAAGGTGCCATCAGACCTAGCGGCAAAACTACCCGCTGCTGAGCAGTACTCGAACGTCAAGTTCGTTACTGATCTTAACCTGCTCGCAAAGGCTGCGGATACATTGACACAAAACTGGCCTTCTGTTATCGGTCAGTAGGCAAGATAAAAGATTTGCTGTTGGGCAGTTGCGTAAGCTAGCTACCCAACAGCAAATCTCAATATTTTCTGTAGGAGGTGGTGGATTATGCAAATACCTGCGTCGGCTGAAGCAACGACGACAAAATCTCCGGCACGAGCTGCTACAAGAGCGGGTCGAGGATTTCGTCTTAGTTACTCGGTTATTAGCTGGTTAGGTCTAGTCCCGTTTCTACTCTTCTGTCTCTTATTTGAATTGCTGCCCGCGCTTATCATCGTCCAAGACAGCTTTGTAGATAGCAACACAGGTGGATTTACGCTCAACAACTTCCAACGTCTCCTTTCGAGTGCTACGTACCTGCATTCATTTCAGAACAGTATTAGTCTTTCAGTAGTTACAGCACTTGTTGGAGCATTCGTTGGCTTCTTAGCCGCCTATGGTGTGTACAATACACGCATAAACTGGCTCAAGAATTTATTGATTGGCTTTTCGAGTATCGCGGCAAACTTCGCTGGCGTTCCCCTTGCGTTTGCATTTGTCGCCAC
>CAXTCR010000199.1:0-7519 GCA_964242555.1 uncultured Ktedonobacteraceae bacterium
TGACGGAGAGGGTAGAGAGTTGGCCGTTGCCGGGGGCGCTGATGTTGACGATCTGACCATTGATCTGGGCATCATCGGTGGTGTAGAAGGCGTAGTTGTTGTAGACGTAGTAGGCGACGCCTCCGACGATGGCAAGGATGGCAAGCACTACCAGGATTGGAATGAGAATTGCTCGACGCATAAGGACTATTCTCCTTTCAAGAGAAAACACAAATTGTATTTAGGATATCAGAATATAGAAACGAATGAATACATTATACAGCAAGCATTGCTTCATCGCGTGATGCACTAGCCTCATCGCTCGGCGCTTCCTGCACTTGAGGTCTTGCCTGCTGAGTCGGTTTACGTCCACGGATAAAGAAGACTGCGATAATGGCAAACAAAATGATGCCAACTGAAATCAGGAAGCCATCTTGAATCGCCAGAGCATAACCTTGACGCTGTAGCAATCCGGCAACCTCCTGTATCGAGGCAGCTCTTGCCGCATTGATACCAGCCCCTTGTGATACAAACAAAGCCTGCAAACGTGGCAACAGTTGCCCAAGTGGAGAGCTTGCCGTCACTTGCTCTGCAAGGTGGCTATAGTGCACCTTTGATTGCGTCTGGATGATCGTCGCCAGTATTGCTACTGCCAACGAACTTGAGATCGAACGCACAACTGAGTTGATCGCGGATGCTTGTGCTAACTTATAGGGTGGTATCTCCGCAAGCGCCGCCACGATCAGTGGTTGCGCCACAAGACCAATACCGAGGCCGCGCAACACTAGCAGAACCTGGAACCAGCTATATGGCGTGTATAGCGAGAGAAACGAGAGTTCCCAGAAGGAAAATGCTGCGATCAGTAACCCTGGTATCACCACTGCCCTTACACCAAAGCGATCAACCAGACGCCCACCGACCAGCGAACTGACCATTGAGCCGAGCGCCTGCGGAATCAGGATCAAGCCCGTCTGGAACGCACTTAGACCGCGCAGGTTTTGCAGGTAAATCGGAATAACGAACAGCCCTCCAAAGAGTGCAAAAGTGATACAGATGTTGGCGATGTTCGCGGAAGTGAAGGACGCATTGCGGAAGACGCTGATGTCCAGCAATGGCTGTCCGCCCCTTCTAATTACAGACAATTCGATAGCCACAAAGACCACTAGTGCCAGGATGCCGCCAATGAGGAAACCAAGCACTGTTACTGAACCCCAGCCATCTGTACTGGCGCTTGAAAGCGCATAGAGCACAGCCGCTAGCCCTGCTGCAGAGAAGAGAAAGCCACCAAAGTCAAAGCTCTCTCGACCCTCTGGCCGAAATTCGCGCAACAGGAAAATGCTCAGGATTACTGCGACAATGCCAATCGGAACGTTGAGAAAGAAAATCAACTGCCAGCTGCCGTAAGTTACAATGTACCCGCCAAGCGAAGGACCAAGCGCGGGAGCCAGTAATATAGGAATGCCCAGGAAACCTGTTGCCACACCACGTTCCTGTGGCGGAAACTCGCGATACAGCAACGTAATCGTCATCGGCAACAGGAAAGAGCCGCCAAAGCCCTGTAGAATGCGGAAGGCAATCAACACTGGCAAGCTCCAGGCCAATCCGCATAATAGTGAGCCAAACGTAAAGGCCGTGAGCGCGATAATGTAAAAGCGTTTTAGCCCAAGCCTGTTAGAGAAGTAGCCTGTGAGTGGTATAGCTACACCCTGAGCAAGTGTGTAACCAGTGATGACCCACTGGACGCTGTGAAGGTCTGCACCAAAGGCGGTCTGCAGGCGCGGAATGGCGATGTTAACAATCGTGGTGTCCAGAATGCTCATGAACAAGCCAAAGACAACCACAATCGCCACAATCCATTTGTACGCTAACCCCTCGCTCCTTTGTTGCGCGACCGGTGCTGGAACTTGCATAAAACTATGCTCCTAATAGGTCCGTTACATTGCTGCTCCTTGCTGTCGAAGGCTGCAAGGAGCAGCAATGTAACGAGCTTTACTAATCTTCGAGCAAAGCAGGAATTCCTTGCTGAATTTTCTTGAGAATCGTCATAAACTGCTGCTGCTCTTCCTTACTGAGGTCAGCCCTTTTAATCATTTCGCTAAAGCGTCGAAAGTGTTTTGGCATGATGTCATCAATAAAGGCCAACCCTTGCTCGGTTAGTTGAACAGTCAACATTCGACGGTCCTCTGGATGATTTTTGCGCTCGATCAATCCTGAACGCTCAAGTCCATCAAGCAAACCCGTGATAGTGCCACGCGTCACCTCGCATCGCTCTGCAAGCTCTGAAGGCGTCATTGTGTTATCAGGTGCGTGACGTAAGAGTGTGAGAATGACCATCTTTCCATCAGAGAGACCATAACGTTCAAGTCGATTTTGGAACGTCGAAAGTAATTGCTTGGCTACTTGGAAAAACAACCAGTATGTCTCTACAGTGTCCTCATCAGCATTGATGTATTCTTTTGCACGTCTGCGCATCATTTCATGTTTTGGTAATTTTTCCAGTTCAATCTCCATGTTATTGACTCCCTTATAGTTCCCTTCCATATTATAAGGCACCAAACTAAGTTTTGTCAAGTGTCAAAAAGAATGTATGCTCAATGTACTGTTGCACCTTCTTAACTATGCCTATGCACGTGTTTGGGCGCTCCCGTCGCATTCTACAAATCAGTAATGATAAGATATGCTATGACAGAACAAGCACCTTGCTTACTTCGTATGGAGGTATCAATGATGGCTCAATCCAATGATGGACAGCAGAGTTCTACCACAGATGATTTTCGCCAACTCTTGACAAAGGAAGAGCATTTTGCGCCAGACCCCGACATGCTGGCGACCGTCGATGTGAAAGACTACAAGGCACTCTATGACAAAGCGGCGAACAATCTTGAGGCTTTCTGGGATGAGATCGCGCAAGGCTTCCAATGGGTTAAGCCGTGGTCGCGTGTCTTGGAAGGAACAGCCCCCGGCGCAAAATGGTTTGTTGGTGGGCAGTTAAATATCACAACCAACTGCCTTGATCGTCACGTCCAGGAGGGTCGAGGGAATAAGACGGCGTTGTTGTGGGTGGGCGAGGATGGCGAGGAGCGAACCTATACGTTTACCCAACTGCTGGCCCTGACGTGTCAGGTTGCCAATGGTCTGCGTTCGCTGGGCGTCAAGAAAGGTGATCGCGTCTGTATTTATTTGCCCCTGACACCCGAGGGTATCGTTACAATGCTGGCATGTGCGCGCATCGGAGCAATTCACTCGGTTGTGTATGCGGGTTTAGGCAGCGGAGCACTGCGTTCGCGTATCGAGGACGCACAGGCACGTGTCGTAGTGACTTCAGATGTTGGTTATCGACGGGGAAAGGTGACGGGACTTAAGACGATTGTGGATGAGGCGGTCAAGAACCTGGACATTGTAGAAAAGGTGGTTGTGTTCCGCCGCGCCAATCCCGCTATACCATTGAACTCCCCACGCGAAGTCGATTTTTATGAGTTGTGCAAGACGCAGGAGACAACATGCCCCGCTGAGGTGATGGAGTCGGAAGACCCGTTGTTTATGCTGTATACCTCTGGCTCGACCGGTGCCCCTAAAGGCTGCGTCTATACCCATGGCGGCTACATGGTTGGAGTAACATACTACATCAAGCTGGCCTTCGATCTAAAAGAGGATGATGTCTACCTGTGTATGTCCGACATCGGCTGGATTGTCGGCCATAGCGCGATGGTCTATGGTCCACTTGCAAACGGAACAACGATCTTCGTACGCGAGGGTGCGCCCGATTACCCTAATCCTGGCATTATCTGGGAACTTGTCGATAAGTATGGCATCACCAAACTCTTTACAGCACCCACTGCCCTGCGCATGTTCATGAAGTTTGGACCCAAATACACACAGGCACATAGTCGCAAGAGTCTACGCCTTGTCGTGTGCGCCGGCGAACCACTCAATCCAGAGGCATACCTATGGGCACGCGAACATATCGGAGATAATGGACGCGTCACGATCTGTGACAACTGGTGGCAAACAGAAACCGCCGCGCCAACCGTGGCAACACTACCCAGCATGGAGTTCCGACTCGGGCGCGCCGGTAAACCACTGCCCGGTTATACCGTTAAAGTGCTTGACCGCAGCGGAGGACCAGTCGGCATCAATCAAGGTGGCTACCTTGTCATTGAGGGTGCATGGCCACAGATGTTTCGCACCATCTGGCAGAACGAGCAGCGTTATCTCGACTACTGGCGCACTGTACCACCGTACTATACAGCCGGCGATGTGGCAACAGTCGATGAGGCGGGCTATATCGCGGTGCTGGGCCGCTTCGACGACGTGATGAATGTCGCGGGTCATCGCATTGGTACCGCGGATGTAGAAAGCGCACTCGTCAGTCATCCTGCTGTAGCAGAAGCTGGCGTGATCAGCAAACCGGACGCGATGAAGGGAGAGGCAATCAAGGCGTTCGTCACCCTTAAAGTGGGACAGACACCAAGCGATGAACTGCACAAAAATTTGATCGAACACGTACGACGCGAGCTGGGACCCATCGCGACACCATCGGAGATAGACTTTGTCGCAGGCTTGCCAAAGACGCGTTCCGGCAAGATTATGCGTCGAGTATTAAAGGCGCGCGAACTGGGAACCGAGGTAGGCGACTTGACGACGATTGAGGAGTAAGTAGCGCCCATTCTCACATGTATTCTGCCCTTGGATAGAATACATGTGAGAATAGGCACGAGTATTTCTTAACAGTTGAACTGTAACATATGTACTGTCTTTCTGGTATCCTCCCAAAAATACTTCTTTTTGTATCTCCCTGTTGCCAATATACGTTATTATGTTCGTAGACGCAAAATACGATAAGTAGAGACTGGAAGCTAGGTATGTCAACATTTCCAACAGTACGCATTCCGATAGACGAGGATACAGAATTGCGTGCAATTGACGAGAAGGATGCACCCGATGTTTTTGCCCTGACTGAGGCAAACCGGCAGTATTTGCGCCAGTGGTTGCCGTGGGTGGATGGCACGCGCTCAGTTAAGGACACCCATGCCTTCATTCGTACAATAAACATACAGCGCATTAATAATGGTAGCTTTGGATGCGTCATTCTTTATAAACGTCGTGTAGTAGGAACTATTAGCTTTCACTTGATTGATTGGACAAATCGACGCGTAGAAATCGGGTACTGGCTGGGAGCAGAGTTTCAAGGGAAAGGCCTGATGACCAAGGCATGCAAGGCAATGGTTGCTTATGCCTTTGACGAATGGAGTCTTAATAAGGTGGAGATACGTTGCGCAACCGGTAATGCCCAGAGCTGCGCTATCCCTCAACGCCTCGGATTTACGCTTGAAGGGGTCCTGCGCCAGTCAGAGTGGCTGTACGATCATTTTGTCGATTTGAAAGTTTTCGGAATGCTAGAAAGCGAGTGGCGCTGTCTCCCCTAAAAATATACAGCTTTTTGTCCCTATAAGTACACAAAAAGCCACGTGTTGTTACACTTTGACTGTTACATAGAACGTGTTCTATAGAGAGTTCATACAGCGCCTCCTCTTGTATTCCTATTTATGCAACTCGTCCATTTACTGGACGTATTTTTCGTAGTATATAATAATGCTAACAAAGCAGCTCTTTCTGTAGTCGGGAGTAGGATAGGTACTATGCCGATAAAAACCATTACATCTGGAATGTTACATATTAACTGTCATATAATGCGCCTGCTCTCTTTGCTTGGAGTGTTGTGCGCGGTCTTTTTGTTCCCGGCTTTTGCATACGCTGACGCAGTACCAGGAGGCAATATTGCTGACCCGGTTGTGCGCGCTGTAGATATTGCAAATCCCGCTATAGTTCGCATCATCACCGATATACCTTCAAAATTGACGGTTCATTTCTCACCGACTAGCAACGTCACCTTTCCACAAGCTGGCGATCCATACCCTGTAGAGTTGTCGGGAAGCGGTACGTTTATTAGCAGCCACGGCGACATTCTGACGGCGGATCACGTTGTCAATCCACCACATGATTCATCGGTGAGTCAAGCCCTTGATGTAATTGCGGCACCAGATGTCGCGGCGTATATCAACTCGCATGGCTCACAGCAAGTTACAAACGACCAAGTCGCTCAGGCACTACAAAGCAAACAACTAGCATCTGATCCTCAGTACGGGACGGCGATGAGCGAAGTGTTTTTCAGCACGGCCTACACCGGTCCACTCACCGCCACCAGCTTTCAGAATGTGCCATCAGAAATTCATGCAAGAGTTGATACAATTAAGAAAGAAAGTCCTACCAATCAAAAGGATACAGCTATTGTGCATGTGCCGTTGGACGACACGCCAAGCGTTGCTCTGGGCGATTCTGCTGCAGTACAACAGCAGGACGAACTCACGATTATTGGCTTTCCAGGAAATGGTGATGTTGGCAATAGCCCAACAAGTGTGCTTACCTCATCAATCAATAAGGTGATTGTGAGTTCGTTAAAGACGACTGATAATGGTGCGCCCGTAATTCAAGTTGGTGGCAATGTCGAACACGGTGACAGTGGGGGACCAGCCTTAAATAATAGCGGCACAATTGTTGGCGTTGTCAGCTTTGGCACCGCTAACCCAGACTCTCCTGGAAGCACCAGCTTTTTACAGGCGAGCAGTAGCGCGAAAGACTTACTCCAATCGCTCAACCTTGATACGACACCAGGAACCTTTCAGAAGACTTGGAGTCAGGCTTTCTCGGACTATGCCTCTACCTCACCCGGTCATTGGCATAAGGCAGCAAAGGGCTTCACACAGCTACAAACCAACTATCCGAATTTCAAAGCTGTTACGCCCTACCTGACCTATGCACAGACACAAGCGAAGAATGAAACACAGCCGGCAGGAAGTAGCCCAACGAGCATTCCTAATCCGATTAATACTGGCAGCCTCAAATCTATTCCAGCGCTTGCCTGG
The DNA here is from genome assembly GCA_964242555.1 of uncultured Ktedonobacteraceae bacterium. GTDB lineage: Bacteria > Chloroflexota > Ktedonobacteria > Ktedonobacterales > Ktedonobacteraceae > JBBQVS01. Next base: position 6,903 of record CAXTCR010000199.1, read on the forward strand.
ACGATTGGCGTAATAACATTTATCGCTTTTCTCGCGCTCCTAATCGTTGCGCTTGGCTTCGGACGAAGAGGCAAGAAGAATGTTGTGCCAGCGAGTGCTCCACAGGGCATACCAATGCAACAGCAACAGGGCATGCCAATGCAACAGGGACCTCAAATGCAGTCGGGAAGCAGGATGTTTGTGCCCTCTCATCCAAGTGTGCCACAAAACTATAACAATGGTGTATCGGCATTTGGTGGACCCACGCCTGTACCACCCTACCCCGGTCAGCAGGCGACGGTGAGACAACAACCTGCCCCTCTGCAGGGCCAGTCTGTACCACAGGCCGCACCAGTACAGCAACCCGCTGACGCATCAGGGGTACTTCACCCTTGGCCCTGCGGACATCTAAACAGATCGAATGCACGCTTCTGTAGCATTTGCGGTGAGCCAGCACCTGCCTCGCCTTCCGCACCAACATTTGTACGTCGTATAGAGCAATAGAGAGAACAGTATGATACAAAAAGTTACGCGTGGCACCATTTTTCCTCGTGAGGATGGTAAGATCATCGACGAACACTTTGGAGTGTTGAACACCCAAAGCGATGCATTCAGCCTCGCCCGTATGACAGCTCCAG
>CAXTCR010000200.1:0-7425 GCA_964242555.1 uncultured Ktedonobacteraceae bacterium
GTGTGGAGAATCTGGGCTTGTGGATGTTGGAGGATGAGTGCGCCATCGTACAGGATGAGCGGAATAGATAGACCCAGTGCATCCGCGAGTTGGCGGGTATTTAGATAGCGTCGCGCCGTTGCCAGTGTCACAATAATGCCGGCCTCCTGTGCGGCGCGTACGGCACGAAGTGTGCTTGGAGCAATCTCTCCCTGTGGTGTAAGGAGCGTTCCATCTATGTCGATGGCTATGAGTCGAATTTCTGGTATATCGTGCATATGCAAAAATAATCTTTCTGTAACGAAGAATGCGACGGACGAAGACGGTCCGTCGCATATATCTCTGGAAGAGAGATAGTGTATGCCCCTTCAATTATATCCATAAAAAGGCTTGTAGACAATATTTGTCATTCTCTGTTACAATCAGGGTATGAGCTTACAGCAATCAAGAGACGTTTCTAAGGAACGTCCTGACATACAACAACAGCATAGTGATGGCGAGATAACGGTGCAAGGCGGCATGGAGGCGACAGGCACAGATGGCGATGGCAAGCCGCTTTTACCGGATGTTAATCCTGTCAGTACGATTCGCGATAGCCTTTATGAACTGATTCCACTGGGCTGGCGCGAGGTAAAGCTGATTGGAACGGCTGCGTTTTTACGTTTGCAGCAAATCAAGCAGCTTGGCTTTGTGTATCGTGTGTGGCCCGGGGCAACGCATACGCGCTATGAGCATAGCCTTGGCTGTTACCATCTCACGGTGCGTGCGCTGCGTTCGCTGTTACAGCAGGGTGGCCTGCACAGCATTGCGATTAGCAGCATTCAGACACTGGTCGTCGCGTCGTTGTTGCACGATATTGGACACTATCCCTTTTCGCATACGATTGAGGAAGTTGGGCCGCCAGTGATCTTTCATGAGCAGGTGGGGCGCTCGATTATTGAGAATGGCGAGATCGCGACCATTCTTGAAAAGGACTATCACCTCTCGCCCGAACGTGTGGCTGACTTTATTGATCCGCCGAAGTCGAAGGCACTACCACCAGACGATGTGCTGTTGCAGCAACTCTTGAGTGGCGCGCTCGATGTGGACAAGCTGGATTACCTGCCACGTGATGCGCGTGCGTGTAATGTCCCATATGGGGGCGTCGATGTGGCGCGGTTGCTTAGCTCGATACGTATCAATGCGAATGTAGAGGGGCAGCGACGTATGGTGGTCACGCAAAAGGGTATAAGTCCTTTGCATTCGCTGATTCATGCACGACAGGAGATGTTTGACAATATCTACTGGCATCATACCAGTCGTTCGTTTCAGGTGATGCTGGTGCGTGCCGTGTATGAGGCCATAAAAACGGGGGCGTTGCGTCCTGAGCAGTTGACCGGACTTGATGATAGATCGCTGCTTATCTTGCTGGCGCAGCCGACGATGCCCGCGAGTGCTCGTGCGTTAGCGACGGACCTTGAACTGCGGCAACCCTATAAGGTTGTTGTGGAGTTCAGTCGTTCAGCGGGGCGGCTGTACAACCGGCTTGATTCGCTCTTCTGGGACCCGGAACGTCGTCATAGAGTGGAGCAAACGCTGGCGAACGAACTTGGCAGGGAGCTAGAGCTTGACATTGCGGACCACGAGGTGCTTTTTGATATTCCACGGCCCGAGAAGTGGGAGATGAATGTGTGGGTGCAGTTTGATCATCCACCGGTTGGTATGCAACCGCTGATGCCGTGGGTCGAGGTGACGGGCCTGCAATCGGACGATCTTGTGCGCTATGAGCAACACCAGCGTCGCATTCGTGTCGTCGTCTCCGAGCGCCTCCGAGCGACCCTGCAAGCGCATAAGAATGATGTGGTGTTGCCAACACTTGAAAGATTGGTATAAGGGGAAACATGCAAGAGGGACAAATGGGTATAACCTATTTGTCCCTCTTGCATGTTTCCCCTTATTTTTTCTTACGCTGGTACATGCGCTTCAAGGCCTGTTCGCGTATTCTGCGTGCGGGTGCGTAGTCAGGGCTGAGATAGATGGCGTGATCGGCGGTGGCAACGGCTTCGCGATAGCGCAGTAGGCGATAGAGGGTGTCAGCCTTGAGGGTCCAGAAGCGCACGTTGCTCGCGTCAAGCTCTAAGAGTCCCTCGAAGGCTTCGTGTGCCTCGGTGAACTTGCCTGTTCCACGAAGGGCACGGATATAGTTTTCCCAGGCAAAAACATTGTTGGGATCCAGGCGCATTAGCTCCCGAGCAACGGATTGGAGTTCCTCAAAGCGTTCCAGTGAGCGAAGGGCCTGTGCCGCGTACGAGAGTGCTTCGAGATTGGCGGGGTCGACGTGCAGTATTTGTTGGGTGGTTGCTACAACGTCGGAGAGCCTTCCAAGCCGAAAGAGGATCTCGCTCTTCATCTTTAGAGCAAAAAGATTAGCGGGGTCGCAGTCAAGGCTTACTTTGAAGTCTTCTAATGCCTCAGGAAGACAATTTAGGTTGAGCAATGCAACACCCTTATTGGCCCATGCCCGGGCGTCTGCTGGTGCTAGTTCTACCGCATGTGTCGCACTGCGCAGTGCCTCTGGAAACTTCTGCTGCAGTAGTTGCAGCCCGCTACGGTTGATCCAGGCGAGTGGTAGATGCGTGTCGAGCAAGAGTGCTTGATCGTTCGCGATGGTGGCCTCCGAGAGCAAATTGAGCTTTTGCAGGGCACGCGCTTGAAAGGCTAATGCGTACGCGGCGTTTTCATCGTGCTCAAGAGCATGCTGTGCCTGTGCCAAGAGTGTCTCAAATTGGCTCGAACCGTCGAGCGTGGTCAAAAGGCCGCGAAATATATGCTCATCATATGGAATATGTGTGAGTAGTTCCTCGAAGAGATGTTGTGCTGTTGTCCACTGTTTTGCTGCTAAAGAAGAATAGGCCCTTTGCAGAAGTCCTTCCCTGTCGTCTTGCATCAATGCGGGTGTATGTATGTCCTTGTTCAACTATGTGTATCTCCTGCTGTGTTTCCTGCGCTATTATCGCACGGAAGCCCCTTTTGAGCAAGAGTGCGAGTGGCATGGACAAAAATGTGGTAGAATAAAGGTACAGCAACTATTATTGTTATGGGAATACATGTCCCTTTCTATAGAAACGATATTACAACAAGGAGACTTAGAGCATGAAGGCTGTGAAAACGCATGTTGGACGCTGCGATACCTGTGGCGAGCCGGCAGCATATGCACAATTACTACCAGGGGGCCGCAGCTTTCGCTTCTGCGAACAGCATGCTCCGCTTATCGTCAAGAAGCAAGCTGACGCCGCTGAAAATGCTAATAAAGCGAATTCAAAGAAATAACACACATGCCCCATGCCCGTTCGAGCATGGGGCATGTGTGTTATTTTTTACGTAGCGGCAGGCAGACGAATGCAGAAGGATGAGCCTTGCCCAGGAATGCCCTGACTCTCAACCCAGATGGAGCCACCCATTGCCTCTATTAAGCGCCGTGAAATGTATAAACCGAGGCCAGAACCACGCACAGGACTATTGACATCCTCCTCTAAGCGTACAAAGCGCTGAAATAGTTGTCTTTGATCTTTTGGCTTAATGCCTTTCCCCTTATCAGTGACGCGCAGGATGAGTGTGGCCGTTTGCGCATCAACTGGTGATGCTGAAAAGAACAGCGGTGTGCGATGAGATGAATATTTTAATGCGTTCATGCTGAGATTCATCAGGACCTGGCGCAGGCGAATCGGGTCGGCCTGCACATAGGTGGAAGGTGGAATAGAAACATGGACTGTACGCTGCTGTTGCTGTACCTGCGGCTCGATGAGTGTCAGGACACTTTCAATCATCTCCACCATATTAGTGCGTTCTAAGAACGCGGGACGAATGCCAGCTTCGATTTCCAGGCGGCTCGCATCCATGACATTGCTCAACATAACGACCAGTTCCTCGCAACTGCGCTGTGCCTTGAGTAAAAACTCCTGTCTTTGCTCTGTGGGAAGGATACCGTCATACTGTGTGAGTAACTCGATGTAGCCTTGCACTGCAGTCAGTGGGGTGCGTAGCTCATGTGAGGCCGTTACCATGAACTGGTCTTTAAGCTTGTCCAGCTCTTGCATGTGTTGATGTGCATCGCGCAGGTGTTGGTACAGGTAGGCATTGGTCAATGCAACGGCAGCTTGTTCGGCGAAATCTTGCGCGAGAGGCCGTGACTCGTTTCCGAAGGATTGTTTATCGCGTGTTCCCAATGGGATAGAGCGACCAAAGACAAGCAGACCAACAGGTTTGCCGCGCGTGACCAGTGGAGCAAAGATCGCGGTGTCGATGCCACGTTCCGCTAGCTGTTCGCGTAATGTTGGACCATCATTTCTACGCTGCTCACGCATGCGCGGAGATGTGGCAAACCTTCCGGTGCTTTGGAAGCCACCGGTTGTATGAGGGACTGTCTCAACGGGTACCTGTTGTACGAGTGAGGAATGAAGCCGAACGAGTACAGGCTGAAGCTCTTGAAGGATTTTTGCATCCTGTTCGTATTGTTGAATAGGTGCCCACTCACTATGTACACCTGGAATACCGGCAAAGCTGTCATAGGAGGCAATTGGTACAAGTGGTCCCTGTTCTCCTGAAGTATAGAGGATGGTATAATCCGCCTGTAGAGCACTGGCGCCCTCTGTACAAATCATCTGCTGTATTTCGTTAGGAGAAATGGCGGCAGAATTCAGACGAGTTGCTATATTCGCCATTGCGCGTGCGAACGCCTCGTGTTCGCACGCTTCTTTATACAGATACGCATGCTGGATAATTGTTACCACTTGCTCGACGTATGTTCTTGCCAACGCTGTATCGTTTTGATTGAGTCGGCGGGACGTATGACCTGTCAGGCCTAGACAACCTAATACATCACCTTGATAGACCAGAGGGAAAAAGCTCATCGTGTTAATATGTTGTTCTCGCTGCCATGTATGTACGTCTGGTGGCACATCGTACGGAATGGTGTCCCACTGTATCTGTACGTCTTTATCAGTCATCACCAAATTGTAAAAAAAAGTATCGCCCTGTAGCCGCCACTTTGTTGTCGAAGTGATTGAAGATGCTGTATTGATAAGCATGTAAGACTGAGGTCCTAATGGCTGGTGATGGTCTTCACGCAGAATGAGAAGAGCCGCGTCAAAACCCAGCTCTCTAACGGCAAGCGTGGGAATAGTCGCAAGCAACGGTTCAATTTCGAGGATGCTTGTTAACTTTGTATTTAACATACGCAAGTGTTCAGCATTGTATCTGCCTCGCTCACGCTCCTGTAGCAATACTTCGTTCTCATGGGTAGCGCGTAGGTAGCGGATGGCGACTAAAATCCCAATGATTGCTGTAAGGACGGCTAAAATATCTGTACGGACACTATCATAGAACAACTCGGCGATAATGGTGAGCAGCAATACGAACGCGAGTGGAATGTAGATAACCAGACTCTGTAGTCGTCTCCAATCGCCATTGACTACTTCATTTACTTCTATTGCTGTAAGTTGCGATGAAGAGGTGGGGTGTTGTGTTTGCTGTTCAGCGTATGCCCTGCGTGCAATTGTCGCATATTGATAGAGTCCGGCTAATCCCAATAACATGTAGCCTATAAGCCAGAATGGATCAATTGAGGGGGTACCTGATTGATAGTTATTAGTGAAGATATTGGTATACGCAAAGCCGCTATCGGCCCAGATGAGTGCAGCAATACCCGAGGCCAGGAGGATAAGTGAGGGATAAAGCACTCGTTCAGTACGCCGTTGGATTAACAGGGCAATAGCGAGAATGAGCAAAATATCCCAAATAGGATAGGAAACGCCAATAAATAACTTTGCCAACTCCTGTGCTGAGCCTGCATGTATACCTTTTGCAAAATAAACGGGACCGAGAAAAAAGAACCAGCTAATGCTAAAGAAGCAGAGTGTTGTAATAAGGGCGTCAAGGCCTATGCGCGTGCGAAAACGTAGTTGGGTGGGCATGAGCAACAGCCCTATGAAGAGAAAAACGTACAATAGTGTGAAGCCAACATCTGACAACGAGGGAAAATTGCTTTGGTGGATGTAGTCGAGGTAGGTATAATCTACATCTCCAAGACCGTTCATGAGCAGTCCGACGCCGACAAACAACCATGCGAGTTGGTGACGAGGTGTGAGCACAACAGGGCCTTTGCGCGCCATGTATGCGGTTGTGAATGCCCAGAATGCACCGATGAGGCAGGATACCGCAAACACAATATCAGAAAAGCGCGTCGTAATCTCATCGCCACCGAGACGGAAGAGCATCCAGAAAAGGCTACACGAGGCCAGCAGGATACACCCTGCGGTCGCTACGTAGACGTAGCGATCAAGTTTCCGCAAATGTGCCAACGTCAGCTTATTGATGGCGACGGTTTTCATGGGGATGTAAGACCTACCAGTTTCTTTTCTGCGAGATAGCATTGAGTAGTGAGGTCAGTATACAGAACATATAGAATGGCGTCAACCTTAAGGCAGGTCTGGGCGTACAATATCGAGGTACCAGAATGGTAGACGTTTGCGAAGCATGGGCTTGCTGCGCACAGCATTTCCTGGGATGCTATCAAGGATGTCATACGCTAATTCACCAGTTAAAGAACCTAGTATATCGCCGGGAGCATACGCGAGTGTTTGTGTTGTACGGCGTCCAGTACGTTGCTCACGTGTATCAATGGTCATCATGGTAAGCAGTGTCTCGTCTTCATCGACAAGCACCTCTGTCCACGGGTAGGTAACGGCAAGGGGCGCGAAGATGCCGCTTAGTCCGTTTGCGTGCAAGTCTCCTTGCTGTCCGCTCCAATTGGCGAGCGCGAGGTAGACGTTGTGCTCCTCTGCACGGACGCGCCAGATGAGGTAGTGTGTAGGATCATATTCATCGGGCGCGACAATCAGCTTGTGTGGTATTGTTGTCGGCGCCAGCCCAATCGGGTCGGGAAAGTCCAAGATGGCAGGTGCACACACAAGATCAGCTCCCAGCCCGGCCAGGACGCGCAGCGTCTCCGGGAAAAGCACGTCATACCCTGTTGCCAGCCCTATGCGACCGGCAGGTGTGTCGAAGGTGGAAAGGGCTATATCGCCGGGCTGTGCCCATAAGCGGTCATGATGCGTCAGGTGGAGCTTGCGGTATTTGCCATAGATGCCGCCCGGGTCGATGAGCAGAACAGTGTTGTAGTAGGCCGATGTGCCAGTATCATATTCCGCTATACCAAGCACCATACTGATTTGTAACTCGTCCGCAAGCGCGATCAACACATCGGTCTCCGGTCCCGGTACCTGTACGGCGTGCTCGTGCATATGTGCGATAAAGGCTTGCTCGTCTCCTGTATAGGCTATAGTAGGTGGTCCCGGCAATACCAATTCGGGCAAGACCAGCACGTCGGGTTGCGCGGGTGCGGTATCTTTAATCAACGTGCGTACAGTATCCTGTAGCATTTGCAGGGTTTCTCCTTGAGATTGGGCA
>CAXTCR010000201.1:0-7351 GCA_964242555.1 uncultured Ktedonobacteraceae bacterium
TGTGTTCAGAGGAGGATGTGTATGGTGAATATACTTGGCGAATTGAGAACAACCATAGTGTCGAATTGCTACCGCGCATTTCGCGTCTGGTTGCCGAATGTCATGCCACGTTAGCGGCAATTGACGGCATCGCTGTTGCTATTGGTCCAGGATCGTTTAATGGAGTACGTGTTGCGTTGGCTACGGCGAAGACGTTGGCCTTTGTGCTGGACAAACCGCTCTGTGGTATCAGTACGTTAGACATATTTGCCGCTCAACAACAGGCACTATTTCCGCTCTGCGCGGTTATGGATGCTGGTCGTTCGGAGTTGTACGCTGCTTGCTACTCCTCCTCGTTGGAAACGAAGGAGGGAGGAAATACGAGCTATATATTGACGCGGACAAGCGAGTATGGCATATACGCTCCGGCGGAGGTGGTCGAGTTACTTCAAGAGCAAAAAGAGCGTGCGAGGAGTGACGTGAAGGTACAACAAGAGCAACTCTTTCTTATTTGTGGAGAAATGAGTGAGTCCACACGACAGGTGCTTGCTGCCGAAGTGCAAGCGCAGGGTGTTCTTTTAAACAATGTTCAGTCAACACGGCATGCATCTGTGCTAGCAGCACTTGCTATAAAGCAATGGCAAGAGGGGTATAGAGACGACCCTTTATTACTCGAACCACTCTATTTGCGTCGTCCTTCAATCACCACAAGTACGAGAAAACGAGCATTACTTGGCGCTGCACAGCCGTGGAGTCAAGGGCATACAGAAAGGGAAGAAGGTGCGGTACGCAATTGATCAAATGACTATGGCGGACGTACCTCGCGTCGTCGAGATCGAGCGTCTTGCCTACCCATCGACATGGCCTCCCAGTGCTTATCGAAAGGAATTACAGGATAATCGTTGGGCGCACTATATCGTGCTGCGCGATAAGCGTATCGCGGAGGAACGCGCTACGGTACCGCCACAGGAGGCAGAGAGGCCACGCAAGAACCGCTTATTTCCGCTTTCGCTCCTGCCCAGTCGTCCTAGTATCATCACGCCTTCGCCTGAGTTAGACTCGATTATCGGCTTTGCTGGCCTGTGGCTCATGGTTGATGAGGCACATATCACGACTATTGCTACACATCCAAACTTCCGGCGTCTGGGACTAGGCGAGCTTTTGCTGGTAAGCTTAATCGACATTGCCTATAGCATAGGGGCAAAGTGGGTCACGTTAGAGGCGCGTGTCTCGAATTATAAAGCGCAGAACTTGTATCGCAAATATGGCTTTCGCGAGGCTGGCATACGGCACCGCTACTATAGCGATAACCAGGAAGACGCGGTGATTATGTGGACGGACGAGATTAACTCACCTGCCTATAAACTGCGCTTCCAGGAACTTAAGGACAGGCTATATCAGAAACTAGAAGCGCAATAAGTAAAGGATTACACAAAAGAATTTATGCTAGTACTTGGTATCGAAAGCTCATGCGATGAAACGGGTGCTGCCGTCGTCAAGGACGGACGCTGGCTGCTTTCAAATGTTGTAGCCTCACAAATTGAAATTCATAACCGTTACGGGGGAGTGGTGCCGGAGGTGGCCTCACGCCAACAACTGGCATCGGCACTGCCTGTGGTAGAGACCGCGCTTGCACAATCGGGCTGTGCATGGGAGGACATTGACGCGGTCGCCGCAACCTATGGTCCCGGGTTGGCCGGCTCACTGCTAGTGGGACTTACGGTAGGCAAGACCCTTGCTCTAGCGCGCAACATCCCTTTCCTTGGCGTCAACCATCTTGAGGCACACATCTATGCAAACTGGTTGCGCAAAGGAGCCGCTCCTCAAAGCTCTACAGGCATAGAACCTATCGAGGGTGATCCACGTTTCCCACTGCTGTGTCTTGTGATTTCAGGGGCACACAGTGAACTTGTGTTGGTCCGTGAGCATGGAGATTACACCCTGCTGGGGCATACACGCGACGATGCAGCGGGCGAGGCGTTTGATAAGGTTGCACGTATACTTGGCCTGGAATATCCCGGTGGTCCATCGATACAGCGAGTTGCGCAAGAGGCCGAGGCTCAACTGGTGGGACAGGGACGTTCTGCTGCGCTTGCGCGAAGTGCGTATCGACTGCCGCGTGCGTGGTTGCGTGGGACCTATGACTTTAGCTTTAGTGGTCTCAAGACTGCGATGCTGCATCTGGTCGAGGGAGCGACGGAGAGCGAAGGCAAGCAAGTGAGCTATTATACGCGGATGGGAGAGCAGGTGGCACAAAAGGGAGCGATAGATGTGCCTATGCTTGCCGCGAGTTTTCAAGAGGCGATCGTCGACGTGCTGGCTGTCAAAACACGGCTTGCGGCTGAAGAATATAATGTCAAACAAGTTGTACTCGCGGGCGGCGTGGCGGCGAATGCGCGTTTACGGAAGCGTATCGAGCAAGAACTGTCGCCGCTCTCGATTGCGCTGAGCTATCCACCAATTGAATTTTGCACGGATAATGCTGCTATGATCGGCGGGGCCGCCTTTTTCCACCTTGCTCGGGGGGAGCAGCATAGTCTTGACCTTGACGTGGAGCCTGGATTAAGTTTGCCGTTTAGGAAATGAGGGAGAACGTATGGCTAAAGCGAAAGTGTATGCTCTAGGTATCGATCTGGGAGGAACCAAGACGCTTGTTTCTGTAGTTGACGTAGCATCAGGGGAGGTAGTTTCCTCTGCGCGTAAACGGACACGAGCTGAGCGCGGACAGGATTTTGTCTCGCAACGGACAATTGAACTCGCGACTGCGGCGATTGATGATGCCAAACTGCCAGACGGGTCACAAATTTTAGCGATAGGGGTTGGGGCAGCTGGTCAAATCGACCGGAAGAATGGAATTGTGGTCGATGCGCCCAATCTTGGTGTGCACGATATGCATCTCGGCGATATTCTGGGCAAGCATTTTGGCAAGCCTGTGTATGTCGGCAACGATGTGGAGGTCGCTGCTCAAGGCGAGGCCCTATATGGTTCAGGTAAAGGTTTTGGCAACTTTGTGTGTATGTTTGTGGGAACCGGTATTGGCTCAGGCATTGTGTCAAACGGCAAAATGTATACTGGTTTGACTGGAACAGCAGGTGAAGTTGGGCATATGACCATTCAGGCAGGTGGACGCATCTGCGGCTGTGGAAGTCTTGGGTGCCTTGAGGCGTATGCCTCGCGTACGGCGATTACCAAATCGATCATGGCTGATATACATCATGGCCGAGCATCAACGCTTTCGGACGAGGCGCAAAAGCAGCTCAAGGAAGGCGAGACCGTTATTCGCTCCGGCATCTTGGCGACGGCAATTCAGCAGAAGGACGAGCTTGTAATTGAGAAGGTGACGGAGGCGGCCAACTTCCTGGGCTATGGCATCGCGTCGGTGCTGAACTTCTACAATCCCGATGCGGTTATACTGGGTGGTGGCGTGATCGAGGCTATCGACCTGCTGTATGAGACAGCGGTACATCGTGCGCGTACAGCAGCACTCTCCGAGCCGGCGAAGAAGACGCCACTTTTGCGTGCGAAGTTGGGCGATTTCTCTGGCGTCGTGGGTGCAGCATGTTTGGGTGCCGCAGTAGCGGGATATCATGTTGGTGGGTAGAATGTTACGGTCAAACAAATGAGGATAAGAGGTTGATACATAGCGTTCTCATTGTCTTATTGAAAGGCAATGAGAACGCTATGTATCGGCTGCTGCTAGTTTCTGGCCCAAGGAACACCTGCTTTAATGAGTTCAAGCCAAGACGATGTTGTTACCCCATAGGCATCTATAACAGCATCATCTAGTGCTGTTTGGCGAGTGCTTGTTGCCTGTAGCTTTGCTGCTCGCTCTTGCTCGGCTGTTTGTAACAATGACAAAAATGCAGGAATAGTTTTGATAGTGGGAAAGAGAACATTCTTGCCTTCCTTGCTATACATAAGGGAGCTATTAGCACGTAGAATACGTTCTATGCCCTGTACTGCTTCAGCATTAAGCTGAGAATTAAATGTTAGTAGACCTCTGCGGAGTAGTACATCTAACGAGAGATTTGCCGCACTGTTCAGCATAATGTCACCGCGCATAACCAGTTCTTCGAGACGTAACGTAGGTAGCTTAGATGCCGCAAGCACAGTATTGACCGAGACACCATTTGCATTCTGGACGCCGTAAATCTTTTCGTGTGTATATAAGTCAGCATATACATCGATGACCTTACGCGTTTCGCCGGCAAGCTGTTTTTCTCGCTCCTTGGTCCATATGGGTACTGGCAAGCGAAGTATCTCCTTAAAATTCGCATGTGCATTTGTCGAGAAGAGACTAAACAGGAAATTGTACAGCAAACTTGTCAGTAAGCCAAAGATGGCGTAGGCTAAATCTTCGTATGCATCACTTAGAGTGTATAACACCAATAACGTCTCATCAGCTACAACCGGATGTTGATTATCTCGTTGCAGAATAGTACCACGTATTGGACGTTTCATCTCTAAACCAGAAACTTCCTTAAGAAAGATTACAGTCTCTTTTTCATTTAGGTTTACAATTCTTTGAAGCTGCTTTTGTACCCATCGACTTCCCGAGTAATCCTTGATAGAGCTAGATATACTCACATTGGGGTTAAGATATATACTCACTTGCCAGTCACCCCAATCAGTTACAAATTTCCCTTTAGTTAGTGGCAAGCTTTTTAAATCATACTGTGTGGCAATCATAGGTTTAGCCCATGTAGAGCGTACATCACCCTTGCCAACTTCCATTTTATCACGCAACAAATCTGCTAGGTCCTGATTTGCCTGACTGCGAATGAATTCCCAAAGAGCATACGTATCGGCATTTGCGTTGACAAGCCAGGGCTTGCTCCATGTGGTTTTCGCGGGATAGTTAGAAAGGACTTGTATACGCGATATCTGTGTAGCATTTTGTGCTGCTTCAGCTATAGAAGAGCCTCCACGTACCTCTATGATATCGTTGACGTTTCCTGCGATGTTGTCTATACGTATGATGCATACACCCTGCAACACACCAGGAAAAAGTACATCACGCACGTAAAAACGAGTTATGGATGGTATACTCCATTCCATCTTGCTAAACATCTCACGCGCTCTCATAGTTGACTCGTCACCAAAGAGGTTGAGAGGACAAATAAAGCAAATTGTGCCACCAAGAGATACATAGTAGGCAGCTAGTCGCAGGAAGAGCAGATAGAAGTTCTCGTCACCTTTGACGACATCACGATAGAAAGGGTACTCTCCATAGCTCTTGGCATCTAAGATGATTCCTCTATTCAAATAGGGCGGATTACATATTACATAACCGAAACTTCTATACTGTGCTTTAATCATCGTGGCTTCGTCTAACGCAGCAGCCGCATCAGTGAAAGCTATAGCAGTATTCTGTCCACTTGAATTTAGCACAGCCTGTGGCATCTCCAAACTATTCGTGTTATAGATAGCGAAACGCTCTATGTTTGGACGTTCGCCATTGTTCCATAAAAGAGCGAGGTCATCAAGTACTTGAATAAAGAGATTTAGTTCAGCTAGGTAACAAGAGAAAGGATTTATCTCGAGACCGAAGAGTTTGTTCTGTACTTGTTCAACGAATGTTCGGGCAAGCACAAGAGGGTCTTGTATATTTGGCGAGGAGGTAAGTATCTTTCGCAGTCGGCGTGCTGCATGAACAAGAAAGCTTCCAGAGCCACATGCCGTGTCAAGAAAGCTTTCCCCGATAACTGCAGATGAGTTGTATTCAGCACGGTCCAGCATAAATTCGACTACAGAAGGTGGCGTCAAGAAGTGACCCTTCTGATTACGTGCTGTACGCTCAATAAAAGCTTCATAGGTAAAGCCGAGCAAGTCACTTGTAACATCTTTAAAGTTGTATTGATTGAGGCGGTGTAGCACAAGTGCCAGCAAGTAGTCATCGGGCAGAAACCAGTCAAAAACAGGCTGCTGAAAGAAGTGCTGGTAAAAGTTCGCGACACGGCGATAGACAAGCGGAAGAAAAGACTCGCCGCGAATTTCTTCAAGGCTATCCATTGAGGAACTACGTAAGAAGTCAAACCAATTTTTGAAACCGCCGTTTGATACAATGCGCGGCATGATATCTTTATCTTCAAGTACGCGGGCAAGCAGTAAGCGCACAAAGAAGACGTAGCTTACCTGCTCTGCGAAAGCGTTTTGGCGTTGCAGCTCTATGGCTTCATTACTACCTCTGTCTTCACCTTCTATATATTTGTAGCGTTCTAACCATACTAGATATGCGGCGTGAATACGTCGAGACGTGCTACGCGCAAGGTCTCGCTCACGAACGTTTGAAATAACTGCATTAATCTCTTGAATGAATGTTGTCCAGAGTGGAAGTGTAGCTGTAGTCATAGCTGGTTTGAGGCGTTCGATAGACGCAATGCTGATATCAGCTATGTTCGCCTCTAAATCGTGAAGTCCAGTTTCGAGTTGTGAGATGTCAGAGAGTCTTAATGCACCTCCACCTTTTAGCCTGTTAAGTACATCCGTAGTCAGCATGGTATAACGTTGCTGGCTAGAACGAACATCGTTTTTCGCCTCTTCCAACTCGCTTGCGACTGTACTAAGCCGTGCTTTAATGGCAGTCACCAACTGGTCAAGTACAAAGCGACTTTCGGTGATGAATGTACGCAGTGAGGCAGCGTCTGTGAGTGACTTTGCCTGTGCTTGCCAAGTATGCTGATCGACTGCGATTGCTGCGACAAGGTTGGATATATCAGTAAAACGTTGCTTACGGAAGAGGAGGCGAAGTAATTCAAAATTGGCCTCCTGATTGAGCAGTGAGGTGTGGCGTCCAAAAACTTCATCTACGCGAACTTCAACGAGTGTCTGATGTTGCCCATTAGCGTCGAAACGTAAACCCACGATAAATTTGCTGTTCGTCCACAAACAATAGCCAGAGGTGCCTGCTGTGTAACGCCTAAGCTGTTTTAAAGAGGTTTCACTGAAGTGTTCAGTTGTGTTCTTGTCTTCTAACACAAATGCCGTTGCACCCAACATTTTAACGACATAATCAGGTTTATCAGCAGGGTTACTAGAAGTAGGGCGATTGTAGATCCAATCGCCCTTAACAAAACCTAGCCATTGTAACAAGTTGAGAGAAAATTGATGGTCTACAACATCTGCTTCATCATTTGTACGTTGCGATGCAGGAAGTTCAAGATACTCTAAGTAAGAGAGAGTCTTGCCTTCTATGTTTATCTGCAGTGGCTCAATAACAGTTGTACCAAAGGATTCTTGTGCTGTTGTCAATTATTCAACCCAATCTAAACTGTCTCAACAACAACCTCTTCCAACTTAGCGAACAAAGGTGCTGGAGTGGGCAATTTTGTGCCTGCAGGCACATGTTCAAGGCGCCAGAACATCTTGCTTG
>CAXTCR010000202.1:0-7336 GCA_964242555.1 uncultured Ktedonobacteraceae bacterium
ATATTAAAAATGACTGCAATAACAGTCCTACGAAGGGTAAGACAATGGCCATGCCGCGTATGCTGGTCAAAGTCGGCAGAGTTGCAAGTACCATTACCAGAAAGCGCCATGCCTCGGGCGGGAAACCACCAAAGGATACAGCAAGCAAGATACCGCACAACAACAAGCCTAGCCCCGTCGTAATGCGCAGCCACCGGTACGTACTATAGCTCGTAGAAAGCAACTGAGACATGCGATCTCTCCCTCTCATTGATGTTCGCGATATGTTACCCATTGACGGCGTTTTCAAGGAAGGTACTGACGCGGACAATGACCCAATTTTGTAACACAACACGTATCCCACCCTTGCCAGAAGCTAGCGAGGTATCAGTGGTATCAATCATCCAATTACTGGGTTCGGGGGTAGTCGCAGGCCACACCTTTGCGGCAAGAGTTGTGCCCTGTGCACGAATACGCACTGTGTACACAATACCCGCTTGCGCATGAAAGGCCATTGAGGTCAGCGTTATCCCCACGCCATGTACATGCTTGATGATGGAGAACTGCGTACCGTCAATTAATGCTTTGTACCAGTTGTTGGTATCGTTCCAGCGTACAACAGCCCCAATATTGACTTTCCCCCCATCAAAACTGCTCGCCATCGCGCTCACTTGAACATCAGATGCCGGTGCTGGTGGACCAAGAATTGCGCTAAATGTGCCTTGCGCACCGCCAAGCTGTCCTAGACCATTAACGATAGAAAACGTAGGTGCCGTATTTGCATCCCCATCCCACACGTGCCCATCAGCCGCTGTACCCCACAACCTTTGATTCGCCCGTTGAAATGTATCGCTTGCAAGCGGTTGGCCAGCTCCGGCTGTTGTAGTAGCCCTCTTTGTAGACGTTGTTGGTGCAGTACTCGGCACCTGTACGGTGTTCTGTCCACCAGAGCGTGGCATCGTCAGCGCACGCGTAATCGCACTGGCATATGCGCTGGAAACAAGTCCACCGAAGAGGAGTATACCAAGCACAGCAAGTAGGAACGGACGCATATTCATGTTTGCCACTCCTTAAGCACTCTTATACGGCGTGACATCAAGGACCGCCAGTTCTTGCATATGCGTATGGAGCCATGTCACCCCTTCATGCATCTCACCAGTTACCGGGTCCACCTGCCCACCATAGGCGCGATTAGCATTTGCGATCATGTCATTCAACACACTAAAGCCTTGCGGTTGACCCATCTGCTGATTGCTCATCTTTATCAACTGTATCGCGTCCTGTCGCAAGTTATTCATCCAGTTACGTACATTGTTTAAAGCAGCAATAAGCTCTGTCGCATTTTTATAGAGCGAGGGCGAAGCGTTGGCGCTATGAGTCACACCATCGAGATGCACAGCGATGCTTTCAATGTAGTTCGGCGGATTTTGATTTGGCCCTGCCACCTGGACTAGTCCCATCCTCGCTAAACGTTCCTCAGTACCAAGAGGCGTATTGGGCGGTAGGTCTGTTTGGATGAAGGCCGTTCCATCCAGGTAAGTGAGCGTGCGGATCGTCTGTCGACGGATAAAGTTCATGTCATGAACCTCTTCCCAACTTTCACGTGTACTGCTTGTCCATTCTAACAGTTTGCCCGTGTTGCGATAAAACCAGTTATTTAAGCCTCCGGGCAAAGCCATTGTATCAAGCACCGGCTCCGCCGCTAACAAGTGCCTCAGGTGATTAAGAAAGCTATAACGCGGTGAACTGCTGTTCGCCATCGTCAAGGGTGGCAATGCCTGAGAAAATTCAGCATAATAGCGCCATACCGTGGTATCTAACGATGGTGAAACAGGATTGCCGGTACCGCTATCCTCCTCCGTCACTAAAAAGCGGCTCATGATCTGCAGCAGGTTCGTATGTTGTACATCACCGGGATAGAACAGGTGTACCGCTCCATTGTTTACCGTCAATACTCCAAGACAGACCGTGCTGGTCTCCTCCTGGCTCTTGTCCCCCAACAACCACGCGTAATAACTCTTGTGTGCCGCTGGATTTGACACATGCGACAGTTCAACCCGCACCTCATCATCGATGCCCTGACTACTGTTCTCGCTCAACTGCTCACTACTCAGAAAGTAGACATGACCGGTAATGGATGGAGCAGCAGAGGCAGGAATTGCAGTAACGGTCCCCTGTTGCGCCAGCAGAAAATAGCCCGTTCCCACGGCACACACCGCCAGCAGCGCCAATACTATCAAAGCGACAGATATAGAGCGTTTCATAGTCTCCTCAACTGTTCTTCATACTCGACGAGTCCCACATGTTTTTCAGGAGAGTATTTTGCCCTCTCCATACCGTGCGTAGGTATAGAAAGCACCGGCAAGACAGGCGCTAATTCATCGGTTGTCACCTCTTGCACCTCAAAGGGTGTACCAAACCATGTCCTCCCTGCACCCGCCATATCCACTGGTCCACTCCACACCGCCTTGTTAAGCGCCGGTTCCTCGGTGATAGCCTCCATCGCCCGATAATATGGTGTGATGTTACTCTCCTGTGTTGTCCATAATCCGTCTGAATGTGCCGGAGTCCCATTCCCTTGTTGGAACCTTAATTCATTCCGCCCTATCTTGTCATATGACGCGGTACGACCACGTAACACATTCGTATCCCTGTCCGCTGGCCTCGCAATGCGAAATACTGTCATGCAAACAAATATCCCCAGCACTCCCCACCCGATCAGCCAGCACACTGCTTGCACAACCAACAGCAGAAAGCTCTGTCGCTGCGGACCCTGTAGCAACACATTCAATACCGCCACAGCCATGGCGCGTCGCTCTGGATGAAATACATCCAACACAGGTGCGAGGGGAGCAAGCTCGCTCCACGCCTCTGGCGGAAAACCACCCAGCCCGTAAAGAATGAGAAAGCCAGAACAACAGTAGAGGATTGGCGCGATATAGAAGCTGAAGATGTTCGCAAAAGTCGTTTGTTGGAAGTTCTGCTCGTGTACAATGCTGCTCTCAGTCTGCTCTGCGCGTCCGGCACTCCCCCACGTATGAACGAGCGCCCCGAGAAAGACCAGACCACCACCAATGTAGCCGGCAAGCGGAAGGATTTCGTGCAAATAGAGGAGCGCGATAACGGCACCAAGCACCGGCTCCAGGATATAGATAAAAGAGATAGTGACGACCGAGATATATTTCTGCATCAGAACCGCGATCAGTGTTGGTAGGAATGTGCAGGCACCCGCAACGTAGAGAATAACCAGTGCATCTTTAGGAAACACTGGATGAAACGACTCCCAATCTCCGAAGAGCAGCACAATGAGACTGGCCCAGAGTGCCGAAGCAAGTAGCTCGATGGCGAGTAGTGGCCAATGCACCAGTGTGTTTTGCGCTTCTAATTCCTTCAAGCCATAATCGGAGAAGAACACATAAAGCGTAAAGAATAGGCCACCAAGAAACGCGATGACGGCCCCGCGCGTTCCACCCATATCCGAGTTCGCGATCAGTAAAGTTGTACCGGCAATGGAGAAGAGACCTGCAACCCATGTCGCCTTTCTCATCGGCTGACGCAGCACAAGCCATGCAATCAACGCCGCGAGAAAACCATTGAGTGCGGGAAAAAATGCTGTACCCGTCGCGGTCGAATATTTCAGGGCAATCGCGATCGTGAAGAATGCCAGGCAAAGACAACTTCCCAGCAAAGCACCGCGTTTAACCACTGGCCACGTCATATGCTGGTAAGTAAATGCAAGTATCACAAGACCGACAGGAGCAAGCGTGACCATTTCAAAGAACGTGAACACAATCGGGTCAATACGCCCAAGTGCCTCCTTCGCCACCGCATAATATGTGGCGAAAAGAAGCGTATTGAGAAAAAAGCCAAAACCCGCGATCACTTTCATTTTCATGTGTACCTGCTCCTGAAATGCATAGAATTCATAAATTATGAGCTGTACGGGTCTAATTCATTACATCCCATACCCGTTAGACTTGTCCCACCACGATCTGTCGTGCTGAAACCTCTTGAGCGTTTACCTGTAAACACTCAAGAGGCTATACTCACCACTACCTGTCTTGCTGAAACTCGTGGAGAACGGTTTGCTCGCTCCACCGCATGCACTTCGACATCCTCTGTCCTAAAACGAGCTTTAGCAAACTGCACAACCTGCTCTACAGAAAACTCTTCGCAAGAAAAAATATCGAGATTGACCATGCCATAGGGCGGCCACGCGTGTAAGCTGACGTGACTGGTCGCGATAATTACAAAGCCAGAAAAGCCGTCGTCCAATGGGTTGCTCGTCTTGATGTCGCGTAGCATAGCGGGACTCACTTTGTCCATTTGGATAAAATCGGGATAGTCTTCGAGTACGCTCAATAGGAACGCCTCGTCCTGCAAAAGCGTGGGATTACAATGATAGAGATCAATCATGACATGGAGCATAAAGTGCATCCCTCCTAGAAATGGTATAAGGTTTACGTACTTCAAGTATAGAAGGGAAAGGGGTCGTGAGGCGGCCATTTTTCTACAGTTTCGTGAAATGGCTAATGAGGATTATGAGTACGCGGTAATACGGTTCGTGTATGCAGGATTACCAGTAGGCTATAGAATGTATCTCGAATTTGGATGTGGATTACAGAAAACTGTAATGAGAAGCTCATGAACAGCTACCCCTTGCATATAAACATCGCGTATATGCAAGGGGTAGCTGCTTTACAAGTGCTCTAGGATTAGGTTGTCTCTCCTTAGAACACTGCCGGCTCCATATATTCGCCAAACGCCGCCCGGAAGACATCCATGATCTCCCCAAGCGTGGCATATGCCTTTACCGCCTCGATAATCGCAGGCATTGTATTCTCAGTACCATCGCAGGCGCGTCGCAGGTTGTCCAGTGTCCGTTTGACCTCAGCATTATCTCGCTCACTGCGTACACGCTGGAGACGCGCAATCTGCGCACGTTCGCCTTCATAGTCCACATAGAGCGTCGGCACCTTTATATCCTCATCCATGATATAGTCGTTGACGCCAACAATGGTGCGCTTATGCGTGTCGATCTCCTGCTGATAGCGATAGGCCGACTCCGCGATCTCTCGCTGGAAAAAGCCATTTTGGATACAGGCCAGCACAC
Organism: uncultured Ktedonobacteraceae bacterium; assembly: GCA_964242555.1. Taxonomy (GTDB): domain Bacteria; phylum Chloroflexota; class Ktedonobacteria; order Ktedonobacterales; family Ktedonobacteraceae; genus JBBQVS01. The sequence goes on from CAXTCR010000202.1 coordinate 5,093, forward strand.
CGCCAAGTGCGTCGATGCGGTTCAAGTAGTCGGTCGTGGCGCGTTCGGTCTCGTCCGTCAACGCCTCGACGAAGTATGAGCCGCCCAATGGGTCAACCGTATTGGTAACTCCGCTCTCACTGGCGATGATTTGCTGAGTGCGCAGGGCGATAAGTGCGGCACGTTCGGTTGGCAGGGCGAGCGCCTCGTCTAGCGAGTTTGTGTGCAGCGAGTTGGTACCACCCAGAGCTGCCGCAAGTGCTTGAATAGACGTTCGCACGATATTGTTCTCAGCCTGTTGTGCCGTGAGCGAGACGCCCGCCGTTTGTGCATGACAGCGCATCATCCACGAACGTGGGTCCTTCGCTCCATAGCGTTCGCGCATCAACTTGGCCCACAATCGACGGCCAGCGCGGAACTTAGCGATCTCCTCAAAGAAGTCGTTATGCACGTCAAAGAAAAACGAGAGACGCGGCGCGAACTCGTCAATTTTGAGACCCCGTTCCAGCGCAGCATCGACATATGCGAGTCCGTCAGCTATCGTAAACGCAAGCTCTTGTACAGCAGTCGCACCAGCCTCACGAATATGATAGCCGCTAATACTAATCGTGTTCCAGCGCGGCATATGCCGTGTGCCAAATTCGATTGTATCCGTCACCAGACGCAGTGATGGCTCCGGTGGAAAAAGAAATTCTTTTTGCGCACTATACTCCTTGAGGATGTCGTTCTGCAGTGTTCCGCCTAGCGAAGCCATTGGGAAGCCGCGCTTTTCCGCGTTAACGATGTACATCGCCCAGATGACCGGGGCTGGACTGTTGATGGTCATGGATGTTGTGATCTTGTCCAGCGGCAGGTCGGCAAACAATACCTCCATATCGGCAAGCGAGGAGACTGCTACACCACACTTGCCAAACTCTCCTGCCGCTAGTGGATTGTCGGTATCATATCCATACAACGTCGCCATATCAAATGCTGTGGACAAACCTGTTTGACCCTGCTTCAGCAGATATTTAAATCGTGCATTGGTATCCTCCGCAGTGCCAAAACCCGCGAACATACGCATTGTCCACGGCTTCGCTCGATACATCGTCGGCTGCACACCACGTGTATAGGGATATACGCCCGGAAGCCCAATATCATGTGTATAGTCAAGCGAGGCATTATCCTGTGGCATATAGACTCTAGCTATAGGAACACTTGAGGTAGTCATCAAGTTGTCGCGCTCAGGCATACGCGTCTCAGCTTTCTTGACGACCGTATCCTCCCAGTTTGCGCGTTGTGTTGTAAGTCGTGCTAGCTCGTCTCTATTAAAAAGCGTGCCTTGTTCGACAACAGGCTGCATCGACTCTGTCGGCTTCTGCTCAATCATGATCTAGAACTCTCCTCTTCGGGATACAAGGCAAAATGGACTCTATTTATGCTTATTGTAGCATATTACAATGGTGTTATTTTTATTTCAAAAGATTTTCTCCTCTCTCGACGCATCGTTGATATGGATGGCCGGCGAATTGATAAAGTGCGAGTCAAACAAATACAGGATCAAACGGAGATGCCATAAAGCAACTAAAAGGAGAGGAGCTAGGTCCTTGCAGTGTCGCCTCTTACCTATCTTCGCACAAACGGTATCACGTACATCACCATAAACGTGAAGAAGGCTCCATTAGCAAGAATCGTGGCGAGGTGAAAAACTTCGTGGAAACTGAAGACGCGCGACCAGAGCACGGGTTGGCGCAACGCATAGGCAAGAGCACCCAGCGTGTAGAGGATACCAGCAAGTAATAGTAACAACATACCGGAGACACCAACTTGCGCCACAAGTTCGGGCACAGCAGCAATCACCACCCAACCCATAACAACATACAGCGTCGCCGTCGTCCAACGCGGCAGGTGTAAAGCAGGGGCCGCCGTTGCTACTCCAACAATCGCAAGCATCCAGATGATTGTGAGTATTGCAATGCGCCAGCCGCCAATCATAACGTTAAATACAATTGGCGTATATGTGCCTGCGATTAACACAAAGATGTTGGCATGGTCGATGCGGCGCAGCAACGCACGACGCGGCACCGACCATGTGCCGATATGATACAACGCACTCCACGCAAAGAGCAGTATCGAGCTAGCACCGTAAATGAGCAGCGAAACCTGCTTGGGTACATCCCCCATGGTCCGTAGCAACAGAAAAATTGTGCCAAGCAGCGCAAATACCGCCGCAACCGCGTGCAGGTACCCTCGCATCAGTGGTTTGACAACCACCACTTCCGGCTC
>CAXTCR010000203.1:0-7328 GCA_964242555.1 uncultured Ktedonobacteraceae bacterium
AGGAAGTCCTCCTTATGGCAATCCGAGTAGCCCGGGAAATGTGTATGGCGATTATCAACGTCAAGGGTATCCAGCCTATAACACCTCTCCTAATACAACGGGATATCAAACACCAGCAAGAAACACTACCCGACCACTCCTTATCATTCTAGGTGCTCTTGTCGCGTTGATACTAGTTATCGCAGGCGTCTCTGCTGGTATTATACTTAATAATAGAAATCAGCAGGGAAGTGCAGGTCTTACACCTACAACTGGGATACCAGTAGAGCCAACGGCGACGGCAACAAAAGCACCAACACCAACACCATCTCCCACACAAAAGCCAACTGTTGCTCCTACTCCAACACTTAAACCAACAGCAGCACCAACCCAAGCCGCAACTGTTCCCGTTGGTGCTCAACTCTATGCCACAGGAAGCCCCGGTCCCAGCTGTGACTCTAATGGTGGCACATGGGAAGCTTATAATAATGTGCAAGTAACGTGCCAGAATGGGAAAAGCGTTTTGAACAATGCGACACAGAATCTTGGAGGCACCTTCCTTACGCAAATTCCCGGACAGACCTATCCTTCCAACTATGTCGTACAGGTCCAGCTACAGCAAGACAATGCCTCAAGCGTAGACTTTGGCATCTACTTCCGCAATCAGCCCGGGAGTCAACAGGGAACCTATACCTTCCTCGTTCACCCCGATGGCACATGGGGTGCGTATGTGTATGATAACAATACGGGTCAGCCTACTCGCTTCAAACGCGGCAACTTGGGGCTAGATATTCACTCCCCAATTACCCTTGCAATTGTAGTGACTGGAAATAACTTCTCATTCTATGCAAACGGCAACAAGCTTGCAGGAGGTGCTTTCAACGCAACATATCCGACTGGTACAGCCGGCATCGCTGTAGCCCAGGGAGGAACAGTAACGGCAAGCAACTTTGAACTCTATAATCCAGCCCCACAATAAGCTAGCCAGAGATGCAAGAGTCAGTTAAACTCTTGCATCTCCGACAGCTTCTTATACTACACTTTTATTACTAAATGCTTGTGTTACATCTTGTCCAGACCCGATCATTTTTTGCGCCACCAGGAATTTCTCCATTGCTGACCATGTAGCACTATCATTGCTCCCCAATGGGCCATTGCTTTGCCACAGGGGAATGGTTGCCTTTAACACATTGAGTGTTTGCGCCGTGTCGGTCAAGCCTGGAATAAATGGCTTGCTGAGTGTAACCGCATTTGCCGGATCAGCAATCACATCCTTGAGTCCCCTCAGCGTTGCCTGCACGAAAGAGCGTACCATCTCTGGTTGACTAGAAAACGTATCTTCTGTCGTCACAATACCATTCGAGACAAGTGGCTGGTAATCTGAAACATCGAACGTACGTACATCAAAACCCTTTGCCCGTAGTTGCAGCGGCTCATTGTTGGAGTAGCCAACTACCGCGTCTACCTTGTGTCCCACTAAGGCTGCTACCTGTGTAAAGTTAATCGATTGCACCTTCACATCTGAGAGCGAAAGCTTCGCGCTATACAGCAAAGCCAACAAACCGGTGTAGGTTGAACCATAGGGTCCTGGCACACCAATCGTATGCCCCTTAAGATCGGCCAGAGTCTTGATGGATGAATCCGCCGGAACAATTAAACTCACTGGATACTTCTGGAAGAGCGTTGCTACATCAATTGCTTTCACGCCCTTGTCGCGCGCTTGCAGCGTCTCGTCTCCACCAGCGAAGACAAAGGTGTTTTTGCCAGCGGCCATTGAACCAATCAGGTCTGGCACAATACCCTGATTAAAGGTTACGTTTAGACCCGCAGCTCTGTAGTAGCCTTTGCTTTGCGCAACATAGAAAGGAGCAAACTGAATGTCCGCAATATAGCCTAGCCCAATAGAAATGTCTTTTGTCGCTTTTTGTGTTGCCGAGCTGCCTCCGCCAGTTGTCGCACTGGTGCCACCACAAGCACTGAGCAAGAGGGCAAATAACGTAAGTGTCGACAAAATTGGCAAAAGGATAGCTGACCGATGACGAATAGGCATCGAGGTATTTCTCCGTTTTCTTGGATTATTCTTTTAGTAGATGACTTGGGCTAGCTTTACGAGCAGCCACGTCGCTCCATAGTACAGGGCAGCAAGCAGTGCAAGTACTACTACAGCTGCGAACATCAAAGGTGTATCATATTGATGTTGTCCTTGTAGCACGAGTGCTCCGAGTCCTACAGTGCCACCACCACCACTCACAAACTCGCCTACGACTGCTCCTGTAATCGACAGCGTTAAGCTCGTACGTACTGCTGCAAGGAGCGACGGTAAAGCTAGTGGAAACTCGACATGCGCAAGGAGCGACCAGCCAGAAGCGCCCTCGACCCGTGCTGCATCAAGAATAGCTGGGTCGATAGTCTGCATACCCAGAATCGTGTTGATCACCATCGGGAACAACACAACAAGCATACAGATGACCATGATAGGCACCAAGCCGTATCCCAACCAGAGAACCAGGAAAGGAGCAATCACAAGTGCTGGAATAGCTTGCCCCGCCGATAGGTACGGCTGAATTGTACTGGCTAGAATGCGCGACTTCGCAATGCCATATCCCAATGGTAACGCGACCACAACTGCTAGCAAAAAGCCCAAAATGCTTTCTTGCAGTGTGACAACAAGCGCGTCCCTGAGATACATTCCAGCACTCAGACCATCAATTAAACGCGCGAATACATCCGATAGAGTTGGTAAAAAGAGGCTCGAAACGTGACCCGCAGTTGTGCTCAAGTACCAACTTAAAAGCAGCAACAAGGCCAATACCAGCGGCGGAGTAATCAAAAGTATCCGTCCAGACCCGTTTCGATTTTTTGCAGCACGCAAAGGGCGTGTCTGCTGTTGCAGCAAGTCATTCTGGACTTGTGCAACCGTGCGCACCGTCACAGGTGCGTCTTGTGTAGAGGTTGTAACGTTCATTTCACTTCCCTTAGTCATAGCTATACCGACCGTCCTTCCCCAAAATAAGCAGGGAAAACCGTCAATTGGGCTGACACTTGGGAGGCATAAAAGGGAGGTGCTAGAAAATCGCTAGTGGCACAAGATATGCACCAATAGACCTACTACACTACTGTAATAGGACATATCGATTTCCACATAAACCTTCTCCCATCCAGACTATACTGTCGGCTTCGGAATCACACCAAATCCTGTCCACCTCCTATGTTGCCACAGAAGGAAGACTCGCGGGCTTAGCATCTGTACTACGCACATCTGCTTCACCGCCGGTCGGGAATTGCACCCTGCCCCGAAGGTCTCTAAGGATAAGTATGTCACAAAGACAGGGGAAGTGCAAGGGTAAATTTGTCAGAGGATTGAGAGGATCGAAGCAACTCGAAGTTGGCATCGCAATCATACTTATTAACGAGGAGGAGAAGGCAAGTGGTCTTTTGCCCTCTCCTCTTTCACACTAATCGTTCTTAGAAAGGTTGAACTCCTCGGCATAGGTGTACCCATACTTCTTGCCAATTTCGCTGCCAAACTCGCGAATGAGCTTCTCGATCTCTTCGATGCCGTTCTCGAACTGGCTGACATGCGCCCTCAACGCTTGCATCTTGATATCCATAACAGGAGTGATATCAACACCAAAGTTTTGCGCAGGCGCGCCCGCAATGTACACTTCGGAGACCTTGTGCGGTTTGAGACCTTCTTGCATCAGTTCCGGAAAATCCCACGGGTTTTGCGAAGCCGGATAGATTGCCTCCAAGGTCGCACGCCCTGCTATGAGATGGTCACGATGATACATCTGCAAGATGTATGATGGTGTCCATGAGCGGTCAGGCGACTGACAGATGACCCGCGACGGCTTATGCGTGCGTAATAAGCGTACGATATCCCTACGCATCTCCAGTGATGGCTCTAACTGTCCATCAGGATAGCCAAGAAAGTAGACATCCTTCAGCCCAAGTACTGCTCCCGCATCGCGTTGCTCCTGCTTGCGCGTCTCAACGATCCGTTGACGCGCCTCCGGACCTACATCCGTCGCATTATCAGACCCCCCACTACCACCATCGGCACAGATCACATAATAGGCATCCCAGCCATCCTTTACCCACGTCGCGATGGTGCCCGCACAGGCAAACTCCGCATCGTCCTCATGCGCAACGACAACCATCGCAACCTTGTTTAGCTCAGACTCACTCATCTCTCGCCGTCCTTATTTCTCGAACAGGACAGCTACTAAGCCGCCTATCATCGCAACATTTTTGGTGAAGTGAATTTGCTGATTCCTTCGTGCTTGCGGCTCTTGCTCTTTCCAGAAGTCATGTCCAACAAATGTTGTTGGAACGAGGGTGCCAATTAGAATGAGTGCTGCAAGTCTAGGCAAGATGCCAACAGCGAGCGCTGTGCCTGCGACCATCATTGCACCACCATTGAGAATAACAGCCTGTCTTGCGGCAGGAATACCAGCTTTATCCACCTTTCCGACCCGGTAGCCCGGTTCTGAAAACGAACTATATCCACCGGAGATAAACATATACGCCAATAATACATGACCAAGCGACTTGAGCATAGCAATCTTTCTCCCTGCTATCATAGAATAAAAAAGAAACAATTTTTGTTCTCCACTGTATACGTACGCGTATTCGTGTGCTTATAACGCGATTCGAGGTGTATTCAGGTTTCAGCGCGTAACGTAGTACTAGAGATTGCTTACAATGTTGTAAAGAGTTACTTTACTTTGTACAGTAACTCTTTACAGGTAATCATACATGATGAGGAACTTGATGGCAAACGAACTACGTATAGTACCTGTCACAGGTATCGGCGAAATTCCACCCGGAACAGATCTAGGGAAACTGATATTCGATGCACTACAAACTCAACACCTATCGCTCGAACAAGGAGACGTATTAGTCGTAACACAAAAGATCGTCTCAAAAGCCGAGGGACAACTAGTCAACCTGGATGAGATTGAGCCTTCAGAATTTGCTCGTATCGCCGCTCAGCAAAGCAAGAAGGATGCCCAACATCTCGAAGTGGTGCTACGTGAGAGTAAACGCATAGTGCGTATGGATCACGGCGTCATTATCAGCGAGACACATCATGGCTTCATCTGTGCCAACGCAGGTGTCGACGAGTCGAATATCGGCGGTAAGCGTCAGTTAGCACTGCTACCGGTTGATTCCAATCGTTCAGCCCGTGAGCTTCGATCAAGGTTGCAGCAGTTATCAGAAAAACAGGTAGATATTGCGGTCATTATTTCTGACACATGGGGCCGTCCGTGGCGTTCCGGTCAGGTCAATAATGCAATAGGCGTAGCGGGCATGGAATCGGTGGTTGACTATCGTGGACAAATCGACCCTTATGGCTATGAGCTACAGGCAAGCGCTATTGCTGTCGCCGATGAATTAGCAGCCGCAGGCGAACTTGTGATGGGCAAGATTGACCGTGTTCCAGTTGCCCTTATTCGCGGATATGCATATATACCATCTGAGAGCGATGCCACCACGCTGCTTCGCGATAGTGCATCCGATATGTTCCGTTAAGAAACCTTGTCAGAAAGTGATCTCCCTGTGACCATACCATCAGAAATAAGACCGTCAACACAACCGCAACGCACATCTGATCTTGCCACACTCTTACAAAATCGACGGAGTGTGCGTAGCTATCAACAACGCCCTATAGAGCGGGAACAGATTGAACAGATACTAGAAGCAGCAAGATGGGCACCCTCGCCCCATGGCAGACAACCCTGGCGCTTCGTCGTCTTAACGCACCAAGAGCGGAAACAAGTGCTTGCCGATAGTATGGGTGAGACATGGCAACGTACACTTGAGATGGACGGACAGGACGCTGCAATTATCAACACTCGGCGCGAGAAAGCGCGTCAGCGCGTCTTGAATGCACCCGCTATCATTATTCCCTGCCTCTACCTGGAAGACCTTGATGTCTATCCTGATGCGCAGAGGCAAGAGGATGAGAAGACGATGGCGGTACAGAGTATTGGCGCGGCAATACAAAATATGTTGCTCATGACTTATGACCTCGGCCTTGATGCCGGTTGGATGTGCGCCCCGTTGTTCTGTCCCGAGGTTGTGTGCGAAGCATTAGAGCTAGATACGCACTTAATTCCGCAGGCGCTTATTACAATAGGCTATGCTGCTGCTGATCCTAAAAGACGGGATCGGCTTCCATTAGAAAGTTTGATTGTACGTTTTGATTGAGGGGAAAGTATGATTGTTGTTCTCGCAGGTGGCGTTGGCGCTGCACGTTTTCTACAAGGTATTGTGCAGGTTGTGCCACAGGAGCATTTGACGGTGATCGTTAATACAGGCGACGATCGAGACTTCTATGGTCTGCACGTCTCGCCCGATAGCGATATCGTAATGTATACGCTGGCAGGTATGGTCGATGAGACACGTGGTTGGGGTATACGCGATGACTCCTACAATACAATGGAGCAACTGACGCGTTATGGCGAAGAGGACTGGTTTATGCTGGGGGACCGTGACCTTGCAACGCACATCCATCGCACTCGAATGCTACGAGAGGGCAAAACATTGAGTGAGGTTACAGAAGATATTCGGACGAGGCTTGGTTTAGGCTTACGTATCCTGCCAATGAGCGATGATCCCATCGCTACTCATATTCAAACGCCTGCGGGCTTGCTCCACTTCCAAGAATACATGGTTAAACGGCGCACCATCGATGAGGTGCAGGATGTCGTCTTCGTGGGTGCACAAGAGGCGAAACCTGCCCCGGGTGTACTTGATGCTTTAAAAAAGGCTGATGCTATTCTACTAGCGCCCAGCAATCCGATTGTAAGTATCGGTAGCATCCTGTCCGTTCCTGGCATTCATGACGTATTGCATGAGGCAAGCGGTCAGGTAGTAGCGGTTAGTCCCATAGTAGGTGGCTCTCCAATTAAGGGACCGGCAGATAAACTCATGAGCGGGCTAAAACTTGCTGTTTCTGCAGTAGGCGTGGCACGTCGCTATCGTGATTTCCTGGATGTTATGGTGATTGACGAACAGGACAAGCATCTGGTAGACGCAATAGAGGACCTGGGCATTCCTACAGTAGTCACAGACACGATTATGCGCGACAGTGCTACTAAAAAAGCTCTTGCCCAAACTGTTCTACAAGCAGCAGGTCTATCCTTATAAGCTCCATGTATAAAGAAAATGTATTGCACATGTATCACGCACTTATTCCAGTGAAGGCACTTAGTGAGGTGAAGAGCCGTCTCGCACCTCACCTCACAATCTATCAACGTGAAGAGTTGGTCTTGACGATGCTCAACCACGTCATCCAAACGCTGCTAGATAGTCCAAAGTTAGAGCGCGTTTCAGTCGTCAGC
>CAXTCR010000204.1:0-7295 GCA_964242555.1 uncultured Ktedonobacteraceae bacterium
CCAAAACATACCTTGATAGAGGTATGTTTTGGGCATAGGTACTTGCAGCAACCTGATGAGACCTATTTTTTTACGCCCTGATTCCGCTCACCTGTTGCAGTCCACCTGTTGCATGCGGAGCAGGTAGCCGCTCGCTGATAGCAGATGTCGGTGGAGTCAAGGTGTTGGCTGTGCGTATCTTGCCTGTGATAAAGACGAAGAAGGTCAACATCAGAATAGACTCGACAATGTAGACTAGTAGGAACGCGGGAAAGGCAAACGCGCCACCGCCAATTACGCCATCGGTGAGATAAGGACCAATGGGTGCAGGGAGGGTTTGAAGCAGAAACGAGCCATTCCAGATCGCGTGTTGCAGTACAGCATAAAGCATACAACCAAAACCGAACAGGAAACGGTGATGACTGGCCTTTGGATGCGTCAGATAGTACCAGCCGAGCGAGACCATCGCCGCGCCGAGGCCATGGAGCAAACCAGCAGTACTGCGTTGTAGCGCTACATCAAGCCAATCTTTATAGCCAGAACTGATGTAGCCAGATGTCTCGATCAGGTCAAAACCAATACCACAACTGAGACCTAGTACAAACGCCTCAGCTGCGCTTTCTATGCGTCCAATCATCGCAACGATGGCAAGCGGTTTGACTGCCTCTTCCACAAGTGGTGCGATCACCGAGACAAGCACAAACAGCAGGCCGAGGGAGCGTGGGTCTGAGGGCAACGGTTGATTGGGATTATCAAGCGAGAAGCCAGAACTGGTTCGAAGCAGATCCGAGGCGACGACACTAAGAATGCTTTCGAAGACGAGCGCAAGCACAATCGCGAGTGTTGCTCCGCTTGCGATAGCTACTGCGAAACGACGCCATCGTGTGGGCCAACGCGCATTGCGCGGAAAGTGCAAACGCCGCACTCCTAACGAGAGTATCGTCAGCGCTGGCAATAAACCTGCCAGAGCGATCAAGAAGATCGCCAAGGGCAGATTTGAGACCGCCAACCCGTTAGCACGTAGTACAGCCGCGATAACAATAACGACAATATAGGCCGCCAGGAATATCCACCACTGCGGTAACTTGAAGTCTGATGATGGCTTCCTCAATAACGAACGGATACTGTGGAACAGGCCAAAGCTTCCTCCTAGACAACCAGCAATCGCAAGGGCAACGAACAATACAAGCCCACTGAACAACTGGTCTTGCTGTCCAGCAAAACGGCTTGCTGGCACAAGCGCGATCAGCGATAGAATGGCGACACTTGCTATCCCTCCCAGTGTTGCAAGCGATGAGCCAATAACCGATAGGATGGATATTACAAACAGGTAGCCATCACGTTTGGGGCGTGCGGGTTGAGCCGGGTAAGCATACCCATAATAGGGCGGATAGCCATAGGTATAACCGGGATAGCCCTGCTGTGGTGCCGCATAGCCGTTGTAATAAGGATTGTAGTGATAGTGTGGCTGCTGGTATGGTGCATAGGGCTGTTGTGGCTGGGCGGGCTGACCATAGTTGGGATAGGGATAGGCTTGCGGGTATTGAGGTTGTCCCTGCTGGGTATTGGGTTGTTGTCCAGGAAGCCTTTGCTGCGGAACTGGTTGCTGGTATGGCTGTTGTGGCTGATATTGTACTGGTGGTGGATAGGGCGCGACGGGAGCATTCGCCTGTAGCGGTTGCGTCACATGTTCGCGATAGCTCGGCTCTTGTTGTGGAAGGTCCTGTTGTGGACCTGGTGAAGGTGTGCTTCGTGCGAATTGTTGTTTCCCGGGGTCTGATACTGGCCCCATATATTCGGAACCCACGATTATTTTAACCTTTTCTTGGATGATAGGATTTGCTATTATTGCTTCTACTTTAAGAATATACGAGTAGCGAAGAAATAAGGTTTCTTAGATAGCGAGAAAATGCTGTCCCTTGCTCGATGTTGCGTACAGCATCGAGCAAGGGACAGCATTTTCTCGCTATCTTGTGATGATTTGTGGTTCTACCGAACCCGGTCCTAGCAGTCTCTCTATTTTCGCATGAAGTTCGGGTGTGTAGTGCATGGTATTGTTATCAGGCACGAGCCGTGTCTTCCACTCGCCGTTGATTACGAATACGTCAAAGTGGTCCCGTCCAGGCCGTTCGGAGATAAAGCGATACAGGTCTTGCACCTTGATTTTGTCATCGGAGATCGAGCGTTCGTCAGTGCCGCTCAATTGAAGCGTTAACCATACATGGTATTCTTTGCGGTTCATCTCTTCCTCCACTGCTTTGAGACGCTCTGCTCGTGTACATAATATATTTGGCTCATCGCGTCGAATCTGAACATCGCCGTACACAATCACAACCGAATCTTCCGCCCACAACTCAGGATTTTGCTCATACACCTTCGGGAACACGGTCACGTCAATAGAGCCGTACATGTCCTCCAGTTTGACCACGCACATCGTGTCGCCCTTCTTCGTTGTGATGCGCCGCGCTTCGGTAATCATGCCGCCAAGCACAACTTTTTGCCGGTCATGCTCTTCGGTAATCATTCCTGTGTTGTGCTTGACTGTGTCCTTCATAAGTTCAGTAAGATACGTCAATGGATGTTTCGAGACGTAGACGCCGATCAGTTCTTTTTCCCAGTTCAGCAGTTGCTTGCGCGAAATCTCCTTGGCCTTCGAATTGAGCGCGAATTCGATGCTATTGCTAACCTCTTCCATCTCACCAAACAGGCTGATCATGCCACGCTCTTTCGCCATACGCTCCGATTTGCCGAAGTTCATAGCGCGCTCAACGGCATCGAGCAGCATATGTCGCACTCCCTCCCCATCTTCGAGTGAGTCAAAGGCACCCGCTTTAATCAGCGTCTCGATTGCACCCTTGCCAACAAATTTCGGGTCTACCCGCGTGCAGAAGTCGGCGAGGTTGCGGAAGGGACCACCCTCCTCTCGCACCCGGCAAATCTCCTCAATTGGCCCCTCGCCAATACCCTTGATTGCTAACAGACCAAAGCGAACAGCCTCATACTGAACCGTGAAGCCCCGGTCACTCATATTCACGTCCGGACCAAGCACCTCGACACCCATACGCTTACATTCCGCGATAGCATTGGCGATCTTCTTCGCGTCCGCCGCCTCCGTCGTCATTGTCGCGGCCATAAACTCCGCCGTATAGTTAGCTTTGAGGTAGGCCGTGTAGAATGCAACAACCGCATAGCTGGCGGCGTGCGCTTTGTTAAAACCATAACCACCGAACGGCAGCACCAGCGTGAAGAGTTCCTCCGCGTCCCTCTGCTTCATGCCACTGGCGACGCACCCCTTAATGAAGTCGGCCTTGTAGCCCTCAACTTCGTCCATCTTCTTTTTACTGAGAGCCTTACGGAACTTGTTGACCTTACCCCAGGAGAAGCCTGCCATGTTAACGGCGATAAAGAGCACCTGATCCTGATATACGATAATGCCATATGACTCCTCTAACCACTCGGCGAGGCGGGGATCAAGATACGTCACCTTCTTCTTACCATGTTTCGCAGCGATAAAGTCAGGAATACTATCCATCGGGCCGGGTCGGTACAGCGCGATCATAGCCATCACGTCCTCAACGCGCGTTGGTTTGAGCTGCTTGATGTACTCGCGCATCTTCGGACCCTCTAACTGGAAGACACCTGTTGTCTCACCGCTTGCCAGCAACTCGAAGGCTTTCTCAAGCTTCCTGTCCTGCACAGGGTCGCCAATGGGGTCAAGCGGAACCTTCTCAAGAACGATATCTATGCCCTGTGATGCTTTGATAAATTTGACGGCATTATCGAGTATGGTCAGGTTAGAGAGACCGAGGAAGTCAAACTTAATCAGGCCCAGTTCCTCAAGGTGTGACTGCTCATATTGTGTAATACGTCCCTTGCTGGCGTCCTTCGGGTCGCGCAGTTGCAGTGGCACAAAGTTTTCAAGTGGCTCATTCGCGATGATAACGCCCGCGGCGTGCACACCCGTCGTACGCACCGAGCCTTCGAGCTTCAGCGCCTGATCGATTATCTCTTTCGCTGGCGAGCTTTCGTTATAAAGCGCATTGAGTTCGCGTACGCCATCCAGCGAACCCTGTAGTGTCACCTTTGGACCCGTGGGAATGAGGCGCGTGATGCGGTCTCCAACATCCTGCTGGCCCATGACGCGAGCCACATCTTTAACCGCCGCCTTTGCCGCCATTGTATTGAACGTCACCATTTGCGCCACGCTGTCATCGCCATACTTCTTTGAGACATACTCGATGACATCCTCACGCCGGTCATCAGGAAAGTCCATGTCTATATCAGGCATGTCGTCGCGCTCAGGATTTAAAAACCGCTCGAACGGCAGCTGGTAGCGCAACGGGTCGACGTTTGTAATACCAAGCGTGTAGGCCAACACGCTGCCAGCAGCGGAACCGCGTGCCGAGCAGCGAATGCCGTTCGAACGGGCATAGTTCACAAAATCCCACTCAATAAGGAAATATGGCACAAAGCCCTTTTGCACGATCAGGTTAAACTCATAGTCAAGTTGGCGCTGAATGTTCTCGTTCATCTCGCCAAAGCGCTCTCTCACACCCTCAAGGCACAGCGCATAGAGGTAGTCATTCTGTGAGTCGTAGCCCACCGGTATCGTGTAGTTCGGCAACTGGGCTTTGTACGCGAAGGGGTCGACGCTGCACTGTTCCGCGATGCGTACACTATTGGTTAAGGCATCAGGCAGTTCGGGAAAGAGACGCAGCATCTCCTCGGGACTCTTCAAGAAGTATTCGTTGCTATCGAAGCGCATACGCTTGGGCGTGTCTAACTGCTTGCCCGTCTGCACACAGAGCAAAATATCGTGCGACTCGTGATCGTGTGGCTCGACATAGTGCAGGTCATTGGTTGCCACCATTGGAATTCCGAGGTCTTTGGACATCTGAAACAACTTCAGATTTAGTGCACCCTGTGGCGATGGTTGCCCCTCGTCGAAGATGCCATGGTGTTCCTGGATCTCAATATAGAAGTTTTCGCGCCCAAATACATCCAGGTACCATTTGGCAGTCGCGTAAGCCTTCTCCTTCTCATCCTTGAGCAGCATCTTTGGAATTTCGCCGGAGAGACAGGAAGAGGTGACGATTATACCCTCGGCATACTTTTCCAGCACTTTTTTGTCCATACGCGGGCGCAGGTGCCAACCCTCCGTATGAGCTATCGTCGTCAAACGCATCAGGTTGTTGTAGCCCTTGTTATTCTTAGCAATCATCAAGAGATGATGATAGTCGTCGCTAAAGCGCTTGGAGTGATCCTTCATATCCTCGGTCAGATACGCCTCGATACCAATAACAGGATTAATTCCACCAGCTTTACATGCCTTGTAAAACTCTATCGCTCCATACATCGCCCCGTGATCGGTGATCGCAAGATGACTCATGCCCTGCTCTTTTGTGTGCTTCACAAGCTTCTTGATGCGACTAAAGCCATCCAAAAGAGAGTATTCGCTATGGACGTGTAAATGTGCAAAATCGGTTGCCATAATAAGGTTCCCTCCGCCCCGGAAAAAATATTTGCTGCTTGTATAAAGAATAAGACATTTGTTCTATTTGTCAAGTAGGGGTCATAATTCTATTACATCCCCTCATCCCTATTAATACATACGAACGTGTGCATCCTTTTTTAACTATTCGGTGGCCACGTTGAGAATATATCACCGATAAATCGGTGATACATTCGGACGCCATGAATGTGGTCCCTACGAAAACATAAAGGTTTTCGTAGGGACCACATTCATGGCGTCCGCTGTCGAGCAATTCATTGCATATAAAGGTAAATTACCGCTTTTATCGGGCCTATTTGGAATGATATAGCAACAGATAGAGAGAGTTAACGCTTGAGGGAAGGAAAATATGAGCATCGACGAACAGTTTGAACACCTGCTGGCAGATTTAGGAGTAGAGATGGAACGGCCAAATGAGCGCGAGAATCGATGGCAGTACGACGGCAATGACGTATCAGAGGTGTCCATCTTCCAGGCATCACGCGATCACTACGGCGTCTTCTATCGCTTAGATATGATCGGTGCTACACCCGAACTGCGTATCATGGTGCCAACTGAGCGCGGTCAAACCAAAATGGATATATATTTAGTGCGCCTGAGTGAACGCATGCCGCTCAAAGTCAGTTTCGCCGAACTCTCGGCGTACGAGGGAAGTAATGCTTATGAGCAAGGTCGCGACGCCGCCCTGCAACATATGCTCTACGCCGTCGCGGAAATGATGAAACAACTCTTCTGGTCCGGCGACTTGCAGCGTCTCAGCTTTCCACCTGAGATCGAGGTCTTTCCATTGTTGTTGAGCGACGATCATCGACGTATGCGCAGAATTCGATAAGAAAAAGCTCAACATACTGCACGCTGCAGCTAGCTGCAGCGTGCAGTATGTTGAGCCTCTCACTTTTTGGCTATGTTCGTTTTAACCATTGTATGGTAAACTGTGAATACCATAACAAAGAAAGCATACGCAGCGATGACTGAAAACATAGATAGCATCGGACAGGAAGCGATCACGCAACTCGGCTTAAAGCACGCAGCACGCGAACGGGCCTTGCCCAAATCGCGTGCTGCGATTCGTTTCTGCGCCAACAGCATCCGAGCTGTACATCGCCAGGAGATGGCAAGCGCACAAGAGCTGCGAGGACAGGCCGCGGCCCTACTCGCTGAGATGACCTCAGACCTGCGCGAGCATGGGGACATCCTCTACGCCGGCTTCGTCCAGGACGCGCAAAAAGAATACGCCGAGGCTGCCACCTTCGCCTCTATGGTGCAATCCCATCCCTTGCCCACTCCAACAGAACTCGCGGTCGATTGGCCTGCGTATCTTAATGGCCTCGCCGAAGCCGTAGGCGAATTGCGCCGCTATGTCCTCGATCAACTGCGCCACGGTAACTTCGATGCCTGTGAGGTCTATCTCGGCTATATGGACGATGTGTACGCGCTTTTAATTACGGTTGACTTTCCCGACGCCGTCACTTCGGGCTTACGACGTACGACCGATGCGACTCGCGGCATTTTAGAGAAGACCCGCGGCGATCTCACTACCGCCGTCACACAGGCTCAGCTACAACACTCTATGCATTCACTACAACAAGCACTACAACAATACAATTCTTCCAGACCAAATTCGTCTATCTAATAAATGAGCGAGGACGTGAAAATGTGTACTGAAAAATACTTGGAAAGCAAACGGACGCCCACAAGGGGCTACCCTACTATACACGACGCCGTGTATAGTAGGGTAGCCCCTTGTGGGCGTTAACGTAAGCTGAAGGGAGGTCTGTGGTTGAGCCAGGGCGCCCGCTGCCTG
>CAXTCR010000205.1:0-7293 GCA_964242555.1 uncultured Ktedonobacteraceae bacterium
TGCCTGTATCATTCCCCGAATGCGGCTCGGGGACTATCCTACTATATATGAGCGTCTCGCCTATAGTAGGGTAGTCTCTTGTGGGCGTTAACGTAAGGCTTGAATGGGGACCAGGGCGCCCGCAAGGGGACGCCCCTCCCATACCACCAGAGCGCAGTGGGAGCGTGTTCGTGGTATGGGAGGGGCATCCCCGAGCCGCATTCGGGGAATGATACAGGTAGCGGGAGCCCTGGCTCAACCACAGACCTCCCTGAAGCTTACGTTAACGCTTATGGGGTAGTCCCTTGTGGGCGTCCGTTTTCAGAAGTAACTCCCCAATGTGCATTATCATACTCCCATCATACATAGGAGATATATCTTGAACATCCCCCAAACCCGCCGTGACGATACCGTCGAGGATTATCATGGCACCCTCGTCGCCGATCCCTATCGCTGGCTTGAGGATGCTACTTCTAGCGAGACACAGGCATGGTCAGAGGCACAGAGCGCCGTGACCCGTGCCTATCTCGCCACCCTGAAAGGGCGCGACGCGATCAAAGCACGTCTCACCGAACTCTACAACTACCCTAAATACACTGTGCCCTATAAACGTGGCGACCGCTACTTCTTCTCTAAGAACACTGGCCTACAAAACCAGTTTGTGCTCTACCAGCAGGATACGCTTGATGGCGAACCGACCCTTGTACTCGATCCCAATACCCTTAGCGCGGATGGCACGATTGCTCTGGTCAATACCGCATTTAGCAAGGATGGCAAGCTGCTCACCTATGGCACCTCAACCAGTGGGAGCGACTGGCAAGAACTACGCGTGCGCCGTATCGATGAAGGACAAGACTTCGACGAGGTCATTCGCTGGACAAAGTTTAGCAGCCTTGCGTGGCGTCACGACGCACAGGGCTTCTACTACAGCCGCTTCCCGGAGCCGGGCACAGTGCCGGAGGGGGACGAAACAAACTTTAATAAGGTGTACCTGCACAAACCCGGTACGCCGCAGTCAGAAGACGTACTGATCTTTGAGCGGCTCGATGCCAAAGAGCTGGCCTTCAATCCCACCATCACGGATGACGGTGCGTATCTTGTGCTTACTGTCTGGCATGGCACCGACCGGCAAAATCGGGTCTATTATCGCGAGGTCGACAGCGATGCCCCCTTTGTCCGTCTGCTGGACGAGGCCGACGCCGACTACACCTTTATCGGCAATGACGGACCCGTCTTCTACTTTAAGACCGACCTGCACGCTCCTCGTGGTCGCATCATCGCCATTGACACCCGCGCTCCCGAGCGTGAGTACTGGCAAGAATTGGTGCCACAACGCGACGATGTTATCGCCTTTGCCTTGATCGTCAATGGTCAATTCGTTATCGCATACATGCAGGATGCCCACCATAAAATCGAGCGCTACGATATGGGCGGCGTGTACCTCGGAGGGATCGCGCTTCCCACTCTTGGCTCAATCGTCGACATCTCTGGCAAACCGGAGGAGTCAGAGCTATTTCTTAGCTTCACCTCGTACCTCGTGCCTACCACGGTCTACCGCTACGATTTTGCCGGGGATGGTTTGACGGCTCTGCACACTCCATCAATTGCCTTCGACGCCAGCGCCTATGAAACAGAACAGGTCTTTTATCCCTCAAAAGATGGCACACGCATCCCGATGTTCCTGACGCACAAAAAAGGTCTTGTTAGGGATGGCAATAATCCAACCCTGCTCTATGGCTATGGTGGCTTCAATATCAGTCTGACGCCAATGTTCTCGCTTGTCGCGCTCCTGTGGGTCGAGAGCGGCGGCATTTACGCCGTGGCAAACCTGCGCGGTGGCGGCGAGTATGGTGAGGAGTGGCATCAGGCAGGGGTACTTGGCAAAAAGCAAAACGTTTTCGATGATTTTATCGCCGCTGGCGAGTGGCTAATTGCCAACAATTATACTCGCACTTCGAGACTCGCGATTAACGGTGGCAGCAACGGAGGACTACTCACCGGTACTTGCCTTGTGCAGCGTCCTGACCTGTGGGGGGCCGTCGTGTGTGAAGTGCCCGTCATCGACATGTTGCGCTACCACCGCTTCACCATTGGGCGCTACTGGATCTCTGATTACGGAGACGCCGAGCACAACCCGGAGGATTTCAAATTCCTCTACGCCTACTCGCCCCTGCACAATGTCAAACCCGGCGTTCACTATCCCCCAACACTGATTATGACCGCCGATACCGATGATCGCGTCGTACCTGCCCACGCCAAGAAATTTGCCGCAACGCTACAAAGGGCACACAGTGGCGAACAGCCACCCCTGCTGCGCCTCGAATTAAAAGCTGGCCATGGGCTTGGTAAACCCACCGCCAAGATCATCGAGGAACGCAGCGACATGCTCGCATTTTTGTTCAATACGTTAGGGATGGTGGAATAGGCAATGGTATGTGTGATGATATATGCAATGAATTGCAAAGCGGACGCGGTGAACCTGGTCCCTACGAAAACCAGATGTTTTTCGTAGGGATCAGGTTCACCGCGTCCGTCTGTATTGCCGATTTATCGCGTATATCCTCACCACCTACGTCGTCCATAACGTCCTGGACGAAACAAGCCCAATGGTGGACGACGCCCCATCATCACAAACACAATAAACATGCTTACCAGCGCGAAGACACCCGCGATGAATACCCCCAACAGCACTACACCGGCCAATACAAGCAAGCCTGTGAGCAATAGCAGCAGCGGCTTCAGCAGCATCAAACCCAGAACAACAAAGAAAACTACTCGCCCTATTCCCTTGCCTCGCTGCGGGCGCGCCCACGGTGGCACAGGTCTATTATACGAATTGTAAGGACGGTAGCCATGCTCCATCGCATCCCCATCGGGACTGAGTCCCCCACGTGCCTGCTGTCCTCTCGCTTGCGAAGAAGAGGTATATGACTGTTGTGTCACCCGGTTCTGTGCCGCGTAGCTATAGGGCGGAACTGGCGGTAGACTACTCATCGAGTCCTCAAAATTCGCAGGATGTTCATTCTTGGGCACGTTGCCTGTATTTGGTCTGGTAGACCAATAGTACGGTCGTGCTTCACTTTCCTGTATATGGTCCTGTACACTGTCTGTATATTGTTGCGGCTCGAATTCTTGCCTGCTCATGTGGCTTCTCCTTATGGTCGTGGAACCATCACTTATAATTACGTTCCCCACAATCAGGGGTTGCACGGAGCCTTGTATATTCGATAGTATTACTGAGGGTAGTAGTCCTATCTTTGTGACAAAGGGACTCCTTTGTTCGTTATAAACTGTGGCAGCGGAGGAAGTTAGTAGCTTATAACATGTTCGCATATATTCCACTGGGGAACCGTCATTTGCATTTAACAGTTCCACACTATATCAGGCAACCACTCAGCATGCCTTTAAAATACCCATGGGGGAAGGATATTTTCTATGGATGAGCATATACATGACGAAGAGATAAAAAACGATGAACGTGCGCTCGTGCCTGCGGGCGCTGGTATGGAAGAAGAGGTTGACCAAGATACTCCCACCGTATCGGTCAAGGCACAGAAATCCGTAGATACTTCCCGGGAAAAAGATGTTCGCGGGGCTAAGATAGACAAAGCTGCACATGAAACTCCCGTAGAGGAGCCAGTAGAACGGCGTTCTGATAGTCGTCCACTTGCAGCACTGCGCCGTGTGACGCCCCTTCCTATCACGCCAGTGGTCGATGAGGCCGCACTGCGTCGAACTCGTGTCAATCGTATATTGATGCGTAAGCGGCATATTGACCGTAAATACTCCGGTAGCAAAACTGGTGCGCGCCTTATGGTCGCGGCGGCTGTCCTGTTTATCCTGCTCGCCATGCTTGTCTCCGGTGGCACCGGCACCGCGTACGCCTACTACCAGTCCCAGCTGCCCCTATTGAATGGTGTAGCGCAGCACACGCTCTTCCAGACCACCCGTATTTATGATCGCAATGGCAAACTCCTTTACGAGTTGTACGACCACCAGCAGGACCGGGGCCGTCGCACATACGTCAACTATAATGATATCTCGCCTCTGCTCGTCAATGCCACGATCGCGATTGAAGACCGCACCTTCTGGACTAATAGCGGCGTTGACTACGGTGGTCTCGTGCGCGCCAGTGTTGCTAACCTGCAGCATAACGGCGTAGTACAGGGTGCCAGTACCGTTACAGAGCAGCTGATCAATAACCAATTTTTCAATAATCAGAAGGGCAACCTTCAAGTGAAGGGCGAAGAGGTCGTACTGGCAACTGGCTTAACGCAGCAGTACCCTAAGTGGAAAATCATGGAGATGTATCTCAATACAGTCTACTATGGAGACCTGAACTATGGCGCTGAAGCCGCCGCGGAAAGCTTTTTCCAGTTACAGCCAAAGTGTACGCTTGGCAAATGCAAACCAGCTGTAAATCAGCTTGACCTTGCACAGGCGTCGATGCTTGCCGGCTTGCCACAAAGTCCTTCTTACTATAACCCGACCACAAACAAGCCTGTTGCGCTGCAACGACAGGCCCTTGTACTCCAATCCATGCTTGAGCTAGGCATGATTACAAAGCAGCAGATGCTGGATGCAAAGGCCGAAACCCAGAAATTTACGTTTCTACCGTATTCGGCTACGCACCACATCCAGGCCCCGCATTTCGTAAACTATGTCATCGACAATGTACTTGCTCCCATGCTGGGCAATCGGCTCGTAGATGGTGGATTAAACGTCTATACAACAATTGATCTTGACCTGGAAAAACAGATTGAGGCCCTTGTGTATGATAAGCTGTACAGGCAGCAACAGGACAATTATCTCGGTGTCTACGGCCCGCTCAACATCACGAACAATTTAAATAACGCGGCAGTGGTTGTGCAGAATCCCAAAAATGGTGAGATACTCGCGATGGACGGCAGCGCGAACTTCAATCAAAATACGCCCACAATGGCAGGGCAGGATAATGCAGCCCTCGCCATGCGTCAGCCTGGCTCATCATTCAAGCCCATTGTGTATGCCACCGCATTCGAGATGGGTTGGTATCCCGGCATGATTGTGCCTGACCACAAGACATACTACCCAACGTGTGATTCGAGCTTCCCGCCGAAATGTTACTCGCCACAAAACTATGATGGCAAATTCCATACTGGCTATCCCATGACCATCCGCACCGCTGTGGCCAACTCGTTTAACATCCCGGCCATCGACGCTATCGAGTACACTGGCATCAACAATGTGCTGAACATGGCTGGACGCCTTGGCCTTAACGAGGTTTCGAGTCTGCCCGCTAATCAGTTGGGACCTTCTATGGCGATTGGCTCTAAAGAAGTGACTCCACTTGATATGACCAGTGCTTATGCTACGTTCGCCAATCAGGGTGTGCGTATGCCGCAAACCTCTGTGCTCCAGATAACGGACAATCAGGGGAAGACTCTCTACAAATTTGATGAGGCACATCCAAAGGGTGCGCGCGCACTTGGCGCCGATGTCGCGTTCCTGGTGAGCAGCATATTGTCTGATAAAGCGGCTCGCTATCACGAGTTCTCGCCCGGCAACTACCTGGAATTGGCAGATCGGCCAGCTGCCGCGAAAACTGGTACAACCGATAGCTTCCGTGACAACTGGACAATGGGCTACACCCCAGACCTCGCAGTTGGTGTGTGGGCGGGCAATAGCAATAACGTCGAGATGACGCAGAACACTATTGGTATTACTGGCGCGGCTCCCATCTGGAACGCTGTAATGGAACTGGCATCGCACAAGTACAACCTCCCAGCGGACGATTTCGCAGTTCCTTCTAACGTGCATAAAGGTGTTGTTTCGGCAACTACTGGCCTTGCACCTCGCCCTGGTGAAGCAACTGTCGAAGACTGGTTTATCGATGGCACTCTGCCAACTATCAGTGGCAGCGGTAATACCTATACGCCTCCACCCACAACCTGTAACTACTACTGTAATCCTAATGGTGGTGGCGGACCCATTCTTCCCGGTCCTATCTTCCCTTAAGCATGATAGGAGAATAGGGCACCTGCTGCCTTCATCATCCGAGAGACGATGAAGGTAGCAGGTGCTCTAGCTATTCAATGTCAAATTCCTTGACAAACGGTGGCCGTTCGGGTATGCTCTTCCCAATACGAGTAGTCGGATAGAAATTCTGGCCTAGCCAGTGAAAGAGGTGTTATATGAGAAAGGACATTTCCGTGCGCGTATACACCCTGTCTATCCTGCCTGAGGCTTGTAGGGAAATTCGCTAAACACTCCTCACTGTTTCCCTTCCTCGCATGGTAGACAAACAATTGAAAAACTTTTGTTATATACCGTGCTTTTACATTCATCGAAGGGGAACACATTGACAACTCAGACACTGACTGGTGTTGTACTCAACGGCACCCATGGCATCTACGATGTACACACACCTGAAGGCACATTTCGCTGTACACTCCGTGGCAAGCTCAAAAAAGCGTTCGCACAGGCCCAATCAGCAAAATCTGCGGGCAATACTCGCGTCCGACAGGATAAATTGCTCTTCGACCCCAACTACGCAAAACGTATGGAACGCATGCGTAACCACGATAGTAATGAAACGCCACCTCCCACGCGTCTCTCCGTTGGAGACCACGTAAAGATACGCCGGCTGGACGGGGAAAACGGTTTGATTGAAGAGATCCTACCACGACAGAGTTCGCTTTCGCGCCGCGATGCAGGCTCAACACAAAAAAAAGTTGTTCGACAAACAATGCTCGCCAATCTCGATCAGGTCGCGCTTGTCTTCGCCATCGCACAGCCAGAACCGCACTTTGGTATGGTGGATCGCTACCTCACTATCTGCGAGGATGCCAATTTACATGCTATTCTGTGTCTCAATAAATCCGATCTGCCTCATAGTGCCGAGGTCGAGGATGCGAGTGTCCTCTATAGCAACCTTGGTTATCCCGTTCTCTGGACGAGTGCACGCGCAGGGCAAGGCATAGACGAACTCCGTGCGTTGCTCAAAGACCACACCACGCTCTTTACAGGACCATCTGGTGTTGGCAAATCCTCGTTAGTGAATGCCATCGAGCCAGGGATGGCGGTACGTACCGGCTTGATTAGCGATGTAACAGGCAAAGGGCGACACACGACCACCGGCTCGCAGTTGTACCCCCTCTCAATTGGCGGTTGGCTCGCCGACTCTGCTGGTATCCGCGCGCTTGCCGCCTGGAACATCACCCCTGAAGAACTCGCCTCCTGCTTCATCGAGTTCCGCCCCTACCTCGGCGAATGCGAGTACGTCGACTGTGTGCACATAGACGAAGAAGGCTGCGCCATTCGTCAAGCCGTAGT
>CAXTCR010000206.1:0-7272 GCA_964242555.1 uncultured Ktedonobacteraceae bacterium
CAGGAAACACTCAGTGCCTGTGTCGCATTAAAAACACAGTATCGCATGAACCGGTGGATCTCGAATTTCTCGTCAACGGTGTTCTACGACAAACAACTGGTGGCGCATGCATCTGCCGCGAACCGTCGACTACCCATTGTGCCAATGGCTTCCTCGCCGCAACAAGAGTCCGCGATGATTACGCGCGCACTGGCCCCCGAATTTCCCTTGGTCTTTGTAGATGTACATGGTGAACCGGAGCATGGAGTAGTAAAGGCCAGCAACGTGGAGGCACTTACGGTACGCGACGTTGTGCAGGGTCTGATGCAGCGCGGCATTCGAGAAGAGTCGATTGGCATTATCGCGCCCTATCGTGCACAGGTTGCGAACATTCGCCGTGTGCTGTTTGAATATGATGCAGCAGTGGGATGGGAGGGGCTTCCGGTTACGACGCCACTTAGCGTTGACACAGTTGATCGCTTTCAAGGTGGCGAACGCTCGGTTATTCTTATGTCATTTGCAACAAATAGCGAACCAGAGATTAATAGTTTGCGACGCGAATTTTTGACCAATGGCAATCGCTTAAATGTTGCCCTTACGCGTGCGCAACACAAACTAATTCTGGTTGGCTGCGTGTCCGCGTTGGAGCGTTTGCCTGTTTTTGACCGTTTGATTACGTATTGTAGGAGTATGAAGACGATCATATCTGTAGATCATACGCAATGAATTGCTCGGTTTTAGACGCCATGAATGTGGTCCCTACGAAAACACGATAGGTTTTATAAGGACCACATTCATAGTGTCCAAGGCCGATGTATCGGATATGTGTTTCCTACTTTCAAGAGGGGTATTTGCGGCCTCATCGTAGAATGTCATATCCTTAGCAGGAGATACACAAAAAGTGATGGAGGGAGAGGACATGGCGCAAAACACAATCCTGGTGGTTGGTAGCCTGAATATGGATCAGGTCGTTCGTGTTCCCCGTCTGCCCTCGATGGGTGAAACGCTGCTTGGGGCGGGTTCGCTTAAGCTTGTGCCAGGAGGGAAGGGGGCGAATCAGGCGGTGGCGATGGCCCGCTTAGGTGGCTCCGTGATGATGGCTGGTCGCGTTGGGAGTGATCCTTTTGGCGAGCAGCTGATTCAGGCGCTACAGGCTGATGGGGTTCATACGGACCTTGTGCTGGTCGACAAAGAAGAGGCCAGCGGCACAGCTTTTATTTTTCTCTCACCCGATGGAGATAACGCGATTGTCGTCGCCTCTGGCTCAAACATGGTTGTAGGCAATGACGAAGAGCAGATGACACACATTCTCACCGCTTTGTCCAATGTACAGGCGCTTGTGCTGCAGCTAGAAATACCATTGCCGACCGTGCAGAAGTTAATCGGGGCAGGACATCGGGCAGGTATTCGAGTTGTACTGAACCTTGCGCCAGCGCAAGCACTCTCTAAAGAGTTACTGGCACAGGTTTCTGTGCTGGTCGTCAACGAGGGCGAGGCAAGCCTGCTCAGTGGGCAGCGCGTCGATAGTCTTGAAGATGCGCAGATTGTTGGTCGCGTCTTACATGGCTACGGCATTTCGACCGTCGTTGTCACATTAGGAGCACGTGGGGCTATTCTTGTAACAGATGATGAGGCTGGAAAAACACGGACGATACATCAAGCGCCCCCGAAAGTGCAGGTTGTTGATACGACAGCGGCTGGCGATTGCTTTGTCGGCGCCCTGACACTTGCGCTCACCGAGGGACAAACACCGGAGGAGGCATTGCGCTTTGCCGTCAATGCCAGCGCCTTGAAAGTAACAAAATTCGGTGCCCAATCGGGACTGCCGACACGGGAGGAAGTTCATGCCGCGTATTATTCTTGATACCGATCCTGGCATAGATGACGCTTTAGCCCTCTTTCTGGCATTAGCATCGCCCGAAGTCACGCTTGAGGCTGTCACAACGGTGCAGGGCAATGTCGATGTCCAACAGACCACACGCAATGCGTTGACCCTGCTATCGCTAGCGGGACGTACCGACATCCCTGTGGCTGCTGGTTGCGCAAATCCAGTGGTGCGGGAGCGGGTCGACGCAGCTTATTTTCATGGGAAAAATGGACTGGGGAATGTTACACTGCCGGAACCGACGATAGCTTCAGGAGAGCAACAAGCGGTAGACGTGATTATTGACAAGATTATGCGCAACCCGGGCGAAATCACGCTTGTTCCCATTGGTCCACTCACGAATATCGCGCTAGCGGTACGACGCGAGCCACGGATAGCCCAGCGTGTGCGCGAGGTAGTCATCATGGGTGGAGCGGTTCGTGTGCCGGGAAACGTGACGCCAAGTGCCGAATTCAATATTTTCGCGGATCCACATGCGGCACATATTGTCTTCCACGCTGGTTGGCCTCTACGTCTTGTAAGCCTGGATGTCACCACACGTGTTGAGCTGACACGCCAGCACAGTGAGTCATTGACCACGTACGGTGGAAAGGTGATTGGCGCGATAGGGCAGATGCTGAACTACTGCTTCGATGAGCTTGGTCCAAAGTATGGCTATACAACGTTTCAAATGCACGACCCGCTCTGCCTCGCCGCCGCATTTCAGCCGGACCTTATCAAGTGGGAACCCGCCTATGTGGATGTCGAGCTTGCAGGGACGCTGACACTTGGAGAGACGGTTGGCTATTTCAAGGACGCCGAAGGGCCTGCACAAAATCCAAATATGCATGTCTCGGTTGAGGCGGACAGCGAACGGTTTATTACGATGTTTATGGAGCGTATTGGGAAAAAGTTTGGAGAACATGTGCTTTGACAAACTCACCTACATGGGCTATATTACAGGTAGGCACTATTCACTTTTGTAGCACTTACCACACTGCATTGTGCATATATATAAGGAAAACCTAATGGCAGCAATTAATGAAGCAGAGGTCATGGATGCTCTGCGCGAATGTTATGACCCCGAAATTCCCGTCAACATCGTTGACCTTGGACTGATCTATAACGTAGACGTTGATCAGGACGCGGAGCAGGTTCATGTCCTGATGACACTTACCGCGCTTGGCTGTCCAATGGCTGGTGAGGTGGTCGAAGAGGTCGAGATGCGCGTCAAACAGGTCGAAAATGTCAAAAGCTGTAAGGTCGAAATGACGTTTGATCCACCATGGTCTCCCGATCGCATGACTGAGGACGCGAAATGGGAACTCGGCATGGTCTAATCTCACGAGGGAAAAAGAGTTGGTATGTTGATGCTTAAATTGTTGACATGCCAACTCTTTTTTCCTCGTTCACGTTATCCCTTTGCTATGTTATACTGTTCCTACTACTCTAAGAGTCGAGGGAAACGATGTCTACAAACGGATACTACGGTCAACAAAGTGGGGACATTCGTGCTACACTAGCAATAAGCCAGGATGAGGCTACCTACGGGACAACACGTACACTTAATCTTGCCGATGGACGCGTGATACCAGTTACTATTGCACCTGGAACTCACGCAGGACAAGAGATACGTCTTGAGGGACATGGGCAACCGGTTGCTCCTGGTGAACCGCTTGGCGCGCTTATACTCACAGTTGCGATACCAGCCGCCGAGAACTTTGGCGCTTATCCCTTTGCAGGAACCGATATGCCGACAGAGTTTAGGGCACCTCCACCTCCGCCACCAGTGCAAATAGCCAATTCGGGAGCCAATTTAGGAAACAACTTCACAAACTACAGTTATCCTGTTCAAGGGCAAGCCGCACCAAACTACAATTACCCACCTCAACCGCCACCGCCCTCTGGACCGAACGTGGCCTACTATGGAACACAGGGTCAGCCACCTATTGTTCCCCCTCCCACTCGTCCAACCCGGCGTCCATTGATCGCTACGCTGGTCATTGCAGGACTTGCACTGCTGGTTATCATAGGCAGCTTACTCTACTACGCGACGGTCTACCAGCCACAACAACAGCGTACACAGGCGACCGCGACAGCTGCTGCACGTACGAACAGTACAATTGCCGCAGGTACTGCGCAAACCAAGGCTACTTATACAGCGATCGGTAATGCTACAAGTACAGCAGTCGCGATACCACTAACTGACTATAAGAATATTACAGCGAAAACGCCTGACTTGCTGAATGACCCGCTTACAAACCCTAGCACGAACAATTGGGATACAAACGCGAATTGCAGTTTCAAGGATGGCAAGTATCATGTCATTGAGACACAAACCGGTTTCTTTTTTGATTGTGCGGCAAAGGCAACGAACTACTCACACTTTCTCTTTCAGGTCAAAATGACGTTCCTAAAGGGTATTTATGGAGGTATCTTCTTTCGCTCTGACCCCAACAACTCGAAGTATTATCTCCTGCGGTTTGGACGCGATACAGGGAGGTATGATCTTTACGTATATACAAGCAAGGAAGCGAACAGTGCGAAGCGGATATTAGATGGTACCAGCCCAAATTTCAATACTGATTTGAACAAGGCAAACGTGGTTGCGGTCCTCGCACGTGGCACTACAATTGCGCTATACATCAAT
Source organism: uncultured Ktedonobacteraceae bacterium (assembly GCA_964242555.1). Taxonomy (GTDB): domain Bacteria; phylum Chloroflexota; class Ktedonobacteria; order Ktedonobacterales; family Ktedonobacteraceae; genus JBBQVS01. The sequence goes on from CAXTCR010000206.1 coordinate 4,494, forward strand.
TCTACCTTTGTCGATAAGATTGATGATCCCACCTTCACGGGTGGTCAAATAGGCGTCTTCGCGGAAGATAATCAAGAGTCAGCCGAAGTAGCGTTTGAGCAAGCACAAGTATGGAATGCTTAACCCTTTAGTCCAGAAAGCCAGAAATACTTATGAAGTATTGTACAAACTGTGGTTTACAAATAGCCCATGGCGTAACGACATGTCCCCGTTGTGGAGCAGCTGTGCCTGATCCCTCGACCAAACCATTGGCAACACAGGTAGATACGGCTTCGACACCTTCATCACCTAATGTGCGGGAAGGCGAGACGATTGCGGCAACGCCTCACGTAGATTTTGGACTGCCACAAGGGGGCAAAACGCCATCGGCACCTGCTCACTCTACATATCAAGAGTATTCTGCTGTGCCAAGCACAAATTTGGAGCAGAAAGGGGGCACTCAACCAGTGCTGCCGGCGGTCCGGTTGGAAGGGCAAGCGGCCCAATCTGTGACGCCATTTCCGCAAGTACCACCCTCGACACCAACGCCAATTCCACCACCTTATGCCGCAGAGCAGCAAAGACCACTATTCTTATCACCACCACCACAGCAGAGCGGTGGAATGCCTATTGGTGGGCCGAACGCGCAACAGGCACCTGTGTATGGAACCCCTCAGCCGCGATCGTCCATGCCATATCCACCGCCAGTTGGAACAAAAAAGAGACTCTCAGGGGCTATTGTTGCTCTTATTCTTATCCTGGCACTGCTACTCGTTTCAGGCGGTGTAGGTCTAATCTATTATACTGCGGTCGCTCGTCCCGCGCAGCTACATGCTCAGGCTACCTCTACCGCTCAGGCTATACAAACGAATAATGCACGCTCCACCGCAGTGGCGAACGCGCAGGCAACGGGTACTTCGGTTGCGTACTCTAACGCGACTGCGACAGTTCAGACACAGGCAACAGCCCAATCACAGGCAACGGCAACAGCATTGCAAGGGATTTATACACAGTCAACACAGGGGACTCCAGCACTAAACTCTTCGCTTGCCGCGCAGGATAACAACAATTGGGATGTCAACGACACAGTAGATGGTGGAGGTTGTGGCTTTAATGCTGGTACGTATCATGCAACGCTCTTCTCAAAGAACTTCTACTTTCCCTGTTTCGCACGTGCCTCGAATTTCGGCAACTTCACGTTTCAAGCAGAGATGGTTATCAATCAAGGCGATGAAGGCGGACTGGTTTTCCGCAGCAATACTGATAGTCAGGCGGGCCAATATTACCTGTTTGGCATCAATCAAAATGGCACATACCAGTTAGTCGTCTCGAAAAATAGGAGCCAGAATACACTCCTTGCTCAAGATACCAGTCCTGCAATCAAGACAGGTATCAATCAAACAAATCTGATCACGGTTGTGGCAAAGGGTAGCACGCTCTATCTCTACATCAACAAACAATACATAGGAAGTGTCAGTGACAACACCTATGGCTCTGGTATGATAGGCGTCTTTGCCAGCGACTCATCAACGACCACTGATGTCTCATTCAAAAATGCGCAAATCTGGCAGTTGTAAACATCGAAGAGATGTGTTAGTATCCTGCGGGAACACAGAACATTGAAGGGGAAGTTTCAAAGGTTCAAGCACAGGTATGCCCGAAAAGGATCAAATCCCATCATCTGGCCCTGCCTCTCATGATGCAGAGACCATTATTGACGTGCCAATAATGGTTCGTGCTGGTGAACGTATTTCACCGGCTGATAAGACGATTCCTGCTATAGCAAAACCACCAGCTTGGCCACCTGCACAGCACAGCTACGAGCGCCGAGAACCACTCTCACCCGCGCTTATGCTAGTTCTGGTATTACTTGCGTGTCTGCTGGTTGCCAGTGGACTAGGTTTGATTGTCTTTAGCTCGGCACGACAGTATCGCTCGACGCTGCACGCGGGAGCGACGTTTGTAGCGCGCTCGACACAAAATAGTATAAGTACCGCGGGGGCGCAAAGTCAGGCCACGGCGCAGGTATTTGACACGGCACAAGCAAATATTGAAGCCACCGCAACAAGTCAGGCCGATACTACTGCAAATGCTACCGCTACCGCCGATGATGCAACCGCCACGACAACAGCTTTGGGTGACACGTATACACAGGCAACGAGTGGTACGCCAAAGCTCACCAATTCGCTGAGTGACAATACTGGTGATGGAAAGTGGGATGAAGGCATATCCGCAACGAATACAGGCTGTACATTTAGGGACAATGCCTATCATGCAAGCGAGGCCACAAGAGGCTACTTCCAACCATGCATCGCCGAAGACACAACATTCGACAACTTCGCCTATTCGGTAGACCTGACCATCAATAAAGGCAATCCCGGACAGGCTGGAATGGTATTTCGAGTTTCGGGCGATAATAAAGCCTACTATCTGTTTCGCATAGGCACCAATGGTTCCTACGCACTCGATGTCTATAGTCCAAAGGGAATAGTAAAAACATTGGTCAATGGTTTTAGCAGCGCCATTACCTTGTCTTTTACGCAATCCAACACCCTCACCGTAATCGCGAAGGACGCGCAATTTCTGCTGTATGTAAATGGGCAATATGTGGATGGTGCCACCGATAAGACCCTGCAAGAGGGCAAAGTTGGTGTCGTCGCGATCAACAATGGAAGCCCAATTGATGTGACTGTCGGCAATGTGCAGGTGTGGAAGCTATAAATTCATTGAAAACTACTTTAGTACATAGACGTACAGGAAGCCTCGTGTATAGTAGGGTAGCCCCCATAAGCGTTACCGT
>CAXTCR010000207.1:0-7104 GCA_964242555.1 uncultured Ktedonobacteraceae bacterium
CATATACGAACCTCTCGTGGTATGGGAGGGGCATTCCCCTTGCGGGCGCCCTGGCCTCACCACAGACATCTTTTGGGGGCTTACGTTAACGCTTATGGGGCGTCCCGAGCCGCATTCGGGGAATGAGAAAGGCAGCGGGTGCCCTGGTCCCCATTCAAGCCTTACGTTAACGCTTATGAGGCATTCCCCGAGCCGCATTCGGGGAATGAGAAAGGCAGCGGGTGCTCTGGTTTGTACAGTCTAATTCCATTCTTGCATGAGATAAATGGGTAGACGAAAGATACAAAAAGAAACAAACGCTGCCTCCGTCCGTTATACATAATGAGACTTTATACGCTCTATGTTTTATGTAAAAAAAGCTCTACATCTGCACCTTACACTTGCTTGACTTATAAAGGGGTTGTGTGTTCGATATGTCTAATTCTTCCGGTATGCCTGATTCTTTTCCAAACAACGGTCCTTCAACAAAGCACCCGTCAAAAGGCTTATTTAAAGCGCCTTTTTCGTCCGCGGCGCAACAGGACAATACACAGCCAGCACAGCCTCAATTGGCATATGTCAATCCACAGGTGCAGATGTCGCCAACCACGTCGCCTGAGCAAGACGGCTTCCAGATTCCGCCCTTTATGCTGGCAGACATGCAAAAAGAGGCAAGGAGCTTTCCTTCGACCGATCCAGTTGTTGACCTACGACGCCGAGAGGACCGGTTCAAGGTTGACAGCCTGAAGCATGTAGCAATAGCCAGTCAGAGCAGTTTGCAGAGAAATGTAACGGCGGCGCGGCCCCAATCCCCTCCGGTACAACCAATGTCCAACAGATATAACTCCGCACCTGTGAGTAGGCGTGAACCTGAGCTGGTACAGCAGTACGCTCCACCTGTTAGACCTGCTGCTCCTGCACCGTTGAGAGATGTTCCGCCGCCCTCGGCCCGTGCGAAATTTCTGATTATGGTTTTCCTGATGGGTTGGGCGATTTCAACCTTCATCGGTGTAGTCGATAACATTAGCACATTTAATATCCTGAGCCACGGCTATAGTGGTGTACAGCACTTGCTCCATGTACGCACAATTGCAACCGATCTTAAGTCACATGTCACTAACCTAGATGTAAATAAATTGCGTCAGATGCAGGTGGAATTGCAGGGTGCACGAGACGACTTCAAGACTCTGCACACAGAACTTTCGCAGAACGTGTATGTCAATGCGCTAGGCTCTGGCGTACCAAAGTATGCCTCTTCAGCCCTAGCACTGGCACAAATTGGGACCGATGCGGCGGATGTTGGGCAGGCAATGACAAAAATGGCGATAGATTTCGCGCCCGCGCTCCATAGTTCGCTGCTAGCCTCATCCTCACAACCACTCGTCACACCAGAGATGCTGGCCGAGGCACGTTCGGTTATAGCGTATAGTTTGCCGTTGATGAAAGATATGCAGGCACAGACGCCAGCGCTTTCGCTTGACGTTTTTCCAATTAGTGCTACGCAACGCGAACAAATCGCGCAGGCCATCCAGACGTTACCCTTAGCCGTGACCGACATGGAGCAGGCGCAAAATCTCATGGATGCGATGGGTTGGATACTGGGCATTGGTCAGCCACGGACATTTCTCGTACAGACCATGGACCGGGCAGAGTTGCGCGCAACGGGCGGTTTCACTGGACAATTTGGCGAACTCTCGCTCAATGGTGGCCGCATGGGACCCTTCAAACTACAGAACATCGCGCTGTTCGAATATGGAGATAACGCACCAAACAATGGAAAATTGCCACCGCCAGCGTACCGTTCCTGGTGGCCTATCGCGAACTGGGGTCTGCGCGACTCAAACCTGTCGGCTGATTTTCCTACCTCTGCGCGTATCGCAATTGATACTTATAAATACGAGTTTGGGCATGCGGTCGATGGCGTGATTGTCTTCTCACCCTTCCTCGTCTCGCGCGTGATTGCCGCGACGGGACCGATTTATGTACCGGAATATAAAGAAACGATAACGGCAGATAATTTTGAGAGTAAATTGCACTACTACCAGCTCGACAACGTGGGTATTCGTAAAGAGGAACTGGTCGAGAAGGTCTACGACCCCGACGCGGCGCGCAAGCTGTTTACAGGTCGTGTCGTGAAGTTGCTGATGGATAAGGTCAAGCACGCAGGGGTTAACGATATTATTGGCATCGCGCACGAGATGCTGCATGCGTTAAAGACTCGTGATTTGCAGGTGTATGTAAATAACCCACAAATCGAGAATTTACTCGTTAAATATGATGCGGCGGCAGTTATGGACCGCTCGACGACGCATGACGGTCTATTCGTTGTACAGTCTAATGTGAGCGCGAACAAGGGTTCGCAGTATGTACAAACAAGAATGCATGACACTGTCACGCTTGATGCGAATGGTGGTGCGACGCACGCCCTACAAATACACTTTGTCTATCATGTGGTAGACCAGATTTATGGTCCCGATACCTATCACAATTATGTGCGTGTATACGTGCCACCCAACGCGAAATTTCTCAATGGTAACGGCTTTGAGCAATTAGGGCAACCATACTGTAGTACGTTTGCAGGCTTTCAGGCATGTCCACAATATGATGCCTATGGTGATGGAAATTTGCTGTGTCCTGCAAATCAGAGTGATCCAATGGTGGAGACAAATCATAATAATGATCTATACAACCTGAAAAATCACCCGTTGAATAAGGAGGGACCACCAACGAATATGGTGAGTGATGAGGCTCAGCGCACTATGTATGCAGGTTGGGTACTCATTCCAAAGAATTGTGATGCAACAGTGGAGCTTTCGTGGTATGTCCCACCAATGGGACATGATGCTTACAGTTTGCTAGTGCAGCGACAGTCCGGCACCTATCCCATTGTGGATACGACCATTTTACCAACACCGGGCAATTGTAGCGCGCTTAAAACTACAGGCAAGTATTTTCATGAAGTACTGAGTCGCGATGAAACATTCTCATTAGTGGCGCCGAACGCAGAAGATGGAGCACACGTAAACTGTTATGTGCAACCTAAACTGTAGGCCCAGCACGAGTATTGACACACCCATCTATTGCCACGTATACTAATTCTGCTATACACATCTATTGTAGATTTTATGCAAATGCCTTGTATGCGTCTACACGAGCATAACGGTTTACTGTTTTTGTAGGAGAGCATCGATGCGACACGAGCATGTGATGTTGTGGGAAGATTGTAGAAGAGAAAACATCTATGGAACAACCAGCTATACTAAATATTACACGTACTGATACTTCCTATCGCTTTCGACTTGATCTTCCCGATAGTCCTACTTCCATAGGGCAGGACTACTCCACAGAGCTTACGAACGAGCTACGCGAACGGCTGCGCCGAAACCTGCAAGGGGCAGCACAGTCAATGCACACGTTAGCACAGGCCGAGGCTAAACGCCAGACGGTGAAACTGGGCGCGGTCAATGACGCACTGGTTACGCTTGGGCGCTTTCTGTTCGAGTCACTCTTACCACAGCAAGTACAAGAGATGGTGAGACGACTAGATGGAACGCTGATACTCAGCACAAACACGCCCGATATTCCATGGGAACTGCTCTTTGATCCTTCGACAAAGCAGGGACGCTACATTGCACATTATCTCAATATAGGACGCGTCACACACAGTGTGCGCGATATGCTGCATCGCATGCCCTTTCCAGAGCGACCTGCGCGCAAACTTGGACGACGCGACGCACAGGGACTCTCAATACTTTTTCTCGTCAATCCTACGGGCGAACGCAATAGTGCCGAGGAAGAGGTGGCGACCCTGTGCACAACACTGCCTGAGTCGATCACACGTATCATCCTCTACAGGCAGCAGGCCAACCAGCTAGAGATGCGGATGCGGCTAAGTGCGGACAATCCCCACGTTCTGCACTATGCTGGTCCATTTCCTCTTTCTCAGCCAAATGGTGAGCCTGTACCAGCACTTGCTGGCAACTCGCGCTTGGATGGTGGAGCAGTAGAGCAACTCCTTTCATCACTGCCCAAACGTCCGGTTATTTTTCTTAGCTATCACGAAGATGAGCGCCCAAGTCGCAACGGGCATGGACTGACTAATCAGCAGGAACGCGACGAGACAATGGAGCGAGTCGCCACGAATTTGCTCACCGCAGGTGCAGGTTCAGTAATAACATCCCGCTGGCCTGTTAGCGCGTTGCGCACGCGTGAATTTGCCACGCTATTTTATCAAGACATTGGCGACGGCGTCATGCTAGGTGAGGCGATGCGGCGTACCCGCGTAACGATGATGCAGCAACATCCCGACGACACCGCATGGACGAGTTTTGTGCTGTACGGCGACCCAACGCAAAGGATGGTTGTTGGCTCGCTCGCCAACAAGGAGCGGACCGCCGAGCCACGCATAGAGGTACTGGAGGAGAGCCAGATCATGGCACCACTCTTTTCTTCGGGGAACTCACCCGACCGGCGCTTTCTGCGCGCAGTGCTAGAGCTTGCACTGGGAGAAGCGCGGCGCATGCACAAGGATTATCTTGGCACTCCACATCTCTTTATCGCATTAACCAAACTCGACGGCGGTTGTACGCAAGATGCGTTGCGCAGCCTCGGTTTCTCCTCTAAACAGGTACGCGACGTAATTCGCCTCGCACTTGGGTCCGGCAAGGCAACCAGCGATACGCCTATTCTACCAACACGCCGGTGCAAGGAGATACTGCTTACAGCAGAGCGGAACGCAACAAGCGCAGGCACCTCGGTTGTGGATGAGCGTGCGATAGCGCAGGCGGTATTGAGCGAGGGCGATGGGGTGACGCACGAATTGCTCACAAAATTGGGCATCAATCCAGCGCAACTCATTGACCTCATCAATACAAGCAGTGCACGTTCATTACTCGAACTTGTACCCTCTGCCAACACGGTGCCTGAACCTGCCCCTGTCGATATGCCCGGGGGTCTTAATATAGATGGTGGCACAAAAGGTGGAGCGTCGGTACTGGAACGCCTCGGACGCGACCTGACCAAGCAGGCCGCTAATAAGCAACTAACACCCCTGATTGGGCGCGATAAAGAGATCCGCCAGCTTATGCAGACGATGATGCTCAAGGACCGCAACAATCCAATTTTAATTGGAGACTCAGGCGTGGGTAAGACGACGATTGTCGGTGGCCTTGCACAGCGCATCATCGAGGGCAAGGTGCCGCAGGAGTTGCGGGGCAAACGCATTATTGAGCTTTCCGCCAGTTCGCTCGTCGCTGGCACCAAGTATCGCGGCGAATTCGAGGAACGACTGCTTAAAGTCCTGGAGGAGGCCGAGGGGAGCGGCAACATTATTCTCTTCATTGACGAGATGCACCTGCTTATCGGTACTGGCCGCGCCGCCGATGGAAGTATTGACGCAGCCGGTATTCTCAAACCGGCACTGGCGGGTGGACGCCTGCGCTGTATTGGAGCGACAACGCCACAGGAATACCGCACTATTGAGAAGGACGCGGCGATGGAGCGGCGTCTACGTCCTATTCAAATTGAGGAGCCAAGCACTGAAGAAGCATTAGCCATTTTGTATGGTATGCGCGAAGTGTACGAACAACATCACCATGCCACGATTACTGATGATGCACTAAACGCGGCAGTGCATCTATCGGTACAATACCTACCCAACATGCGCTTACCCGACAAAGCATGCAGCGTGCTCGACGAAGCATGTTCTCAGGCACGCGTCTTTTCACTAGAGCAAGAGGAGGTGCAGGAGCAGGATGGACAGGAGTTCGAGGAGCACGAGGAAGACTCTCCAACGATTACAGCAGCCATGATTGCTGAGATTATTTCCGCTCGCACCGGTATACCGGTACGAGCGCCTGGACGCGAGGAGCGCGACCGTTTGTTGAGCCTGGAGACGCGTCTGGGGACACGTGTAATTGGACAGAACGAGGCGGTTAAGCGTGTCAGTCAGGCCATTCAGGTAGCGCGTGCGGGCCTCAAGCAGCATAATCGGCCTGCTGGCGTCTTCCTGTTCCTTGGACCAACGGGCGTTGGCAAGACAGAACTCGCGCGCGCACTTGCGGCAGAAGTCTTTGGCTCACCGGAACACCTGATTCGTGTTGATATGTCTGAGTACATGGAAAAGCACGCTGTATCACGTATGATCGGCTCTCCTCCTGGCTATGTAGGCTACGATCAAGAGGGACAGCTCACGGGCAAGCTGCGGCGGCGACCGCACTGCGTTGTCCTGCTAGACGAGGTTGAGAAGGCGCATCCAGAGGTATTCGACCTGTTCCTGCAAGTCTTTGACGCTGGACGCTTGACCGACGGGCAGGGACACACGGTTGACGCACAGCACGCCATCTGGATCATGACCTCAAACGTTGGAACGGATATGCTTGGACGTTCGATGCCTCACGGCTTCAGGGCAACAATTAAGAGCAACACTGAAGAGATGCAGCGTGACCGCTTGATGGAACGCCTGCGCCAGACATTCCGTCCAGAGTTTCTTAACCGCATCGACGAGGTGGTAATCTTCCACCCGTTAGAGCAGGAGCAGGCACACGAGATTACGCGCCTACAGATGAACGAGCTTGGCGCCCGTCTGCTGGAGCAGGGCTTGACGCTGCACACAGAGGAGAGCGCGATAGATCTGCTGTGCAAAGAAGGCTTTAGCGAGACACAGGGCGCGCGTCCGTTACGCCGCGTGATCGAGCGCATGCTGACGGTGCCACTCAGTATGCGTATCTTGCTTGCTGATATTCCCGAGAATGGCGAGGTGCATGTCGGCGCCTCCGATGGCAAGCTCGATATCGACATCCGCCCATCGGCAGTGATACCTGTCGAGGAAATGGCCAGTATCGAAATGAAGACAATGTAGGAGGAACTAAGCCACATAGAGAAGAGCACCTTAGATGGGTGCTCTTCTTTGTGTGGCTTAGTTCTTCCTATCCCTTGATACCGCTTGAGGCAACGCTGAGTATAAAGCAGTGTTGTACGAGCAGAAACATAACGACGGGCACGATGTTGGCAAGCATAACTCCAACCATGAGCCTCGCAATATTGGGCATGAGATTTGCACCTCAGCTCGGTTTAGTGGTTGACCCTCTATGCTACGTACGCTTGACCTCATCTTCACTTCCAATT
>CAXTCR010000208.1:0-7099 GCA_964242555.1 uncultured Ktedonobacteraceae bacterium
GAAACCAGACTACGACCGTACAAACCTTCTTCAGAACGCCCTCTCGGTAACTGTCAACGTCAGCGACACCAGCCCACTTTTCCTCACACCCCCTAAAGGAGCACACCCATCATGAACCTAACCCCTCTTTCCAACCTGCTCGACACCCACACGGCCTATAGCACCCGCACCCACTGGCTCATTCCCGACCTACTGCCCACTGGCCTCACCATCCTCCACGGTGCTCCCCGCATCGGCAAATCCTGGCTCACCCTGCATCTCGCCCTCTCCGTCGCCTCCGGCACTCCCGCCCTCGGTCGCCTTCCCACCGCCTGCGCCAGCGTCCTCTACCTCGGCCTACAGGATACCCCTCACCACTTCGCGGGTCGCGCCCACACTCTCCTCGGTACCCAATCCGCCCCTGACACCTTCCTCTATACTGATGCCCTGCTTCCCTTGCCCTCCGCCTCCAATCCCCTCGACGCACTCGACCAGTGGCTCACCACTCATCCTCACACCAGTCTCGTCGTCATCGACTCCCTCCCACACTTCGCCTCCCACTGCTCCTCCGCCGACAACCCTGCTCTGCCCATACCCGTCCTTCTTAAGCGCCTTCGGGCCATCGCCGCCACACACCGCATCGCGATCCTCGTCACCAACCCCTGTACCAACACGTCCAAACGGCACACGTGCAACGACCACCTCGCCGATCCTACTCTCACCCTTGCCGATACCCTCATGCTCCTTACCCGCGAGCGTGGCCAAACCGATGCCACCCTCTCGCTGACAGGCACCACCATCCCCGAACAAGACCTCGCCCTGCGCCTTCCCTCTGACACCTTGACCTGGACTCTGCTTGGTCCCGCCCTCGACCACCACCTCTCCCAGGAGCGTCAAGACATCCTCGCCATACTCGAGGAACATCGCAATGGTCCCCTGCGCCCCAAAGACATCGCCGCCCTCCTGCACAAAGACCGGCGCACTATCACTAAACTCCTCTTCGACATGTCCCGCTCGGACCAAGTCCGTCTTGTCGGTCGCGGCCACTACATGACCGCCAAAAATCCCACCTCTCAAGACACCTTCGCTACCCAAGAGCATGCCACCTTTATGGAAAAAATCCACCACATATTCGACGGGAAATACCGTAATATCAGGAATGATGGTAATCAGTCTCATTCAACCCCAAGTGATACCAGGAATATCGGTAATGACGGTAATCATCTGGACTCAACCCCAACCGAAAGTGTAGGGGAGACGCTTGCGGTCTCCCTGCTGTCTCAGCAAAATATCGGTAATGACGGTAATCATTCTCACACACTGTCTGATAGTATCAGGAATGACGGTAATCATTGCGACAACGGCAATGGTCAGGAATTTGGGAATGACGATAAGCCACACACAAATGTTCGGTAATCATGGTAATCATGGCCGTGATTGCAGCATCGCGAATGCGATTTCCCGTGTAAAGGTCGTTAAAGAACTTTATGATGCGTGTCCTTTGACAGACTACTACACTCGGTCCATAAAAATAGAATGCACATCCGGGCAAAAAAATCGAGTGCAAATCCGTTTGTAGCGTAAACGGAATTGCACTCGATTTCTTCAGACAGAAGCTATCTTACCAGTAACGCAACGCGTTTACCGTGTTCGTGTTGTCGTCGGTGAAGTAGACTTCAAGGTTGCCGTCCTTATCGGTGGTTGCCGCGATACCGAAGAGCGCGGAGCCATTACCATTTTCAGGATCTACTGGCACATTGTCGACCTGGACATCGCCAACGACCTTGCCGTTCGCGAGGTTCAGCTCTACGATGTTGTTCTTCTGGGAATTTGTAACGAGCAAATCACCTGTGGTTGGGCTGAAGGTAAGACCGACAGGACCCATCAATGGATTGCCCTTGTAGGCCGTCTCGCCTGAATTGGTTGACTTCGAGTTCTGTGTATGACGTGTCGAGCTATTGGGATAGATCGCGACACGATTGTTAACGGTATCCAGCGCAACGAGAACGTCAGAGTAGGTCTCGTTGTGTACACGCAACTTGGATACATAGGTGATCGCGATGAACGTCTGCTTGCCCATGTGAGCGAGTTGGCCAATCTGGAAAATCTTGAATGTGACTTTTCCGTTACCGGCAGGAATGAGATCGATGCGGTCGATTGTGCCATCAGCAGCGTTGGTCGAGAAGAATGCTCCAATTGCACCATCATTGTTGTTGTGCATGCCACCATTGAAGGCCTGTCCCCATGGCATGTTGAACAATGGGCTGGTGATGGTTGCAGCAACTTTACCATTCGCGTCGAAGACCTGGATGTTGTTGCCGCTTGTGTTCGCAACCCACAGGGAACCGGTCATTGCATTGAATGCTAGATCGGCAGGACCATTTGTGCCCTTGTCCATGTTGTTGTTGAGCAGATGAGCAGGTCCCTGTCGATTGGGAATGCTAACTAGCGTTTTGCCTGTCTGATTGGCACCAAAGTTTGTGACAACCAGATCGCCGGGCTTCAACGCGCCATTAGACATGTTGCCCATTGTTGAGGGCACGACTGCAATTCCGTAGGGGTTGGCGTCAACCGAGACGGTCTTGCCATTGCCATCAACGACGAACATCGTGCTTGCTACCGTCGAGATTTTGTGCAGGTCACCAATGGTGTTATAGCGGGCATGATGTCTATTATCGTTGTCATGATAGCCCTGCTGACCATTATTGTTGTTCTGCCATTGTCCGTTATTGTTATTCTGCCATTGTCCGTTATTGTTATTCTGCCCCTGGCCATTGTTGTTTTGCACTTGGCCATTGTTATTGTTGTTATTCTGCGTTCTCTGTACACCGGAGTCACCGATACCAGCTGCGTGAATGATACCTGTGGTGTTCAATACGAGAATAGCACCAACCGCGAGCAGAATACTCAACAGGGCTACGCTCAACGATAAAACAAGTGATTTGCGTTTCCTAGACATAAAAAGTCTCTCCTAAAGTTGTTCTGTAGTCGCCCTAAGAACAGGGCGACTTACTACCTCTTCGTTAAAGTTCGAGGTCTACTGTTGACCTGGTTGCGTTGCCTGTGGACTAGGAGTTGCCTGTGTAGTAGGCGTCGTCTGCGTCGTAGGCGTGTTCTGTGTTATTGGTGTAGGCTGAGTGGTAGGCGTTGTTTGTGTACCTGTTGCTGCACAGGTAATATTCACCTGATTTGTGGCAGTCAAGGCAATTGTGCACGTTTGTCCATTGCTCATCTGTGTTCCTGCACAGTTAGGAATAGCCGTGCCATTGAAGGTACAGGTTACAGGAGTATTTGCTCCACCTGTTCCATTGCCACCATTACCGTTACCATTGCCACCAGTTCCATTACCGTTGCCGTTGCCACCACCATTGCCACCAGTTCCATTGCCGTTACCGTTACCACCATTACCGTTGCCACCATTGTTATTCCCATTAGCATTTGGAATAGTGATGGTTGCTGCCGTCGCTACGCCATTTCCGTCAACAGTCACCGCGACAGGGCTAGGCTGGTTGAGCAAGCCCGCACAATTGAGGCCACCATTCCCAAAGGTCGCGGCAAGGCGTTGTCCTAGGAAGGTGAAGAGATTGGTCGCTACTGCTGCTTCTGGTGAAGAAACCTTCGCCGTCATTGGCATGTCGAGTTGCAAGCGAGCTGGTGCAGTATTTAGGATGTTGGTGCAGTAGGTGGTTGTGCTTGCGTTGTTCAAGTTGAACACAAGCGGCTGATTGACGCCAAGACGATACGCATTGAGCTTGAGCAGATTTGGCTGCCCATTTACAAGGACCATCGGGTCATTCGCGGGCACAACGGCTACAGGAGCAGCCTGGAACTTCGCAGCTTGTAGCTCGTTAAGTGGTAGTGCCGCTACCATCTGACCAGGATCAGCAAGGTCGGGAGCCATCCATGGGTGACAACCGAGCGCGCCATCCACCTTCACAGCGAGCAGGCGGTTGTCGCTTGCATTCACCTGTAGCTGTGGAGTCTGCATTTGTGCCGCATTTGTATTCATTAATGCTGTACTATTTGCTGCTGTCAACTGCGCCATTTGACCATTGGCACCGATAATGTACTGTGTTGTGACGTTGTCGCTCTGGTCCATGTCGACAACACTGAAGTCACGAACGGTTGGGCATACTTTCCCATCATTTGCCATTCCCAATGCAGGTGGCACAAGTTGTCCATTGCGCATCGCGAAATTAGCGACCGCAAAGAATATTGGTGCATTGCAATACGCGAATTGACCAAAGACAGAACCATTGATACCGTTGACACATCTCCCCTGACCCAAACTGCCATTGTTGTCTTGCAGTGTCAGGTTGCCACCGTTGTAGCCAAACCAGAGTGCTACGATACCACCGGCTGGTAACTGTGGAACAACAGGTTGCGCGGCTGGCTGTGTGCCATCGTCAATTACCAGAGGATTATAGATAGAGATAGCACCCGTTTTGGGATCAATAACCGCACCCTGCACAAATGCAGCCTGCGTTTTATTCGCTTCGTGACAAGCTCCATTCGCTGGATTAGTGGCAACAAGGCGATATGGCGTTGCAAGTCCCTGTGCTGATAAAGGATTGGGTGGCACGATGAGCGAGCAATCCATATTATCAGCCGCTCCCGCCGCATGAGTTGCGGCAAGACGTGGAGCGACAAGCACAGCTAGTGCAATGAGTATAAGTATGAGCGGTACGCTGACTCCAAGAAGGAGTAACGGGGATACCCGCCTCCCGCTTGTATTCAACGTATGTTGCCTTCTAAGCATACATTCTTCTCCCTTTGGTTAAGAAACAAACACCCCTAAGCATGTCATTAAATCTGTACGAGTAGACAACTGTATGTCTTTTCCTAATGCCCTGATTAGTATGAAGGCATGTAATGAAATGCTTTGATACTTCCTGCGCAGGAATGATCTGAGCAAAGAATACACCATCAAGAGAGAGGTCACGCGTGAATTTTTTTTTGTTAATAGGAAAGTACCAATTTATGATGATGAGCGGTTGCGAAATCTTCACCGAGAAATGTGTATAATGGGTAAAATCTCCTATAAACCACTGAGTGTGTCCAGTATGCGAATATAGAGGAGGCGATGTTGGTAGGCAATTTGTTCTATACAGAAGCAGGACGCCTGCAAGGGAAACGCCCCTACCATACACCACAAGTTGTATATAGTAGGGGCGTTTCCCCTGCGGACGCCCTGAGTGCTAGTTCTAGGATTAGACACGCACGGAGCGCTCTTCGCCCTGCTCAATCTCACTACGTGTCGGGGCCAAACGTCTGAAAATGGAGTAGCCCGCGTAAAACATGACAAGCCACATTGCGATGTCAAGCAGGATAGAAAAAGGTCCTGACCACGTTGGGTTATAGGGCGACTTCACCAGTAGACCACCCCACGTGTCGCGCAGTATGCCAAATATAGGAACACCAAATAGCAAGAGCAGCGCGAACCAGTGGGTTCGACTCCGCCAGAAACGCCAGATGAGCAGGTAAATCACGCTGCCATAAAACAGGACGACAGGAATATAGAAGGGCAATGGCACAAAAAAAACCAGGCCACTTATCGTGTACTGCCATACATTCGTAAGATGGGCTACAATATCTACAAGCAGGTTGATGCCACCCATCACCAGTCCGCCGAGCAGCGAGGCAAACACAACTGCGCGTGGTGGATGGATGAACAAAAGAAATGCGAAGTAGACCACAACAATAAATGCGAGGTCAAGTTCCAAAAAAGAGCGTATCTCCATGAAAAGAATGTTTCCTTCGTCGTATACTATCTATGAACTATCTCTGCCTGATAAGGTAGTGCGTTTCGTGTGTTTCGTCAAGGGCAGAAAGGTGATCTATAAGTTATGAACAGTTCTCCATTGCGTGTCGCGCTCGCCCAACTAAACCTGATGGTCGGCGATCTGAACGGCAACGTACAAAAAATACAGGGGGCTATGCAGTCCGCCTCTCGTGAGGGTGCGCACATCGTCTGCTTGCCCGAACTCGCGCTGACCGGGTATCCACCCGAAGACCTGCTCCTCAAGCCCGGCTTCGTTGATGCGAACCTGCGCGCCCTCAACGAACTGGTAGAGGCTAGCCGCGCTTTTTCGGGTCTGACAACGGTTGTCGGCTTTGTCGACCGCGACTCCGATATCTACAACGCCGCCGCCATTATTCACGAGGGTAAGCTTGCTGGTGTGTATCACAAGCACTTCTTGCCCAATTATGGCGTGTTCGATGAGAACCGCTATTTTCGCGCCGGCCATAGTGCGCCCCTCTTCCTGTTGCATGGCATCCGCGTTGGCATCAATGTCTGCGAGGATATCTGGTATCCCACCGGCCCCTTGACGCAGCAGGCCCTTGCAGGTGCCGAAGTTATTCTCAACATCAACGCCTCGCCCTATAACACCGACAAAGAGACCGCGCGCGAAGCCATGATTTCAACGCGTGCCGCCGACAACGGTGTGATTATTGCCTATCTCAACATGATCGGTGGCCAGGATGAACTGGTCTTTGACGGCGGCAGCATGATATTCAACGAGCGCGGTGCCCTCATCGCACGTGCCAAACAGTTCGAGGAGGACATGCTGATTGTCGATCTCGACACGCCCTCCGTCTTCCGTTCGCGTCTGCACGATCCACGCCTGCGCAACGTCCGCTTCAAAGACCCCTCAGAGGACGTGCCCGTCATCACGGTTGATACCCGCCCGCTCTCGGCGCCAGCGGTCAACAATCACGTTGTACTTGGTGCGCCACAGCGTGTCGAGCCTAGGATGTCGCACCTGCAAGAGGTATATTCCGCGCTTGTCCTTGGTACGGGCGACTATGTACGCAAGACAGGCTTCAAGAAGGCCATCATCGGTCTCTCCGGCGGTATCGACTCGGCCCTCACCGCCGCCATCGCCGTTGACGCGCTCGGTGCCGAAAACGTGTTGGGCATCCTTATGCCCTCGGGCTATTCATCTGAAGGTAGTAAGACAGATGCGCAAAAGCTCGCGGAAAATCTCGGTATCCAGTACATGACTATCCCCATTGAAGAGACGTTCCGCATGTCGTTGCGTATGATGCGACCAGCGCTCGGCGACGAAGACCCCGGGCTTGCGGCGGAAAACCTACAGTCGCGCATTCGTGGCAATAT
>CAXTCR010000209.1:0-7058 GCA_964242555.1 uncultured Ktedonobacteraceae bacterium
ATTAAGTCTATTCGTGATGGCAAGGTCAATCTGCGCGGGGCCTATGCGATGGTGCGTAGGGACGAGATATGGTTAGAGAACGCGCATATCGCCATCTATGAGCAGGGCAATCGCTACAATCACGAGCCGATGCGCAACCGCAAGTTGTTATTGCACCGGAAAGAAATTCAGCAGCTACAGGCAAAGGTCGAGACCAAAGGCTTAACGCTCATTCCACTCAAGCTCTATCTTAAGGGCGGCAAGGCCAAAGTAGAACTCGGCCTCTGTCGAGGTAAAAAGTTGTATGATAAGCGTGAGGCCATTGCGGAGCGCGATGCCAAACGAGACATTGAGCGCATAATTCGTGGGAGATAATGCTACTTATGACACAAGCCCAGGAACCGTCGATGACGCTGGAAGATGTACGCGCCAACGTACAACGTTCCGGCTACTTTCAACTGATTGGCATGCGCCTTATAAACGCGCAGGATGGCAAAGGCGAAGTCGGCATTGGAGTTGATGCACGCCTGATGCATCCGCAGCAAATTGTACATGGCGGCGTCATCTTCACGCTTGCGGACACCGCCATGTCGATGGCACTAATTTCAGTATTGCCAATGGGCACGCGCTTTAGCACGATTGAGGCAAAGATCAACTATATTGCACCAGTCGTTACAGGCGAGCTTACCGCCGAGGGCATCATCGTACATCGTGGACGCTCGACGGCAGTCACGGAAGCGACGGTATATAATCTCAAGGATGGAGAAAAGGTGATGGTGGCGCGTGTGCTTGGCACATTCCATATCTCATCATCAAAAATGCCTTCTCAACAAGAGAAGCAATCATAAAGATTTTTGGTCTCTATCAGGTTCCTTGTGCATCTATGATATAGACATGCGTAGCCTTCCGCTCATACCACGCTAACCCCAATAACGAGGGGAGTGCGACACAAGCGAGTAGAGCAGTCAGATAAATCAGGCCATCAAAGCCAAATGAGTGAGCAAATATCCCACCAAATCCACCACCGATAATTTGACCAAGGCCGAGAAAGATGGAATACAGGCCCATAAGCAAGCCACGATCTTTCGCGGCCTCTTCCGAAATATCGGCAAGATAGGCGAGGGCGGCGGGAGCAAAACTGGTTTCGGCAAAGACGCCGACCATGAGCAGGAGAATCCACAGGAAAAGCAAGCTATCATCAGCTCTATGATTAATTGCAAGCAGAGCTATGCACGCTAGAAAAACTCCTCCGATTGAGGTAAGCATTAAGCGTAGACGAGGAATTTTGTTCAAGAAAAAGGCCCAGAATAAGAGGCATAGCGCAAAATAGAGAACGATGCCACCAAGCACCACACTAAGAAGATGTCCACCCCCAGGCCCACTCGTACTCCCCATCAACACTTGGCCCTTATTATGAGATGGCTTGGAGAGGATGAAGGTAAGTTGTGAACCGAACCACACCCCTACCAACGCTGATATACATATCCATGCAGGCATAAAGATGAAGAGGCCCGGGGTACGGATAATACTCCAGTAGTGCCGAGCAATCACTGCCAGTGTCCTGCGCTCGAAAATCTGATTGACAATTGGTGCAAGGTACATGCATACAGCGACAACGAAATACAGTGTAGCGAGTAGGAGGTATGCGTTACGTCCAAAGTGGTCCCATGCGATACCGCCAGCGATAGTACCAATAGCGATTCCACCGCTTGTGGCAAGTTCATAAAAACTCATCACGCGCATACGCTGGTTCTGCTTAATCGCGGTAAAATCCGCGAGATAGCTAAGCACAACAGGCGTCGTGATCGCGCTTGCGATACCTATCAACACCTGCAGAGCAAGTAGATAGAGCAAGGCGTTCTCTATTGGTGTAAAAATGAGTAGCACGACTTGTAGTAGACCGATCAGTGGACCGAGGACGAGGAAACGGCGGCGCCCGAAATGATCGCTTAGCCCACCCATAAGTGGCGCGAGTGTCAGTTCCGCAATATAGTAGACAACGGGCAGGAGTCCCACCTGCAAACTTGTAATAGCATGTTTGGTATGTTCCGAGATTTGTACCAGGAGCAACCCGTAGATGACGGTACTGGCACCCGAATTCATACGTTGAAGAAATGTACCTAGAAGCAATGGAGCAATAGTGAGACGGCGCGGCATGTCAAGTCAGTTCCTTCTCTAGCTGCCTTTGTTGTTTTCGCTGACTACGCCATGTGAATATCGCTATGATTGCACCAGCCAGCAGTAGAACTACCGCAACCAGCAGTAAGGCAAGTAAGACAAAACGCATACCATCATCACTTGCAGCAACTAACGCAGCCATTTCGAAAATCATCATATACACGAAACTCTCTTTCTCTCTTCTGTCAAACAGATTCCATGATACCAGATGTGGGAAGACATAAAAAATGAGCTTGTTCGCGTTCGAAAACAATACAGTGTTTCAAACGTGAGCAAGCTCGTCTTTACAATTCGTTTCTAAAGTCGTGAGCGTACTCGCGCACAGTTCTTGCAGAACGCCCAAGTAAACGTTCCAGTTCGGGTGTTACCTGCTTGGCTAGCCCTAGCACAGTTGTCAGATAGATAACGGACATAACATTTACATAGTCAGCGGGAATACCTTTTGCGAGCATGTGTTTTCTAAATTGCCACAATGTGGGATGGGCATAGGTGATTGTACGCCCTGTCTCTTCCGAGAAGATTCGCGCAACATCGTAGTAGGTCAATGCTTCGCTCCCCGTTAACGAATAAGCATGATTTCGATGTCCATACTCAGTAAGACATTTCGCACCAACCTCACCGATGTCACGCACGTCAATAAAGCTTGTTTTGCCATTGCCAGCAGGAACATAAAGTGTGTTGTCTTTGCGCAGTTCATCGCCATGTTGATTGACGATGTTCTGAATGAAGAAGCTTGGACGCAAAAAGGTGTAGGGAATATCGGCCTCGCGAATGTATTGTTCGATTTTGGCATGTGGCACAAACTTGATGTTTTCAGCACCAAGTACCGAGAGAAACACAATATGCTTGATACCCTGCTGCTTCGCGGCCTGCACAAGCGGCAGAAAGTACTTCTTCGCGTCGGATATTTGCGGCGGACGAATCAAGAAGAGCTTTTCTACGCCCTCGAACGCAGGTAGAAACGTGTCTTGCTGTTCGATATCGAAATACACTTTTCCAGCATCCGCCTGCCCTTTGCGATGGGTCGTGACAAGAAACGGAATATTCTTTTCTTTGAGGCACTTCGCAACCTCGCTTCCGACATTGCCAGTTGCACCTGTGATGAGAATAGAAGCCATGCTACAAAACCTTTCTATATAATTTGTTGTACGGGTCTGATGCATCACACCCCGCTTGACTCATGTATAGCGCGGGGTGTGATGCACCAGACCCGTACAAATGATAATCAACTAAGAGAATTCTAGCACTGGAGTTCTTTCGCCTTCAAACTCAGTAGCAAGGCAACGTATAATTACCTCTTGTTCTACGCGTTTGCAGTCTCTTCAACGATGCTGGGCGCAGCTTCGTTAGCACAGTCCTCAGTGTCGGGACGCAGCTCTTTTTCGTAGACTTCGTACTGCCGTGCGACATAGAGACCAGTGCGTTCTACCGTATTGGAAGCATCGAACAAGTCCTGTACATCGACGTTGAGGTCGGCGGTAAGCGTCTCGTTCGTATCCTCATCAGTGATGGACAATCGCCAGAAGCGTTTTACTGACATGTAGCCCTCCCTCTGGAGTAGGTCACGCGCGCTCCAATTACATACACAAACAGTAACACTCAAGGTAACGCGCCTTCTTGGATGTGCGTTGCACAGGAGTTGGCGCGCTCGCTCTTCAATCAGTAGCGTAAACAGTGTGCCGATACCGCGCCCTCGATAGTCAGGATGAATACGCACAAAACACAGAAGTTGCTCTTGTGTCCTGCCCATACGGATATCGGCGTATCCGACAAGTTGGCCTTTACGCGTGACAATAATCCACGCGTCGGTCCTGAGGTTGAAATGGGGTGTCCTTTGCCATACCTTTGCTACATCCTCTCTTGTTGTGTCGACACCGCCAAAGTTTGCGATATCGCATGCAGTCATTAGTTCGGTTACAGCCTGCGCATCCTGTAAAGTCGGTATGCGTGCCGAAAGATTATGTAGACGTACTCTCATGACCGGAACGTTCTCCTCCAATAGGAGCACCCGCGTGAACACTCCTATCTTCACCGTGCGGGAAGAGGAGGGCAAGCTCATAGGAAACAACCTATGGCTCTAGGGATTGTACGCTCATCTCCCTCCCCGCCCGTAATTCTTTCTCATATGTATTGGACCTGCGGTTGATATGCATACCTACACGCTCGTAGAGTCGCGTAGCTCCTGTCAAGCTTGATGCATCAACCCCAAGTGAAACTGTATAAATGCCGCGTTTGTAAAATTCGCCAAAGGACTGGTACAGCAACGCCTCTCCTATCCCCTTGCGTCTCCACTGACGACGCACACCAAGCGAGTGCACCCAGCCTCCCAGCTCTCCCTCATTCGCACAGAGTGAGAAGCCAGCGATTTCGTCACGATCCATCGCCAGGAACCAGAGCGAGGGATCAAAGTTTTCACGTTTGCTTGTCCAGCGTTCCCAATCCTCAAATGGAGCAGGCATGTGCCCCCAGTGGTCTTCAAATGCCTCCTCATCGGCCTCGAACACCGCTCGAAACATACTGGGATCATCGGCAAGCGTTCGCAGCGTGATGCCCTCTGCCCAACGTGGTACAGGTGGTGCCTCGCGTAGCTCAATTTCCATACGCCAGAACGAGCGCACATGCGTATAACCATGCTTGACGAGCACATGACGTGCGGCATCGCTCCTCTCATCGACTCGTGTTAACATTGCGATACGAGCATCCTCCGGTGCCTCCGCGATATGCTCATGTGCTCGCTCCTCGTTTAGCTGCAAGAGTTGTGTACCAATACCCCGTCCGCGATACTGGGGATGCACATCGACTCCAGCAAACAGACGTACATGCCTGTTGTGTTCAACACTTGCGAAGGCGGCGACCTTGCCCTCGGACGAAAGGACAAGCCATGCATCGGTCCCGAGCGTAAAGTCTGGGTCTTGGATCCACAGCTGCATGTCTTCGAGTGTCGTTTCAGCATGGCCTTGACGCTCGATCTCACACGTCTGTATCAATGACAGAATACCTTCTATATCATCCACTGTCGGACGCCGCAGCACAAAACCACGTGGTAGCACTGACGTAACCATATTTTTTCTCTTTCTCTGTATGAGTCTAATTCATCACACCCTACGCCAAACTCAGCGTGGTACAGGTCTGATGTATCACGCCCCGGTATTTTATCCATTGCGTTTCAGTTTACCTGTGCGCTTAGCATAACGCTCGGCGAAACCAAAGACGTATATGCCTAATGGCACACTGACAAGCCCCGTGAGCAACAATGGCCATGTAATATTCCAAACCTCTGGCGACCAGAGTGGCTTCCCCTCCATCAAGCCAGCACGCAAGCCTTCCAGTACATAGGTTGCAGGAGAGACACGTGCCAACGGTTGCATCCAAACCGGCAGGACCGAAATCGGATAGTAGACGCCTGACACCAGTAACAGCACTGCTTGAGCGATGTAGGACATCTGCATACCCTTTTCTGTATAGAGCAAGGGTAGCGATGACGTTGCGATGCCAAAGCCGATAAACGAGATACTACCGAGTAACAGGATCACCAGCGCAGTCAGGTAGTTCGCATGACTCAGGTCTATGTGAAAGAAAAACGACATTACCGCTAGCTGCAAGACTGTAAAAAGTAGCCCATGCGCGACTGCATAGAGACAGCTACCTACCATATGCGTGAAGCGCGAGATTGGCGCCATAAACGTGTACTCAATCGTTCCCTCCCAGCGCTCCATGTTGATTATGTCTGTGACACCCTCAAACGTTACCCCCAGATAGGTCCACACAGCAGTTCCAATCACAAGGTAGAGAATAAAGTTAGGAATGCGCGAGTTGACACCGATGTAGGTGACGGACATTGCGTTCACAAGATTGTAGATGAGCCATACCGCCTCCCATGCCCAGTAGCGCCGGGTCAGGTTCCAGTTGCGCTCGAAAAAGGCGTAGGTCGCGCGCCCTTGATGCATCAAACTAGACATGTATTTCCTCTTTCCTTATTCTTCCTCTTCGCGAGCAGCCTCGATAGCCTCGAATGCTTTTTCCCAACTGCCGTAAAGCTTGATATCTTCCTCTGTGATGCGATGCGAAGCTGTATAATGCATGAACACCTCGTTCATTGACACCAGTTCTTCACGCCCCATCAGGACAGTGACCATTTGTTTGAGTTCTTCAGTCGTCCCCAGCGCCACAATCTTGCCCTGTACGATGATCGCAACCCGATCACACAATGCCTCGGCCTCATCCATATCGTGCGTTGTGATCAAGATGGTTGCATCGTGTCGACTTCGTAGCTCCTCTATAAAATGCTGCACATCGATTTTCGAACGCGGATCAAGACCGGTTGTTGGTTCGTCTAGCAGCAGGACAATGGGCGATGTGAGAAATGCACGTGCAATCGCAACCTTCTGCTGCATGCCACGCGACATATCCTCGAGCGGCCTACTAATGCGATCAGGTTTAATGCCAAGCCGTGTCAAAATACTGTATATCTTGCTCCGCGCCTCAGGCGCTGGCATGTTGTAGAGGCGAGCAGCATATATCAGGTTTTCCATCGGCGACAACTTCTTGAAAAAGGACGCCTCAACGCTCACCCGGTTAATCAGGCGTTGTACCATCCGCTCGTCTTTGACCACATCGTATCCAAAGATACGAACACTGCCCGCGTCAGGCAGGAGTAGGGTTGAGAGAATACGAATGAGCGTTGATTTGCCGGAACCATTCGCGCCAAGGATTCCTACAATCTCACGTCGCTTGATGGTCAGTGTGATATCGTCAACGGCTCGCACCTCGCGCTTTTGCGCCTTCTCTTCGTCTCTCTTACGAGGCCAGCGTAAAAGTGGCTGTTCTCGCTTAAAGATCTTAGAAACACCCTGAATCACAACAGCGTCCTGTGTTGGGTCAAGAACCACATTGTGAAGTGT
>CAXTCR010000210.1:0-7029 GCA_964242555.1 uncultured Ktedonobacteraceae bacterium
AAATACTCTAGCGAACCTCAAAAAAATAGCTAGCACGAAAACCTTTGGAGTTTTCGTGCTAGCTATTTTTTTGAGGTTCGCTGCTGACATACTGTTGTCACTCCTATACTTTATACTTCTTTTGTAACAACGAACACTTACGAGTTGGAACAAAAAAGGAGAAACAACTATGCTTACCACAGGCCTAAACTTCATTATGATCCATGTCGCAGACGTAGCAGCCGCAAAGAAGTTCTTTACAGAAAAGCTTGAACTGGAGGTAGAGATGGAGCAACCAGACTTCGTGCAGTTCAAGCTAGCAGGAGGCAATGGAGCCGCGCTTGCAGTTGGTAAGGGCGACACCACACCCGACATCGGCACAGAGTTATGGTGGTATGTCGAGAACGCGAATCAGGCATTTGATACGTTACGGCAACGTGATGTGGCAGTCAAGGAGCCACTTCATGATATGCCCTTTGGTCGCACCTTCTCCATCGAGGGTCCAGGAGGGTATGTGTTGTACTTGTTGCAACTAGCGTAATAGACGTTGTTCAGAGTATATGCGATAAATCGACTTTGGACGCCGTAAACGTGGTCCCTACGAAATCTGTTGGCTTCGTGGGGACCACGTTTGCGGCGTCCGCATTGGCAATGCATTGCCTATATCCACATTTTATCGCGCATATACGAGGAAGCATTTAAGCAAGCAGGCGCAACAAGCGCGAATTGGGGAAACGGCGAATCAGGATGCCATCAATGCCATAGGTTCTTCCTGCCGCCGCCGCGATGAAGGCCAGCGAGACAATGATCAGCATATAGTTATGCCCAATTGTATCCGCACCGCTACCACCTGCAACGAGAATATTCACAACGGCCTGCGCAATCGCAAGCACGCTGCCAAGGCGCGTCAACAAACCAAGCAGCAGCGAAATGCCGACAGCAGCCTCACCAAGCGCAAGCAACCATGCAAACAGTGATGCGTTGGGAACAACAGTACTCGTGAGCCAGGAGGAAATGCCGCTGTTGACAGCAGTATGCACAAAGCCACCGTTAGGACCACCAGTAATGCGACTCACCAATCCTGCACCAGCTAGAAAATCAGGAGCAAATTTAGCATCTTTGCCTACGAACGCTCCACTTAACCAACTATAACTAGAGAGTATACGAAGCACTCCTAATGCTACAGCTGCACTAACCATTGTTGGCACGAGTACACGTGCATCGGTACTGCGCCCTTGTGCTCGCGTCTCTCGTTTTGCTTCAATCATAAGCTGGATACCTCCTCATGTTTACATAAATTTGTGCTGGACGCTCATTAATTTATACTTTTCATAAACATATATTTCGCACGCACACATTCGACAAAAAGTTACATTATGTTCCACTACTTCGTGATCCACTACTCTTGATTTCGACTCAGGGTTATTATCCGATGCCCGCTCATGGACGGTCCTGGAGGTTTACCTGATCGTCTTCTTCGTAGTATTATGTACTGTAACAGTCCTACGCGACGTAACAAATTAATACATGAATTGTCCTTCCTAGCGTGATGCGCAAGGAAGGACAATTCATGCTCTCACACATTCAACTCTTAAGAATATATAATCGTACATGTAATAACGAAGTTTTTAGACAAAACCGCAGACAACACAAAGGATTTCGCTCATGGCAAAAGCACTTGATACGACTACAGGCGCATTAGGGCAACCCCTATCGCTTACGCGGTCGCTCCAATCCGTGCAAACGCTACGCCTTGCACTAGGATTAACGGCGGCTTTCGGTGCACTCATATTTTTCCTAGGAACTAGCTGGGATATTCAATGGCACGAGTATATCGGACGCGATAGAACACTCATTCCTCCCCATCAAATGATGCTCGTAGGCGTGACGCTGAGCGGTATTGCTGGCCTTACCGCAGTTATCATTGAGAGCATCTGGGCACGCAAAAGCAGCATTGTCGCACGACACAGCACATCATTCGCGGACCTCTTCCACGGTTCGTTGGGTGCATACGTTGTTGGTTTCGCAGCACTAAACGCCGCCGTTGCCTTCCCTCTGGACAGCTACTGGCACGCGCTCTATGGCATCGACGTGGCAATCTGGGCACCATTTCACATTATGTTCGCCTTTGGCATGGGCGTTGTAGCCTTTGGGGCTGCGTATATGCTCCTCTCCGCCGCTAATCTTCGCGTTGGAAGTGCTAGAACGAAGCGGATTGCCTATATTGGTGCGCTTTTTTCCTTCGCGACAATGCTGAGCATCCTTACATTGCTCGTCTTCGACTCACTTTATGGTAAGAATGCAATCCACCTTGGGAATGTCATTATCGGCTTCTTCCCACTACTTGCTGGACTTCTAACAGCATTCACCTTCGTCACAGTCAAATACGTTGTGCCATGGCGTTGGGCGGCTACACTCGTTTCTGTAATCTATCTCCTCTTTGCCGGTATAATGATCTTGTTTGTGCAACCTGCAACAGAGTACTTACGTCAGGCCGAAGGCTTAGTATATCGCTCAGCGCACGTGCCATCTACATCGGTTGTGGCAACAGAGTGGTTTCTGTTCCCCGTTGTCGTTGCTGTTCTTTTTGACATCTTCGTGTATCGTGCTCAAAAAAATCAGTGGTCCGCGCAGAAACTAACGTTAACACTCGCGCTCACAGCATTGATTGCATGTCTACCTGCGCCCTTGTTCTTTCCGTGGTACGCCTTCTACATCTTCTTCCAGTACGGTGTTGGCTACATTATCGCATTGCTCATAGGCCTTCTCGCAACATATGTAGGCGTTTGGCTTGGTCGCAATGTAGGAACAACGCTCCAAACGCTAGAGAGGTGATGTATGCGTAAACCACTTCAATATATTCTGCTCGTCGTAGGTCTACTCGCCTTGATCGGCGTACTTGTGGACCTCGGCGTCTCAATCGCGGCAACGCAGCATAGCAGCACGCCTGTGCGCGTTGTCCGTGTAAACGCTGGACCCTATCCGCTTACATTGAATCTCTATAAGTATCCCGCCGATGCTGGCTATGCCTTACCCTTCTCCATCACCCCGCAAACACAGGATAAGTTGACTTACAACGTAAACTCTGTGCCAGAGGAAGGCATACACGCAACACCTGTTCGCGCGGGTCTCACACCTGATGGGCGTAACGGGGTCAACGGCGCCGCCGAGATTCCAGTCATGGGCAATTGGACGCTGCACATTACAGTCACTGGCTTGGCAGGTACAGGCGAGGTCGATGTCCCAATACTTGCAACTGCACCTCCCGCCATTCCACTCTGGCTCGGCTGGCTCGTCGGACTCATTCCAATTTATGCCCTGTTCGCCTTCCTGCTCCTCCAGCGTGGGCGCAAGCAACAGATTGTGAAGACGGACGAGGATGCAGTTGTGCCGGAGAAGGTAACGCCGAACGTCGGGGCATGATAATGCTAGAGTATGTCGAATGTAAGAATAGCATGCCACCTGTGGGGACCTACATTCTGTTATACCCCGTTGGCAATTCACATCTTTGAGAGCATGTTGTAACACTTCTCACAACCCACACATGTTGTCAAATGCTCACAGGGTGTAATAGAATTAGACCCCTACAGGGTACATTATTACATTATAGAGGGTAATGATTTCAGGAGGCTTCAGCATGGTAGCACGAAGAGAACCAGAGTATATGACGGTTGAAGAGTGGCGCGAACTAGAACGAAATAGCGACGTTAAACATGAGTATATTGATGGGCGCGTCTACACCTTAGCAGGAGGCACTTTATCACATAGCCGTCTTAGCACTAATATGCTTAGAGCTATTGAAGATGCACTCGCCACCGCAGGAAAGTCATGCTATGTTTATAATTCCGATACTGCCGCACGAGTTTCTTCCAAACGTTATACCTATCCTGACATAACAGTATCATGTGATGAGCAAGACCGACCACGTCGCGACGAAACAGAGGTGAATTCTCCTCGTGTCATTGTCGAGGTGCTTTCTGACTCTACAGAAGCTAGAGACCGAGGAGCGAAATTTGCCCTTTACCGTACCTGTCCAACTGTGCAAGAATATGTACTTATTGCTATTAGATATCAAGCTGTTGAAGCGCATCGTCGTACATCAAAGGGATGGACAGCTTCCCAATACTATGAGCCAGGCGACGAGATAGAACTTACAAGTCTTGATATACACTTTCCAATGGAGGTTCTTTACAAAGGGGCGGGGATACCAGAGACGATAGACGAACCAGAAGGCGAATTTTAATTTTCCTGATTTATCTTCTCAGCCATCGCCTCCACTGTCGCCATCACATCCTTCAGCACTGGCTTATTCTTGAAATACAGCACTTCGCTTGGCACATCGCGCAATGCCTCGCCGCTTAAATTGATGCCCTCGTACACAAGCAACAACAGGTTCTGGCATTGCGCGGCTCTCACCTTCTCGACCTTACGTCTTAGATAATCAGGGTGCCAGAAGCCGACTAGCTCTATTAGGATGCGCTGGCCCGTGTCCTTATGGGTCAAGGCAAAATCAGGAATCATCACGGTATCGCCCAGCACGAGCACCTCGTCTTCTCGCGTGAGGAACCATTTGCCGCGTTTGCCACCGAACTTCTCCTCGAACTCGTGCGCGAAATCGGCCTCTAAGCGACTATCGAACTCGCCGCTTTGCTTGAAATGTGTTGTAAGCGCAGAGGTATGGTTCAGGCGATAGCTCGTCATTTTTTGTGTGACAGGTGAACGTACGTCCGCGACCATGTGCCAGCGTTCGCATAGGAGTAGCGCAGGCAGAAACGCCGCGAACTGCCGGCCATAGCGCATCGTGGCACTGACAAATGGTGAGATAGGACCATCCAGATCAACTGTGTAGCCATCCTCCTGCGAACGCACCCAGAACATCAGCTTAAAAAACTTCAGATATTTCCACAAGTCCTTATAGTTGCTGTGCGCCTCAATCTGCATTTGACTGGCCCAATAAAGGACGCCTCGTGCTAATTCCAGATTGTAACGCGTCAACAATCCTTCAGCGGTCCATTGCGGACCTATATCACTCAGTATCCATGACGAGGATCTATCGGCGAACAAACCCGACTCGATATGTTGTGGCGAAAGCGCAAGTTCGCTTGACACTTGCTCTAGCACCTCCTGGCGCGTCTGACTTTGAAACAGGTGTGGCGTGGCAAAAACAGGTCCATACGAGAAGAGACGTTCGCGAAGTTGTAGCGGGAGATGCGATGTTGAGGGAGGAGTGAACGTAGCGGCATCAGTCAAGACTTTTGCTAAGCCACGAACTGTAAAATAGTCGATGCGCTCGCCCTCGTAGATTTCGAGTGCCTTATCTAGCTCCGCTTGTGAACGCCCTACGTATTGCCCAATTATCGCTATGAGACCCGTCGCGGTCTCAAGCCAGTGGCGATCGTGTATATTTAGCATATCTATCGAAAGCTCGGTACCACGTTGACGTATGCGTGCCCTCACCAGTTCTGCCGTTAGCATCAGTCGATCTTTCTTGTTCTACGCCGACGCTGCGACTTGCCCTCATCGAGCGTCTTGCGCGCAATAATCTCAAACAACACAGCCTGCCTATTCTCGACCTTCCGCAATACACGTCCTAATCGCTGCACATATTCGCGTGCGCCAGCCGTACCCCCAAGGACAATCGCGACCTTCGCTTCAGGGACATCGACGCCCTCATTTAGCACACGGGAGGTCACTATTGCGCGATATATCCCGTCGCGAAAGCCGTCCACAATCGCTTTGCGTTCAGCTGCCGGTGTCTCATGCGTGATTGCTGGGATAAAGTAACGCGAGGAGATATCATACACCACAGCGTTATGTTCGGTGAAAATCAAGATGTGCTCATGCATATATTCTTGCAGCAGTGCATCCAGCGCGGCAAACTTACCTTCACAACCCGCCAGCAGGCGCAGCATCCGTTGCCGTGCCAGGAACGCGCGTCGTGCCTCCACATCTACTGTAGAGAGCCGCATCAATTCCATTAACCAACCGGGACCATGGCGGCGCAATTGGCGCGAACGCACAAAATCAATATAGATCGCATGGTCGGCATCATAGCGACTACGTTCCTCGTCCGAAAGATTGACACGGACACGCTCGGTCCGGTAGTTCGCCAGTTGCTGTCCCACAAGGTCTTCGATACGCTTGGTATAGACAATTGGACCGACCAGAGAATCGACACGCCAGCGGCCATTGGTCTGCTCATGTGGCTCTGGATAGGTCGCGGTAAGTCCGAGTCGCAGGGGAGCTGCCGCCATCAATGCCGCCTCGCCCCAGTTCGGCGCAGGCAAGTGATGCACTTCATCGAAGATAATCAATTTGAAGGCATTTCCGTATTCGGCCATTAAATCGCCAGCGGAATGATAGGTCGTCACGGTCAAGGGCAACACATTTTTCTCGCCGCCATAGTATACGCCGACCTCGCATGCGAAGGCGTTGACGAGACGTGCATACCATTGATGGAGCAGGTCGATTGTTGGAGCGACCACAACGGTGGAACGATTGACACGTTGAATAGCCTGTATTGCCACAAACGTTTTGCCCGCTCCCGTTGGCAACACAATACTGCCGCACTGTCCCGCCTCGTCCCACGCCGTCAACGCCTCGGCTTGATAGTCGTGGGCCTCTCGCGTATCCTGTAACGTCAGGTCCAGATGCTTCCAGCGCGGCACTCCATCCTGTATCGCCTCTTCATGCAAATACGACTGGATAGACCCATAGTGATAGCCCTCGCACCGCCACCGCTCCTTGACGAGCTTGAACGGCGCAGGTGGACGTGCATCCACATCATAGAGAACAAGGGTGCCACCCTGAAAAGAGACATGCTTACTCATACACACATGATAACAGACTTTTGTTCTAGTGGGTAGGGGAAAGCTTACATTTTCTCTTCCCTATCTTCAATCGCTCTCGGTCTCGTTGAACAATGAGGGTTGCTTCTGTTGTGCGATGCGCCTTTGTTCTTTTTGCTGTATCTGCTGAATACTTTCTTTAGGTGTTGGCAAGTCTTCGGGCATGGTACCACCTAGCCGTTTAATCGTATCGCGCACTTCT
>CAXTCR010000211.1:0-6988 GCA_964242555.1 uncultured Ktedonobacteraceae bacterium
GGCTGAAGACTTCATCGGGCGCGAGGCTTTGCAACGTGTTAAAGAGCAGGGGCCAAAGAAACAGCTTGTGGGCATCGAGCTAATTGATCGAGGCGTTGCACGCGGGGGCTATGGTCTGTATAACAGCGAGCAGCGCATCGGTATCGTGACTAGTGGCGCGCCTGGACCAACTGTTGGCAAGAATATCGCGCTCGGCTATGTCGATGCGGCACACGCTGCCACTGGCAATACGGTCTTTGTTGATGTGCGCGGCAAGCGGCTGAGTGCACGTATCGTGCCGATACCATTTTACAAACGTCAAAAGTAAAGCTAACTAGAGGGAGAACATTTCATGGCGAAGTTGAATTATCCAGAGGACTTGAAATACAGCAAAACCGACGAATGGGTACGCGTCGAGGGAAATCTGGCAACCATCGGCATTAGCGATTATGCGCAGGACCAACTTGGCGACATCGTGTACATTGAGCTACCATGGGATGCCAACGAGAACATCACAGAGGATGGCAAATTTGGCGATATCGAGTCAGTCAAGGCGACATCTGAGCTTATTTCACCGCTTAGCGGCAAAATCGTGAGGGTCAATACGAATCTTAAGGATGCGCCCGAGCTGATCAATGATCATCCCTTCGAGGCAGGCTGGATGCTTGTTGTGGAGATGAGCAATACGACTGAACTCGCCAATCTTATGAGTGCTGAAGAATATCAGCAATATATTCAGGGGCGATAAAGCGGGAAGGGTCTGATGTAGCGCACTCTGGAATGTGTGGGGTGTTATACATCAGACCCGTACTATGTTAGTGTTTTTCTTGCATTTGTTGCTCTCGCAGGTTCAGGAGCATTTGATTTGTCATTTGTCTGAGCCTGTGGTTTGCATCTTCGAGCTCGATAACGGACTTTACAAACGATTTATACACATTCATAAATAGGGCGTACATTAAGAGCAGGGTTGCGATCCACCAGATTGTTTCAACGATAATCATAACCGCAAAGGGAAGCGAACGACCGAGTGGTGAGAGCGAAAAGAGCGACTGAACTATAAGCCAACCTACAAGTGCTACAATTTGAACAGTGACAAAGCGCGAGACAACTTGCGCCTTTCGGCGTAATGTAGACCGTTCCACAGGCATTCCCCTTTCTTTGTATTGAAGTAGTACCAGGCCGATTCATATAGGGTACGTTTGACAGGGACCAAAAGAAGACAGAGAAAAACTGCACAATAATATTTATCCTTAAAAAGGGGTAGACTATGACTACCGCAAAGAATGTCGATGAATACATTGCTCAAACGCTAGAAGAGTTTCATGCAAGGTTACAAGAGCTGCGAGCGGTTATCAAAGCTGTCGCTCCCGAGGCCAAAGAAAGCATTAGTTACGGGATGCCCTACTATTCCTACAAGGGACGCCTCGTATATTTCCAACTGTGCAAGACGCACATTGGGTTATACATACCTACACCTATTATTGAAGAGCATCAAAACGAACTACAGGGTTACAAAACCAACAAGGGTACGATCCGCTTCCCGTTAAATGAGCCGTTGCCGCTTGAGCTTATTAAGAAGCTGGTGCAGGCGAGGGTGAGGCGGAATGAAGAGGGGAAAGGAGTTTTATCATGAATGAGCACACTTTAGTGGACAATTTGGCGTATTGCAAACCGCTTGCGACGAAGCTCGTCTCTCAGGGGTACGAGTATGTTTTTGAGAATGCTGACCTGAACTATATTTCTCGCATCGAGCCGATCTATGAATATTTCTATGCGCCCGAGGATACGAGCAAAGATACATCTCTCATTACCCGTAGTGGGTTAAGCGATCAAGAATTCCATTGGCTGATCGTCTTTTATGAAATGCGTGAACTATTACAACAATACGTACCCTCTCTATCCTCTTCAGCCTACAAACCCTTCAAGGAACGCCTGGACTTCCTCGTAGAGAGCAAGGAAGTCGATATGCTCAATACACGCAACAGTTTTCCTGATCCTGAACATCTTATCCTTGTTGCGCTGGCGCGGTCAGACCCCTTCTATCTTTCGATCACAGAGAAGAGGCTGACAATCAATCTTGACTATAGGCCGGGGCAGTCCTTCTCATCGCTGTTTACTGCGCGTGATAAGCAAACTCTCAAGGAATTTCGGAGACGTATGGAGCAAGAAGACCTGAGAACTTTACTTCCTGCCGATTTCTTTAAGAGATAGCTACGAGCGGACCTTTTCATACACTCACGTTTTTCTTTTGTAGATATCTCCTCAATTATGAGTCGGCATAACTGATCTTTCAAACATTACCATTATTACCGAAGAAGGTGAAACGCATGGGAGGGGTATCGGGTTTGAGGTTGGTGTTTTGCCACGTGAGACGACGCGGATTTGGTTGATGCGACTCATGTCGAAGAGGAGTTTAGTGATGGCGCGGGGGTCTTTGTGCAGCAGGGAGGCGATTTCTTTGGGGGTAAGAGGAACGGAGTGCTGTTCTTCGAGCAGGGCGAGGATGTCCTGGCGTTCCTGGGAGAGGCGGTGGTCGGCGGCGGAACCAATGAGGGTCCAGCATAGGGTATCGGTGGGCAGTTGTAGGGCGAGTTCTGCGTAGGGTAGGCAGTGGCTGGCGATGCAGAGGGTGGCATCGGGCTGGCCGTACGAGCGCTTCAAAATGAGGAAGGTATCGGCAAGGGAGGCGTTTGTGGGTTGGGTGTCGGGGAAGGCGCGTATGGCTTTGCAGGAGAGTTGGGCGGTGACGAGGATGGCGATGCGGCGTTCGTTGGCGAGGGTTTTGAGCTTGTGGAGCAGGGTGTACTCTTGAGTGGCCGTCATAGGAGTTGAGGGGTTAGGCGAGAGACCGTGAAGCGAGTCGATAACAATGAGGCGGGTATTGGGATGTTCAGCGAGCCAGTGGTCGAGGGCGGCGATGGGGTCGATGTCAGGAGATGAGGGTGTGAGGGTATTCGTCCAGGCGAAGGTCGTGGGTGCAGGATGATTAGCGAGGAGTTTGCGGGTGCGGGTGGACATGCTCTGCGGAGTATCTTGTAGGCCGAGGTAGAGGACACCTGTTTGGGTGGTCGAAAGGCTACCGAGGGCGGGAGTGCCAGAGGCGATGGAGAGGGCGAGGTGCAGGGTGAGCAGGGATTTGCCACTGTGGTGGGGGCCGTAGAGCAGAGTGAGGCCGAGAGGCAAGAGGTTGGGGATCAATTCAGAGGCTTCGGGTTGGCCGAAGTCGTGGGAGGCAAGCAGAATGTCGAGGGAGATGGGGTTCATGGGTAGATTCTCCTGAAGGGTAAGGATTGAAGTTTGATAGAAGAGGATTTAGTAGAGGATAGGAAGTGATTTACTGTAGTGATTATACCCAAGAAATCAGGAGAAATCAAGGGGACGGTGTTTTTGTGGAGATAGTAAAAAGATGTGTAGTGAAGAGAATTTGGAATTATACAAAGGAAGAGGTATTTTGCTACCTCTTCCTTTCACTCACCTGCTTCGTAATTAGCAGCCACAACATCCACATCCACAAGGACATCCACATCCACAAGGACATAGCTCCAAGGTTTCATTAAGGACTGGATAGAGTTTCATACCTTTACTCCTTTAATGGTATCTCGTCTGGTAAGGCGAGACAAGACAAATCACAACAGTCATGAAAGGTTTCGCGAGTACCAGGATGGCAAGTCAAGAGTTGCTGGTGGTAATCTTGGACATGCTCACGGAGCCGCTGCAATTCCCTCATCTCTTGATCTATAGCAACCATACGATCTTCAATAAGCCGTAGCACTTCCTGTTGCACATCTATACAGAGTGCATCAGGTGCCTCCGTGAGGAAGGGCTTAAGCATTTCGAGAGAAATCCCTAGTAGCCGAAGCCGACGAAGCACAACTAAGCGGTTCACATCCCCTTGATTGTAGTAACGATAGCCGTTTTCGCTCCTTTGTGCAGGCGGAAGCAAACCAATACTTTCGTAGTATCGAATAGCTTTAGCAGAGACTCCACAAAGCTGTGCAAGTTGTCCAATAGTAAGCGATTCAAGAGGATACATCTCTCTTGAGATACACGTTTCGAGTTGCTGAACCATCGCTAATACGGCCTCCTTCATAAGGAGTGTACACCTTCCCATCGCTAGAAGGTCAAGCTTTTTTAAGAGGAAGTTTTCCCCATTTCGATGAATAGCAAAGCTCATACTGACATTTTGCAGTCCTTACTCATCCCAATATTCCGTACCATACACCTCCTCAAATTTTGATTTATCCGCTCGTAATGTCAAGTGCTGGTCATGGGATTTATTCAATTGCTCAACACTTAGAGAAGCGTACTTGTTTGTCAGAGCAAGCGTTCTATGTTCGTATGACGCTGTACATTTAGAGGACAAGTAGACTATCTTCATTTAGGCTGTTTTTACACGGTAGAAAGCGGGGTGATGAGGCATGAGGGCGTGATAGAATAAAGGCCCGTACGGGGTTCAACGCTTTTAACAATTTGTGATTAGGTAGAGAGTTGATGGAGGTGATGGGGCGCGAGGGTGTGACGGAATTGGACGTGTGTGGGAGTGTACATGTATAGAATTGTTGGGTGGTATTTGTGTGTAGGTTTGGTATAGCCAATGAATTGGCGGGACGCGGGGGCCGTGAGCGTGGTACCCACGACATATGAGATGATTTGCCGGATGCACAATCATTGTGTATGTTTGATTGATACAGCCAATGAATTGGCCGCAGACGCCGTGAACGTGGTCCCTACGAAGGGTCGAATGCAAGGTCGTAGTTGATGTTTGGAGCGAATATATGGCATGAAGCTATACCTACATTAGCAGTTCTTGAAGGTTGGAGATGTGGAGTAGGATTGTTATTTGTTTTTTTTCTTCCATAAAGTGGATTTTCTCAGAGGTCATTGGTTACTCCTCCTACTTCTTCATTGATAAAAAATGATTGGTGTTAGTATACTGAGACGAGGAATGGTCATAGAGCAAATATTTGTAAAGGAACATCCATGAGTAATCATACAACCACATCGAAAATTACTATTAACGCCCCAGCTACTCGGGTTTGGGGAGCACTCACGAAGCCAGAATTGGTAAAGCAGTGGCAGTACGGAGCCAATGTGATTACTGATTGGCAAAAAGGGAGTCCGATTGTCTTCCGCAGCGAGTGGGAAGGCAACGTGTTTGAGCAAAGAGGAACAATTCTTGAGGTTGAGCCAAATACACTGGTGAAATACACGCTCTTCGCTCCACGTCCCGGGCTAGAGGATACGCCAGAAAATTCCTTTACCATGACTTATCTGTTAGAGGAGACCAACGGAAAAACGACGCTCTTTATTATCCAGGACGATCCCAGGGAACAGCAGCCACAAGAACAAGCCCAAGAGAGCGAAAATAGCGTCTTAGTTGGCTTGAAAACGTTGATCGAAGGGTAGCATATGAGACGGCAGCAGCGGAACTTTTCATCCACTCACATTTTTCTTGCGTAGATATCTCAGTGCAGCATGAGAACCGACGAAGCCACCTAGAAAAGCATGAACTGCTTGTGCAAAGCTTAGAAGAAATGTGTCCAATGGAAGCGACTGGCACCACGCTAAATTCGTAAGAGCGCGCTGTGAGAAAAATGTGGGGAATACTGAGAAAACTGCCAACGTAGTGAATGTGAACGTGGCGACCACAACACAAATGAACGCCGCGAGGAAGGCTCCCGCTATACCTTGCTCCACATTTCTCGCTCTATATGTGACGAAGAAAGCTACCAGTGCATAGAAGGTGCATGAGAGGAGTACAGCCAGCGTCGAGAGTGAAATATCAAGGAGCTTGTAGTCTTGTGCAACAGTACTTGGTCCATTAGAGAACAACTCTAAAAAAGGACCAAACGCTCCTAAGCAGAGGGTCACACCGAGATAATAGGGAAGATTAGAAATGCTCCCAAGAAATATGCCTACGACGAGTCCTGCAATCCCTGCAAGCAGCAGCATACCTCTGATTTGGTTCCAATAGTTTTTTAGCGCGTAAAGGCTCGCAACAAGACTACTTAATAAAGTCAAGAAGGTGACATAATCGTGCTGGTGTAAGCTATATGGATATGGGTCCAGGTACGAGGCAACCAAACCAACAAGCGAGAGCAACAAGAGCAGCAGTAACAACATAAGCACTGCAAGCGCAATCGCGTGTTCAACTCCAAAGCGTTTCATTCGAGGAAATTCCTTTCGCTCTCTGTCGTCTTCACCTTTTTGTTCTGTTATCATAACAAAGTACCTAGAAGAACGCATGGTGCAAATGACCTATATAAACAAAAGACGAAGAGCAGGTACATAGCGTTTCTGTAAATCAAGGTGTGTGTAGAAGAATTCAGAAGTATTGATTTTGGCTATGGAGTGGTCAAATGGGAGCAGTCCAACTTGGAATGAGTCCTTGCACGACGCCAGCTTTGAAATGCACCCCCGAGCAAGCCTATAGCACATGCAAGGACTAGTTGAGAAAACAAGGGATACATCGTTGAGTTTAGAAAGTCGTAGTAGTATTTGAAAGCAGGGAGTCCAGCCCCATCTCCGTAAAAACACATAGGAGTCACCTGATGAGGAGACCAAAGTAGGGGAAGGTAACGGATAAGAGCAGCAACTGCTGAAGTTGTCACAGAGGTGAGCAACGCAGCGAGCAAAGTATTCCAAAGTCCGTAGACCCAACGACCAGTACGACGAGTGACCCACCACGCTATTCCAGCATAGACGAGCAGGGTCAACAGAGCGAGAGAAAGAGGTACAGCTACCTGATAAATTGGGATATGTTCGCCGTTTAACAATTCTAAAAACAATCCAGGAACAAACAAAGGAACCAAGAAAAGCATTATCAAACTAAAACCAGGGCAAGAACCTAAGTCTTGACCAGGCAACATAACGACTACTCCGAATATCCCGCCCAGCATGAGACCAATCAGACTACTTACTCCTGCTAGCCGAGATCGTGACAGCACTGAGGGCTTGAGAAAAAAGTAGCCCACTGTTACAGTACTCAGCAGTGGGAAAAACAGGAACA
>CAXTCR010000212.1:0-6829 GCA_964242555.1 uncultured Ktedonobacteraceae bacterium
GACATGCTTTGCAACCAACCTGGAACATGTACACCAAAGTAGACACTTGATAACGGTGCTGCTTTAGGGGCGCTTTTTGCCGGAGCTGATTGGCTTGGGTAGCCAGCAGCGGTGAGTAAAAGTGTGAGCAGAGTCATTAGTACAAACAAAAGTGATGAGGTGTGATGGGCCATTCTTATACTGCTTCCTTGCTTGTTTAACTGCGCTTGCTGTTTCATTACTTTCCTCCTGGAACACTATGTGAGAAGCAATATTTAAATGTGCCTATGTGAGCATCAACAAATGCTCAAGGGTTTGAGTTACTTTGGTTCAGCCTCTTTCTCTTGAAGTCATGTATCAAGTATTGTCGATTTTAGGGGAGAAAGGGAGGGAGGAAACGTTATGATACAGTTGAGATATGGTTGAGATGAGGAGGAAGCCTTAGCAGGGCACGAACATCGAAGCATCTACACTTTTCTATTAGGAGTTACCGCTATAATGAGAATGAGACAATAAACACAGCGGTGTGTTAGGAGTTAGATATACATAAACACAAATCTACAAGTGTATATGTCAAGGTGGTGGAAGATGAGGAACATGGGATATGACAGTACAAACAGACCCCGCGCAAAAGTCATTTAACCAATTTAGACGATCAAGGGCTTTGTTGCAGATAGAAAATGAAGAGACACACAAGCTAGCAACTGCAACAACTACGCTGGGTGGCAAAATACCATCAAGCATCTCCGGCTTTCCAGCATTAGATAATTTTATTGAGGAGAGTGTTGCCACCTCGAATTGCACAACACTTCACATGGCAGCAGTACGTCTGGAAAGCGATACGCCAATTCGCTTGCAGTTGAACTTGTTTAAGTTTGTCGCGATCTACATTCTCTGTCTTGGCATCAATTTGCTGTTCGTCAATAGTGTTATGCTCAGACCATTCAACCTCTATTTAACAGTAGTGTGGACTGCGTATTTACCCTTCGCGGTTATAGGAATGGCCGGCGCCTTCGGTACAAGCATGCTCAAACCAGCTAAGCCGCTTGTGATGGTCCAGAAGCGTGTCGTCTTTATGGTGCCGACTATCGCACGGCATGATACAGTACCAGCACTTAGGCGAGTGATCAACTCAATTTTATTGTGCGCGCCCAGACACCTGCTCAACTTCACGATTCACATTATTACAGAGGAAGGGGCCGAAGGACTGGCAAGTTTGCAGAGGAGCTATCGGGACCATCCGCTGGTCCAATTTCTTGTTGTGCCAAGTTGGTATAAGACACAGAATGGGACAAAATACAAAGCGCGAGCCAATCAGTACGCGTTGGAATATCGCAGAGCAACGGGACAAAATACTGGAGATGTATTTATCTATCATGGCGATGACGATACAGGTGTTGGTCCTGACACCATCTGGTCAATCGCGAAATTTATTAATCATGATGAAGACAAATTTGATTTAGCACAGGGCGTACTGACCTATCCGTTCCAACTTTCAAACTCTTGGTTTTGTAGATTCGCCGACTCAGTACGGCCAGCAGACGATTTGACGCGCTTCCATTTTTTTACCGGTATGCTTGGTCGCCCACTTGTTGGACTACACGGAGAACACCTGCTCGTACGTGCAAGCATTGAAGAGCAAATAGGGTGGGACTTCGGCGAGTCCGTCAAGGTTGAAGATGCCTATTTTGGCCTGTTCTTCTCATTACGGTATCGACAACGCTCGACCTTCCTGGCTTCCTGCTCCTATGGCGCATCACCTGCATCAATTCTTGATCTTATTAAACAGCGTCGCCGATGGGCCGCCGGTCTCTTTGGTCTGCTACTTGATACGCAAGTTCCCTCATATGTCAAATTTCCCCTATTTTATTCTGTCCTGAACTGGAGTATTGGCCTCTCCCAGCATATTGGTGTCGTACTTCTGATTGCTTATTTTCTAGGTACAATGAACACAAGTCCCGCATTTGCAATTTTTATTTTCCTTTGGTGTGTCAGCTATTCCTACTATATCTGGCTCTATGTTGAAGGTCTACGCATTAATCTTGAGGCATCCCAGGCTAAACGCTGGAAATTCTTCTTTTATCCATGTATTGTCGTTCTCTTGATGCCGGTATTTTCATTTATTGAAACTTGGTCAGCGATTCTTGGGCTTTGGGACTTTTTGCGTAAGAAAAAAGGCTTTGAAGTAATCAGTAAGCGAATATAGCAGAAAGGAGGACAAACGTTTATGATGTCGAACATTTTCCATTCTAAATTTCGTATTTTCTTGTTAATCGGTGGTATGGTCCTATGTATCTATGGAATATCGCAGGGTGTGCTCTTCGCGGAAAACACGTTTGTAGTAGGGGGTATCAATGCCCTGAGAAACGAGGCCACTTGTTTGCGTGGACATACACCGCTTAGCACGGATGAAGCACTTCAGCTGCAGCGTCCAGATTTTCAAACAGGTGTTGTATATATACAGTGGGGACTTGATGGCTATGGTCGCTGTAACGCACAATGGCAAACAGCACTAGATGATATTCATACACAGATGGGCGCACGCTGGCTGGAGTTGCCAATCACGTTCAATCAGGTTTCGCAAACGACCACACATCTCACACTCCTGCCGACAACTCCAAGCGTCAATTCGTTTCGCGAGGGAATCGCTACCGCGCATGCCATGGGCTATTCCGTGTTTGTTGTGCCACTGATTGGTATATCTAGTGGAACAGGGCGCTGGTCAGGTGCTATCCATTTTACAAATACAGCTATGGAGCAACAGTGGTTTGATAACTACTGGCAAATCTACCGTCCTTATGTCGAAGCCGCAGCGCAGGCGGGTGCGAATCAGTTGTCTATCGGGACAGAGGATGAATGGCTCGAGCGCAATGTACCGGCAAGCATTTGGGAGCATTATATCGCTCAGGTACGAAGCATTTTTCCGGGTACACTGACGTATGATATGAATTGGTCAGACATAACACAACCAATTCCGTCATGGCTAGCCAGTAGCAATATTAACATGGTTGGTGTCTCAGAATATATTCCCCTCACAGATAAACGCGAGGATACAGTTTCGGGAAATATAACTGCTCTCTGGCATCAACGGGTACAGGTTGGCATCGATGCATTTGCTGCGCGTATAAAGAAACCCATTTTCCTATCAGAGATTGGCTATCGCAACACAAAAGACGCGCTTTTCAATCCGTGGGAGCAAGTTACGGCCTCACCACATTCAGCACAATTACAATCTACAGCGTGTGATGCTGCCTTAACGAATATTCTTGCCGACCCGAACATTCATGGTGTCTACTTCTGGTCATGGGAAAATGTAAACCTATTCAATCTACACAATTCACCAGCTGTATCAGCAATTCATAAGTGGTACACACTTTCCAAATAAATGACATGTAGGGACCGCTTCCTCCAAATAATTTCACAACGTGCTGAAGCGGTCCCTACATGTTAGTACATGATTACATATTGAAACTTTTCTAAAGAAGTCGACGTGAATGCATGTAGATATTTATGTGCTACAGCTAAACACAGAAAGCGAGAAGGGCTATGTCTACATGGGATCAGCACAGCGTGCAGAAGCATATGCAGGTCTATTCATCAGATGGTAAGGAGCTTGGAAAGGTCGAGGATGTATACGAAGAGTCATTTAAGGTTCACAAAGGTTTACTACCTATCGATGCAAGATACTATGTGTATAATTCGATAGGATCGATTGAAAATGAGCGCGTTCACTTGCTCATGACGGAAGAAGAGGCAAAGGAAGAGAAGTGGACGATTCGGCCTAATGTAAAAGCACATATAAGCGACCCAGTACAACTTTATTATGATCGATCGCATGGAGTGCAAGATCCGTTCGACGAAACAAATCCCACCCGATAAAATTACCTTTTTCATACCCTTTGTTGCGTCTATATACTGAAAGACTTTTTGCTTTTTTACAGTATTATTGTAGTGTTTCGTTGGGCTACCCATTTTTGTGTATCAACAGTATATTGAGACCAGCAAGAATGAT
Organism: uncultured Ktedonobacteraceae bacterium; assembly: GCA_964242555.1. Taxonomy (GTDB): domain Bacteria; phylum Chloroflexota; class Ktedonobacteria; order Ktedonobacterales; family Ktedonobacteraceae; genus JBBQVS01. The sequence goes on from CAXTCR010000212.1 coordinate 3,992, forward strand.
GAAAATATCAGGTTACGACCTGAGAAGATGTAAGGTAAATACCCGACGCTATAGAGCACGCAATATTCTAAAATGTAAAGTAAACATTAAACAGAGCATAACATATAGAGGCACTCTCCGTAGTGCATAACTCGAAGCCATATGGAGACTGGCAAGCTGATTTTGCCGGTAAGTTTCCTGAAGGGAGCATGAATTTATGGCTATTGATAATCCCGTCAGTGATATGCGTAGAGCTACAACACATACAGATGCTGACAATCTGAATGTTTTTTCCTCTGCCCTTTCGTCCGCTTTCGATTTAGAGTTGGACTCATCACTGGTCAAAGAGAAATCAGAACGACATACCGAGCCATTGATCAACGATGTACCTGTACGAGACGATGATATCCTGCTGGATGATGGCGAAGAAGACTCAGAAGAAGGCGAACTAACAGAGGGTGTTGCACGTGCTCGCTCTACACGAGCCGCGACAACGAAACAAGCATCAGGCAATGAGGATGCATTTCAAAGCTACCTGCGCGACATTCGCGGACTTGGACTACTCACCCACGCTGAAGAAATTGATCTTGCGCAGCGTGCAGCTGCTGGTGATGAACGATCGAAACGTAAACTTATAGAGTCAAATCTGCGCTTGGTTATCGCGATAGCGCGTCGTTACACGAGTACCGGTGTTCCCTTGATTGACCTTATTCAAGAGGGCAATCTTGGCCTGATGCGTGCCGCCGAGAAATTCGACTACCAGCGAGGCTGCCACTTTGGTACTTATGCGACGTGGTGGATACGTCAAGCGGTAAGCCGTGCAGCAGGTGAGCAGTCTCGACTCATTCACTTACCAGAGCATGTTGCAACTCGCTTACGCAAAGTACGCCGCATCGCTGCGCAGCTTTCGCAGGAGAACGGACTTGACCCTTTACCAGAGCAGATTGCTGAGGCATGTAGTATCAGTATCGACGAAGTAGTAGACCTGCTTGGTGTCATCGAACAGCCAGTCTCTCTTGACGCACCTGTTGATGAGGAAGCACGCTACTCACTCGCGGATACACTCGAAGATAGTACAACGCCAGCACCAGCTGATACAGCCTCTCAACATCTTTTAGGAGAGGAGCTACATCGAGCATTGGCAATGCTTACACCTCGCGAACGCGCTGTAGTTACACTTCGCTATGGCATTGGCGATGGGCGTAGTCGTACATTGCTCGAGGTAGGCAAAGAGCTTGGCATTTCACGCGAACGTGTGCGCCAACTAGAAGTTGTCGCGCTCATGAAGTTGCGCAGCGTAAATGGTAGCCTCTCGCTACGCGAATGTGTATGAGCATATACATAGAGATGATATACGCAAAATTCTGCACCAGCTTGACTAGTGCAGAATTTTGCGTATATCATCTCTATATTAATTCCCCTTCCATCGATAGATGTCCTGCTGATGCATGACCTCAAAGCCGACCTGTTGGTATTGTGCTACTACTTGCGGGTCGTCTCCCCATGACTCCATCTCTATATCAACTTGAGCTTGACTACGAACCCAATTAGCGCTGTGAAGTAGCATTGGTAAATAAAGATTTTTAGACCTATACCCAGGAACAACACCAGGAGCATCGAGATAACCCGTTGGCGTCCCTTTTCGATTACTTAAATATTCGCTTATTTCACCTCTACATATTCCTATAGCTTCTCCACCTTGTGTGAAAAGCAGAAAGGTACCTTCTAGACCAGTTGCTTCGAGAATATTGTTAAGCTCTTCTGCTGTTACATTCTGATGGCCCCATAAGCCTTGAAATGCCCGGTTGTACATGTCTAAGAGTAGAGAAAAATCGGTTGTAGGATTATATTTGTGAAGCGAGTACTCCGTTGGAAAAGCAGATTGAGGCAACTCTACAGAGCTAGCAAGTTTCATTGACGTATAGGATGCAACAGGAGAAAATGCATGTTTCAGCAAAAACTCCTTTGCTTGCTGATGCTGTGTATCAGCATAGACAAGAATAATTTGGGCGTGGTGTGTTTGTGCCTGAATTACTGTTCGTCGTAGTAACTCACTTCCTATGCCTCCCCTGCGCCAAATTGGATGAACACCGACATGTAAATAAGCAAGGTTATTGTGTGGAACGTTCCATACCCAACTGAAACCGATCATTTGTTCATCATTATGTGACGAGACTGCAACCCAACGATCTCTTACGAAGTCATGTCCAGGTAAAGCTAGCTGTGTCTTGAGCATGTCCTCGTTGACTTCCTCACCTGTCTGGTCAATCTGCTCTATTTCGCTCATCAATTGTACAAGATGAAGGAAGTCTTTATCTACATCGAAGTGACGGTAGTGGATGTCATTTTTTAAGGTGTTTGAAGACAAGTTTTTCTCCTCGCGTTTACTGGCTTCTACATTAGAAAAAGTCTACAGCACATGAGCAAAAAGTAATGGCAGTACCGCTATGTTGGCTTCAAATATCTTTGCACTGGCATCTCGCAATGGGGACAGGGACCGACAGCGCAAACAGGGCAACGCATCTTACAAATGCTTCAATGGACAATTGATGGCACACAACCAGAACTTGCACTGACCGACTCTCCCAGACTCTGGTCTCACCTATTAAGGGAGTATACAACGTTAGTAGGAAAGTAAAGATACCTGTTACATATCGACGCGCTGAGAAACTCATGCTATACTACGTTGCAGTTGAGCCATATTTTTAAATGAGCATGTAACGTAGTATCATGACGAATAACGTCACACAAGTGACAGTCCCAGGACTACAAGAGCAAACAGTCGATAAACGTACAACATCAGCTAGCAATACAGTATCCTTCATTGATACTGTCGTGCTAGTAATGCTTGCTGTCTTT
>CAXTCR010000213.1:0-6805 GCA_964242555.1 uncultured Ktedonobacteraceae bacterium
TATGCTATTTTCTTTTTAGAATTTGGTGGTAATGTCACCTATTTCTTTGGTACGGCTGGTGAGGCACTCGGTGTTCTGTCAGTGTTAAGCACGATTGTGATGACGCAACGTGCTATGAGTGCAAGAGTTTATCTTCCACTGGCACGACTGACATCACGCTCGGCCTATATACGTGGCGTTATTCTAGCATCATGTGTACTACGCATCCCCGCTTTTCTCTTGCTCATGATCCTTGCAATGAGTTTTCACCGCTTTAGCCCACCGCCGTGTAACCCTACATGTATAGCAGATGCGACGTTTGGGAATATGACACCCGGAGCTATAGGGTTACTGATTAACTGCTGGATTCTTACTGCGCTTACCGTCATGCTTTCAATTCCTATTGCAACACGACAAGTACAAATCCTCTTTCTCGCATGGTTCGCGCTTGTACTTTACACGAACACAAGCAACAACATCATAGCAACATACTTTTCCTGGGTACGTATTCCGCTTACACCACTTGTCGTGTGTTACAATCTTAGCACGACAGGCATCAATGGATGGGACACGCTTGTACTGTTGCTCCTAGCGATAGGCTATATCTTTGCCCTGACAGCATTAGCTGTGTTTTTGTTGCGTAAGCGTGATCTGATCCTCTTATAGAGAAAGTTGGGATATTTCATGACGGGCTGGCTTGACGACTATGTTTTCGCAAACGGTATCCGTATTCACTACACACGTACCAATGGCACGAAACCGCCACTCCTGCTTTTACATGGTCTGACGGATAATGGACTTTGCTGGACACGCGTGGCGAGGGCAATGGAAGGTGCGTATGATGTCATTATGCTCGATGCACGAGGACATGGCCTGTCTGATGGTCCCGAAACAGGATTTTCGCTTCGCTTGTTAGCTGAAGACGTAGCTGGCCTGATTAGAGTGTTGGAGCTTGGGCAGGTGACTATTCTTGGTCACTCGATGGGAGCAGCAACGGCTGCACAAGTAGCCGCGGATTCTCCAGAACTCCTTCGCGCTATTCTGTTGGAAGATCCACCATGGAATGATACAATTTTCCAGACCGGTCCAGACGAGGAGTATCAAACTCCAGAACATAACCCTTGGCTACAATGGCTCCTTCCTCTACGGAAACAGACGGTAGCAGAACGTATCGCAATCGAGCATACACGTTCAAATTGGACAGACGAGGAACTTCTTCCGTGGGCCCAGTCAAAAGACCAACTGCGTCTAGCCGTGGTACAACGAAATCTGGATATTGCTCTTGGTACCACATCCTGGCGCGAACTAGTGCCTCGCATACAATGCCCCATTCTTCTGATCACAGGAGACCCAGAGCGAGGTGCAATTATTCCACCTCAACGTGCGCAAGAGCTAACACATCTCTGGCAACATGGGCAAGTGGCACACATTCTAGGTGCGGGTCACAATATCAGGCGCGACCAGTATGACCTGTTTATGGCGGCGGTCACACAGTTCTTGTCTTCGCTTCCTCAATAGCCGTATCCTATTATGTAATGAGGACGCTGCTGTTGAGCAAAAAATTGGACAGTGGGAATGCCGTTAAGCCTTACTCGTGTTTGTCTTAGCATAATGTGTTATTTCAGTGAGTGCAAAAGGAAATGGACATATGCAAAACGAGAATACGGCTTCCACAACTACCAAAACTCCTGCACAAAAACCTCTACGGGAACGTGTTGGATTAGCAGTGTTTGGGACGGATACCAAGGCAGCAGTAGAGGCGATTGTAGCGGCAGAACAGGCAAATGTGCATCAAATTTGGATGACGCAGGGTACGCCATCACCTGACACATTAACGACGTTCGCTGCCGCGGCGGTACGAACGGAACGAGTGGTGATGGGAACGGCAATTGTACCTACGTATCCTCGTCACCCGCTGGCGCTTGCTCAGCAGGTGTTGGCACTACACGATCTCGCTCCTGATAGACTGCGATTAGGCATTGGACCAAGCCATCGTCCAATCATTGAAGGTGTATATGGGCTGGCGATGCCGACGCCGATGGAACACTTGAGTGAGTATGTGGGCATTCTGCGTACACTGCTCTGGGAAGGGAAGATTGAGCATACTGGGCGTTTCTACACTATTAAGTCCTCATTTCCTCGTACTCCCAAGACGCCTATCCTTGTTTCGGCATTGCGTGAAGGTGCCTATTATGTAGCTGGTGAAGTTTCGGATGGAGCGATCTCCTGGGTTAGTCCGGTACCGTATCTACTTAATAGAGCTTTGCCAGCTTTACGTGCAGGAGCACATCGACAATCACGAGGTGTTCCTCCATTGATAGCACATATTCCTGTTGCATTGAGTGAGGATCGTCAGGCAGTGCTTGCGGCGGCAAGAAAGCAAATTGGACGTTATGGACGCTTGCCATTCTATGCCAGCATGTTCGCGGAGGCTGGTTTTCCCGTGTCAGAGGATGGCACAATGTCTGACGAGTTGATAGATAGTCTTGTTGTATCAGGAAGCGAGGCGGATGTTACAACAAGATTTACCGAACTGCTCTCTAGTGGTTTGGACGAATTGCTTGTAATGTCCATTGCAGTTACTAATCCTACGGAAGAGCAGACACGCCTTGCACGGTTAATTGGGCGGCTTTAGCTTTTATTGGAGGATGACGCTCGCAGACCCTCTATATAAATGTGACGTAGACCTTGCAGGATGCGTTCGGGTGAGTAGCCATGTTCATGACGTTGCATATGATAGAGCATGGGGTTAAGAGTACTAATAATAGCCTCTGCTGTGAAGGAGACATCGAGTGGAGCTAGCTCTTTGCGTTCTACCGCTTCTTTAAGCACATCGGCGAAAAGATTGTGAAGCAACAGGTATCTTTGAAAGTCAGGCTTCTTTTCTGCCTCAGGGCATGTCAAAGACTCTCGCATCTCGTTAAATATAACGGGATTAAGGAGCATACCCTGCTCTTCAAGAAATGCAATGCTTAGGGACAATAGACCATCAAGTCGCTCAAGCGCAGGGGCATCTGCTTTTGTAGTAAAGAGCGTCGTAATGTTGGTTCGTAGTTGCTCATGTTGCTCACGCAACAGGTCCATACACAAATCGCCTTTGTGGGCATAACGGCGGTAGAGCGTACCCTGTCCCACACCGGCAGCCTTAGCAATCTGATGCATGCTCACCGCATGAACACCATACTGGGCAAAGAGGTTTCGAGCAACCTGCAGAATTCGCTGGCGATGCTCTTTTGCGTCACGTCGCTCATGTCGCACATCTTCTCTTGATACTAGTGAGGGTTGAGCAGACATCGAGGCATTGCGAATTTCTTTCATCGTTCCCCTTCCCCTTGACAAACGGACAATTGTCCGCTACACTGTATATATGTGGACAATTGTCCACATATATACAGTGTAGCATATTATGACACGTTGGTCAACGCTCCACCGTCTATAGGTGGGCGCGTTGGATCTTCATTGTAATAGATGTTTTCCGCTTTTTAGCACTAGATGAGAATTGGTCTGTAGGAGCTTTCATTTGTTAGGCTCACTATGCCCTGATTTTGACGCTAGAAGCGTTATGTTTGTTTGCCTTCCAGCAGCCGGACCGTGCCTTGTTGTTGGATTTTTGCGAGAGGAAGTATACCATGTCGAATAGACCGGCTATTTTAGCTGAGGGACTTCAGAAACACTTTGGAAAAACACATGCCCTTGACGGGCTTGATCTGATTGCTGAGGAAGGAACCGTGCTAGGCGTTCTTGGTCCTAATGGGGCGGGCAAGACAACAGCAGTACGCATTCTGACCACGCTCTTAAAGCCTGATGCGGGCCATGCAGAGGTAGCGGGTCTGGACGTTGTAAAAGATGCTAATGCCCTGCGTTCACGTATTGGTCTAGCGGGCCAGTACGCTGCCGTTGACGAATTTTTGACGGGCTACGAGAACCTGAAGATGTTTGGGCAGTTGTACCACCTGTCGGGTGCGGTTGCGAAACGTCGGGCCAATGAATTGCTCGAACGCTTCGATCTCGTCGATGCCGGTGGGCGTATTGTTAAAACCTATTCGGGTGGTATGCGTCGTCGTCTCGACTTAGCAGCAAGTTTGATTGTTACACCACCGGTAATTTTCTTGGATGAACCAACAACTGGACTCGATCCTCGTGGTCGCATCTCAATGTGGGATGTGATTGGCGGTCTTGTCTCCGAAGGGACAACGGTCTTGCTTACAACGCAATACCTGGAAGAGGCCGATCAACTGGCAAACCAGATTATGGTCGTTGATCGCGGGCGCGTGATTGCCAAAGGCACCTCTGATGAGTTGAAAACGCAAGTCGGTGGCGAACGTCTTGAGATCACGGTGGCACGCGGGGGAGACCTGAATACAGCTCTGCAAGCGGTACGCTCTTATGCAGCAGGCGAAATTCAAACAGATGAGACCTCCCGTCGCCTCGTGGTACCAGTCGCACGTGGTGCACAACTGCTCCCATCGGTTGTTCGTGACCTTGATGCGGCACACGTTTCTCTGGATGATTTAGCACTACGCCGTCCTACACTCGATGATGTCTTCCTTACGCTTACCGGAAGGGTCGCCAGCGATGAAGATGGGGTATCTATAGACGAAAAGGCCGCTCAGCCTTTGGCAAGGAGTTCACGATGAGCCGTGATATGCGCATAAACGAAGCATCTGTACCACAGGCGCGGCCTGGATTCTTTTGGACCATTGTTGATGCACTTGTCCTTGCACGCCGCAACTTACAACAAATTCCGCGTATTCCTGAAGAATTGATTTTCTCAACCATTCAGCCGGTCATCTTTGTGCTGTTGTTCCGCTATGTATTTGGCGGAGCGATCGCAGTGCAGGGCACAAGCTATGTCAACTACCTGATGGCCGGTATCTTCGCGCAGACGGTCATCTTTGGATCGACCACTACAGGCATTGGTCTCGCCAACGATATACAAAAAGGTCTGGTCGACCGCTTCCGTTCGCTACCAATGGCGAAATCTGCCGTTTTGACTGGCCGTACATTGTCTGACCTTGTACGTAATGTGATTGTGGTTGCGATCATGTGGATTGTTGGTCTATTGGTTGGTTTCCGACCGGAGGGTTCATTTCTAGAGTTGGCAGGGGCCATTGGAATGCTCCTGTTTGTCAGCTTTGCCTTCTCGTGGATATCCGCAACAATCGGTCTTGCAGTAAGAAGTGTGGAGGCCGCTCAATCTGCTGGCTTCATCTGGCTCTTCCCGTTGACCTTTGCTAGCAGCGCGTTTGTACCAACCCAAAGCATGCCCAACTGGTTACGAGTCTTTGCGGAACACCAGCCGATTACGCTGGTTATCAATACGGTACGAGGTTTGCTTCTTAACAAGCCCGATGCTGGAACAACCTGGCAAGCTATCGCATGGTGTCTTGGTATCCTGGTTGTTTTCATTCCTCTGGCCGTATTAGCGTACGGACGCCGTACAGCACGGTAAGGACAAAAATCATCGCTAAGCAAGGCTCCCGATCTATTGGGAGCCTTGTTCTTTTACAGTCCCTTAACATCTTGGTGCTACACTTTCTGTGAAAGGGCGAAGAACAAAGGAGATGTAAAACAATGGCGAGAACAATTTTAGACGAACAACTACAGACTATTACAACAAACATTACAAAACTAGGTGAGCTGATCGAGCGTGCACTTGAGCAGTCGCTACAGGCGGTAGAGACGGGCGATATGGCGCTCTGTGGTCTTGTAATTGCATCCGATACGGAGATGGACGACTTGCGAGCGGAGATAGACCGGCTCTCATTCCAATCGCTTACCTTGCAACAGCCCCTAGCAGGGCGAGACCTGCGCATACTTTCTTCGGCGGCATCCATCACCACTGATCTGGAACGTACAGGCGACAACGCGGTTGGGATTGCGAAACTCCTCCTACGCATGGCTCCCTTGCGGAAGTCGGGGGTGAGTCAAATCAAGATCGACTCCTCATCGGTTGCTGACGGGAACACGGCACAGGCTCACGATGTTTCAGAGGCGTCCATTGTCTCGGGCATCCTTGCGCTGGGACAAGAGGCTCGGACCATTCTACACAAGACGCTACAAGCCTTTACGAACAACGATGCACAGGCGGCCCGGGCACTCTTACAAGCTGATGATCAGGTAGACGAACACTACTCTACAGTACGCCAGGATTTGATGACGATGCTCTCAGGCATACATGCTATTCCAGCGCTACAACAGGATGGTCTTATAATGCAGCGCATGACGTACTGGCTGTGGATCGCGCACAACCTTGAGCGCGTCGGGGATCACTGCACTAATATAGCCGAGCGCCTCACGTTCATTTACGAAGGTGATAGAGGCATACATTAGTGAAACAAATGATATGAGCTATGAGCAATGACTTGCTCAATGCGGACCACGTTTACGGCGTCCGCATTGAGCAACGATTTCAAGGAATTCGTACCTTCTGGCCTGTCTCGGCGCTCTCGATTGCGCCAAAGACCATCGCGAGGCTTTTAATATTATCATCGGCCCGTGTCTCAGGCTGGCTTCCATTCCCAATACAGCTAAAAAACTCCTTAATAATGCCAGCATGTCCACCAATATTGTGAGCCTCGTAGGGAGGGAGAGACAGGTCATCATACGAGGAAGTAAAGCCACCCACTTCTTTCACGACCTGTATCTGTGTATGCCCTCCTCCATCCCATAACACACTACCTTTCTGCCCGATAAAACGCCAAGCACATTCCCACGAAGTTGGCAGACCCTCGGCACACCAACTCCCACGGTACGTGTAGACAACACCATTGCTCATCTCAAAAATGGCTATGGCAGAGGCATCGTGCTTATACCATGAGCCTTG
>CAXTCR010000214.1:0-6772 GCA_964242555.1 uncultured Ktedonobacteraceae bacterium
GCAGAACGTCACCAGCGCGAGCTGTTATAGGCTGTAAGCCTGGAAAACCAAACCCTTGAGCCGAAATTTCTTTAGATGAGAGATTGTTTTTGTGAGACCCAGGAACGACATAGAGACAACCGTTTTCTCTTGTTGCATCGTCCAGATAGTAGTCAACATTGAAAATTAAAGGCGAGAGGTGAGCGTCTGAGGGATCGCAATCAGCGTGGACAGTAACTTCTCGTCCATTTCCCGGCATCTTGAACACCAGTGCTTCGGCGGCACATATAAAATCGTCACCGAGCAGATAATGTACCAGTTCAAGAATAAACGGCTGGCCGAGTAGAATCAGCAGTGAGTTATTTGGTGCTTTAGGAAAGACGTATTGGACGCGGTGAAACACATCTTCGCCTGTATCTGGAAGCACATCATGAAAATAATCACTTTGTGGTTCTTTTCCTTCATAGCCGCCATGAACTATTACATCTGTATCGGATTGCAGTGCTCTCACTTCTGCTGGAGACAGTAGTTGTGGCAATAGTACATAGCCGTCGCGATGGAATGCGTCAGAGATTTCTCCAATGCTCATACTTGTTTGCTGTGTGGTCATAGCTCTTCTCCTTGTGACTAGTATCCTCCACTATCCGTGCCTATCTGTCTACCGGCTTCAATAACAAGTCTACGAAACGTGTAAGTGTTCGTGAATAGCCTGTAACATCGCCCTCTCTTTTCACTCTTCAACTTGTGGCTAAAAATTGTCTACACCCACACACCTGTCTCTTTGAGCATGCGGCGTGCTGCAACCGCCACTGGATTAACTCCCAACAACCCTAGACAATCGCGTACGGAGCACCCTTGTGGTGTGCCAAGTAAATGGCCGTTGTAGAAGCATGGCATACATGGGAGGTCTAGGCGGACGACGGTAGCGCGTTTGCTATTGCGCTCACCTGTATACGGTCCCCATGCTTTGTGATTGGAGAGGCCGAAGATTGCGATAGTGGGAGTATTCACGGCGACCGCAAGATGCATCAGACCGGCGTCGTTGCCTATGAAGAGGTCTGCGAGTTCGATGACGGCGGTCGCGACTTTGATATTGCCCCTGCCCGCGAAACTACGCACGGGCATGGGAGATTGTATCATGCTCATGATATCCAAGTGCAATTGTTCCTCTTCTGGTCCGCCAACGAGAATTAGTTGGCCGCCGACATCGCGATAGAGGGTGTCGGCTAATTGTGCAAAGCGTTCAGGTGCCCAGCGGCGCGCTGTACTGTAGCCGCCACTGCCGGGATGCATGGCGATAATTGGGTGGGGGGTGTCTGTGACTGCGACATTGTCGTACACGAGACGCCATGCCTTGCGGCGTTCCTCGTCGCTTAAGGGTACAAAAAGGCTTGTGCTTCCTATAGTCGATCCAACGGCTTCGGCAAGAGCGAGGTTATATTCAGCTTCGTGTAGGGCACCGAAGCCGTTATCTTGTACTTTCACATTGAGGAACCAGCCGTGCCCATTGTCCAGGCCTACGCGCCATTTTGCGTTGGAGGCGAACGCGAGTGCCTGATACTTGAGGCGTCCGAAGGGGAGCGTCAGGTGATGCATCAGGAGGATTGCTTCATAGGAATTTTCTCTCAGTTCGTCAAGAAATGGTGTGAGTTGGGAGAGTCTATCGGGGTGACGCAGGATTTGGGCGGGAGAGTCAAAGAGGTACTTGTCGAGCACGTGGATATCATTAATTACGTTCCATCCGTTAAGGAGGCCAGCGGAGTCGGGAGTTACAAGTAGGTCTATCCTCGCTTGCGGGTAAGTATTTCGCAAGGCTTGTAATGCGGGTGTGGCGAGTAAGAGGTCGCCAATACCAGCAAGTTTGACGACAAGGATACGTGCATCTGATTGTAGCTGAATAGGTTTTGTTTTCATAGTAAACAATTTCGCTTTATTCTTGTGTTTTAAGGTAGTGATAGGTCGTGCCCACCTCTTTAAAGCCAATTGTACGATACATATGCAAGCCTATGCTTGAAGGTGAAAGAATTGCGACGTGATAGCCCAAGTTACGTGCCTCCTGCATCGTATGTAGTGTCAGTGCCGTCCCTACACCTTGCTTACGAGCATTCGGTAGCGTCGCAACGCCGTAAATACCGGCAATGCCAGCGTGAAGTAGCAATGATGCAATACCAACAGGAGTATTTGAGAGCAGAGCAATATAGTGATGCCACGGTTTTCCCTCCCCAAAACCGTTAGCGACATAACTTTCGTAATACGTTTGTGCTCCCTCTTCCGTCGAGTCGAAGCCAATTTTTGAGATATCGCGCTGTATCTTCAATGTTTCAAGGTCCACAATCTCTTTGATGACAAGCTTAGGATGTGAGCGTATTGATAGTTTGACTGTTTGCACATCTAGTGCCATGTTCATGTCCATGCCTACTTGTGTGAAGCCGCGGGTCTGCAAATGTGTTGCGAGATCGACTGGACGTGTTGCTGGCGATACCGACCAGTGAGTGCTCAGATTGCGTGTGCTGAAGAAATCGAGCATCTCGGTAATTTTTTTATCAACGTAGGCTGTGTTAGTATGAGCAAGCCGCGTCATTGTCACACCATTGAGGGACGGGCGACCTGTATAAAACATCCACAACTCAGGTCCTTCCTGCACGGTTCCGCCAGGAAGCATACGTCCGAAACACATCATTTCTTCCGCGAAATTGGCCGCCATCGCCTCTACCATTGCTGGTGTGCCAATTCCTTGTATGATCTCGTTCATGCATTGGACCTCATCATGATTTTTTCGTGTACCACATTATATACGTATATCGGCGTAATGTTTTTCATGCATTGGGTTGTGTGGAAGCGGCAGTTGGCGGGGCCTTTTGCGTTGTAGCATGGACTGCACCAGATGTCGCTCCGCAGGACTATTGCTTTTGGGCTAACGGGGCCGCTTAGGGCGGGATTTGTTGGGCCGTGAATGGCGATCAGTGGAGTGCCGACAGCGGCGGCGATGTGCATGGGACCACTATCGCCTGTGATGAGCAGGTCGGCTTGTTGATAGAGTGCAGCAAGCTCTGGCAGACTCGTTTTGCCTGCTATATTGTGTACTCGTTCGTGTGTGCGTCGAAGTACGGCTTCAATCAGCGGTAGGTCGTCAGGAGCGCCTGTCAGAACGATTTGTGCGTCGTCTTCGCGGACAAGGCGATCAATGAGAGTGGTCCAATAGGGAACGGGCCAGCGTTTTGAGTAGCCATTATTTGAACTCACATGACAGGTGATTAGGGGCTTGTCTGGTTGAATGCCTTGTTGTCGCAACAACTGTTCTACCTGTCCAACTGCGGTTGGGTCAACGATCAGGTGTGGGATGCGATCGGCTGGAGTTATCGTTGCTCCGGCTGCCTGTGCGAGTTGCAGGCAGTAATCGACTTCGTGTACGGTATCGCCCTCGTTCCAGTGTTGACCCGTAACGCCGTCGGTGAGGAAGCCGGGGTAGTTTTCGTGCGAGAAGCCGAGACGACGTTGTGCTCCACTCAAAACCATGAGCAGGGATGCCCACGGTCCAAAGAGGTTAATAGTAAGATCATAGTGGCGTTGGCGTAAACGTTGGGTCAATGCGAACAGGGCGCGCCAATTCTGCCACTGAGCGAGTGTTTTTGGACGACGCCAAATGTTTGGGTCGTAGGCAATAACCTGAGCGAGATCGGGATCGTGCACTACTACTTTCGCGCTGGCTGGCACCGCTAGCAGATCAAATTCGGCATTGGGATAGGCGCGTTTTAGCACACGTAGAGCTGTCAAGGACATTACCAGATCGCCGATCAAATCAACGCGGATCAGCAAGATGCGTTTAGGTGAAAATGTCGCTGGTGTTAGCGGTGTGAGGGCTTTACGCTTGCTACTCGATTGAAGGAAGGCACCAAATACACTAAGCAATAGATAGATTGCGAGCGATAGGAAACGCTTACTCGTTCGCACGAAAAAATTGCGTAGGGTGCGCTGTGAGGTAGGGCGTAGTGGATAGCCATATTCATCGAGCGAAGAAAGACGTTGTTTACTCATAGTGTTGTATCTCTGGCTGTCGTGAATTTTTGTAGCAGTGAGACCGCAGCTTCCTGAACCTCTTGTTCCGGGATGAGACGTACGCAGGGATGCGCAGGAAGTTCCTCCGGGCGAAAATCGAGGCGTCCGCATGGAATGGCGGGACACGATGGGCAACGATGCGTTGAGGCAAGCACAGGGTGGCGTTGAGCAAGACCCCACGGACCAAATATGTTCTTATCCGTAGGTCCGAAGATTTGCAGTGTTGGTGTTCCTTGAGCGACTGCTAGATGGAGTGGACCGTTGTCTACACCAAGTACTAGCTGAGCACGTTGCAGGATGGCAGCGAGACCGCCTACAGTTGCATCAGTAATCAACAGTGGCATAGTAGTCGTTGCATGCGCTATCTGCTCAAGCATTGGTCGTTCAGATGAGCTGCCTGTAAGCACAATATGCGCGTCATATCCAGTGCTTAGCATCTTCGCGATGGCTCCCCATGCCTCTGTACGCCACAACTTGACTGCAGCACCAGTGCCGGGGTGAATGACAACGAGAGGTTTATCCCGCTCTACTCCAGCACTCTGCAAGCGTCCAGTTGCCCATGTTTGTTCGTCTGTCGTTGGAGTAAACACAAGCGGATAGCGTTCTGGTGTAAATGGCTCGTCGAGCGGTTTGTAGCCTAGCGTTTGTAAGCCTGCACGTATGAGCCGCAGATTGGAGACCGTTGCATGTTCAGGTGTAGTAAATTGTTCGGTATGGGTGAGAAATGGGGTGCCCGGAGTTATGGCGTAACCAACTCGGCGTGGAACGGCTGCGAGATAGAGTAATGCGGCGCCCCACCAGAAATCGGGACGCAGGTTGATCGCAAGATCATAGTGACTCCGGCGCACCTGTTGTGCTACGCGAAAGAGTTCAATATATGGCTCAAGTAGTCCCTGTTTTGCGCGCCGGAAGCCGGGAAATGGGCAGGTGAGCAGCTCATCCAGCGCAGGATGGCGTGCGACAACCTCGCTCGACCACGGTCCCACCATCATTGTGATGTGGGCGTCAGGTATGGAGGTTCTTAGCGCATTAAGGACAGGTGTTGTTAGCACAAGGTCGCCGAGATGATCGGGTCGAATAAGCAAGATGCGCGGCGATGGTGTAAAACCAGAAATCCTTACGGAGGCAATTTTCGCGCGGGGAAAACCGATGATGCGTACAAAGAGCAAGAGCAACGTGCGAAGAAGACTTTTCATCAGTTTGTCACCTCTTCGCTTTGCGCGGTTGGAATGAGCTGTTGTACCGCGTTCCATACATCGGAGACGGTGACGAGACTCATGCATGTGCAGTCAGCGCATGGCTGCATCTTGCCGAGGAAGAAGCAGGGTCTGCCGTTGGGATTGCGCCAGAGCGAGATATGTTTAGGATCGTCGAGTGGATAGGGGCCATATTCCTGAGGACTAGTCGGGCCGAAGATAGCGATCACGGGTATACCCACGGCGGCGGCGAGATGCATGGGGCTGCTGTCGTTGCCGATGAATAGTACGCAGCGTTGAAGCAGGGCAGCGGACTCACCGAAATTTGTGGTGCCAGCAAGATTGAGCACGCTTCCATTTGGAATATCCAGACCATCGAGCAACGATTGATTCAGTTCGCGATCGTCTGAGCCACCAATTAAGAGGACCTGTGCGTTTCGTTCGTGAACCAGTTTGTATACGATCTCACGATAGTGTTCGAGGGGCCAGCGTTTGGAGGTGAGTTGCATGCCGGGGTTGCTACCACCTCCGATGAAGACCGCTATGGGTGGGTGTGTTTTGTCCGGTGTAAAGGGGACGTGCTGTTGCTCTGTCACTGTTGGCACAAAGTGCATCGTAGGATGCTCAACAACAAGCCCAAGGGCGCGGGCGAGGTCGAGATAGATCTCGGCCTGATGTTGGAGATGTTTTGGCGAGGAGGAGACGGGAACGCGATCGGTCAGCGAAAAACCGCGAGCGAGGCTGTCGGGTCCGACACGGCGGGGGATGCACGCAAGCCATGGGAGCAGCGTCAACATTGGAGAGCGGTCGAGCACGAAGGCAAGGTCAAAATGTTCGCGACGGAGACGAAGGGCAAGGCGCAGGTAGTCGCGAACCGTATAGCGACCAACGATGCCGACCGAGCCACAATCTATCACCGTTGAGACGGCAGGTGAGTGTTCCACGATAACTTTTGACCATGTGCCTGCGACATATGTGATTGTCGCGTCCGGGTAGTTCTGGCGGATGACTTCCAGGAGTGGAGTCGTCATGAGCAGGTCGCCGAGGCAACAAGGCTTGACGACAACGATTGAGCGCGGGTGTCGCCAAGCGCGTTGTACAAAGGGATGCAAGATGCTATCGAGCAACGCGAAGGGAATACGGAGCAGCAAGCAGACGGCAGTAATGATATGTTGGCGCAGCGTTAGTTTCCTCCGTCGTGTGGTGTATCTGGAATAATCTGTTCTGCATCTTCCGCCCGGATGGTGGCTTGCTCGGCCACGTCGAGTACAGTTTTCTCGCCTTCTTTGTTGCTCCGAACGGTCGGTTGATGTGGTGCAGCATCGAGGTGTACTGGTGATCCACAGTGATGGCAAAAGGCGTTGCCAGGGATAAGAGGTGCTTGACATATACTACATTGTGTCTGTGGTGTTAGCATGGTTTCGAGCGAGCTAACCGTCAAGGGTTCAACGCCTGGTGGAGGTGGTGGAACGAGTGCTGGTTGGGTATTTTCATATGGTGCATATGGCGGTTGTGGATACGCGACCGTCATAGTGGGTTCG
>CAXTCR010000215.1:0-6771 GCA_964242555.1 uncultured Ktedonobacteraceae bacterium
GTATTGCCTGTTACCGGAACGGGTGTCTGTCTGCCCGAACTATCCTGCTCAAGCAAAACATTTCCTTTAGGTACAAAGAAACTCGCGGTATCAATCGCCCCTTGTAGGTAGCCACCGGGGTTATCACGTAGGTCGAGAATAATTTTCTTCGCCCCCAGCTTTTTTGCCTCTGTAAGCGCGCTCTTCAACTGATCTGGTACTCCGTCGGCGAACTGCACAATTTGAATGTGTGCTATCTGGCTTTCAGCTATATAATGCATCACAACATTTTGTACCTTAATCTCTGCTTTTGTGACTTTGATCGTCAGTGGTTGTTCGAAACCTGCACGCTGCACAGTAATGGCGGCGCTGGAGACCTTACCGCTGAGAATGCTGCTCACTGTCGGAATATCTTTCCCTTTGACATCCTGCCCGTCTATGGCGATAATCGCATCGCCATGCTTAAAGCCAGCTTTTTCTGCAGGCGAACCTGGGATAGTGGAGGAGATAATAACCAGCTTTCTCTGAGCATCAAACGAGAGGTAGAAGCCGAAGCCTTTGTAGCTGCCACTGAGCTGCTGATTCTCCGATTGTACCTGTTGCGGAGTAAGGAAGCGTGTGTGTCCCCGGTCGTGAAGTGAATCGACCATGCTACTGATCGCGCTATACGACATATTCTTATAGTCAACTGCTTTGCGATCAACATAGTGCTGGTCTATGGTGTTCCATGCCTGTTGGATAAGTTGTGAATAGGAGCGTGAAGAAGGGTCTTGCGTAAAGGTGTTGCCAAAGAATTGGTGACAGAACCACCCGCCAAAGAACGCAATAACAACAAGGACACCTGTAGCTAGAAAAGGGCGAAGCGAATTAGTCCTTTGTTTGGCAGGCGAAGATGGCGTATATTGCTGGCGTTGACGATGAGGGTAGACATCATCACTTATGCCATCACCATCCGAGGCATTAAGGCTAGTATTATTTACTGCTGCTTGACCAGGTGGGACAGTATTTTGCTCCTCATACCATCGTGGATCATCATATCTACTCACAACGTATATCCTCCGTATCCTCACAGGTATACTCTTTTCTGTGTTAATTCTGCATTTTGTCTATCTTAGTAGTCTTACTTAGAAAAGTCAATCAATATGCTGTAGACGTAAAAGAAGGATGTAGCGTTGTGAAGCTACATCCTTGTATTATTTGCTCTCTGTAAAGTTTGGTGGAGAGAAGCGAACACGTTGCAGAACGCCTGATATATACCTACTCCTGGTTTTGATCTTCGGCTTCTACAACGTCGGGAAGCTCGTCAATGTCCGTTTCCTCTTCCTCAACATCCTCAGATGTGGGAGCGGAGGATGTCTCTACCGGATCGTTTTGCGCTTCTTTTGCAGCAGATAAGCTACGCTTACTAGCGGGTGGTGCTTGCTTCTTAGGTGGTTCCCAGCCTGGGGCGCGGGAGACAATCATAGACATCATACGGCCTTCCATCATCGGCGAACGCTCGATGGTGGCAGTTCCCTTCAACACTTCCGCGATCTCGTCTAGCAGTTTCCGACCAAGATCTGGGTGACGCATCTCTGCTCCTCGGAACTGGACGCTTACACGCACTTTGTCACCTTCTGCCAGGAATTCTTGAATCTTGCGGGTTTTTACTTCTACGTCGTGATCGTCAGTACGTGGGCGCATGCGAATCTCTTTAAGGGTAATCGTCTTTTGATTCTTGCGTGCCTCGTTTTCCTTTTTAGCCTGTTCGTACTTATGACGACCGTAGTCCATGATTTTGCATACTGGAGGTATCGCATTAGGCGATATTTCTACGAGGTCCAAATTTCTATCACGTGCAATGTCTAATGCACGCATCGGTGCCATAACACCGATCATTTCGCCGTTTTCGTCAATCAGGCGCACCTCGCGGGCGCGAATGCGCTCATTTACTCGTGTCTCACGGGGACGGTCATTGCCCCGAAAATCCCTATTGATAGGCCATTCCTCCTCTTAAAATCTGTCAAAAACATATGTTTGCGGATTGCTAAAGTGTAGCATATAGCTTACAGCAAGTCAAACAATGTTGTGTACTAAGTACAACAATAATTTGGGATATGCTATTCCGTTTGGTGCGATGCTTTTTGACGTGTTGCTCTTCACGTTTACCCTGTTATAAAATCGCTATCTCTGTTTTTAGCATCTGTGTCAGTTCACTTACAATATCGGAGCGTCCGTAAGAGGGCATCAAGTACACACCTTGTATCTGGCTACGCGCTTGCAGGAGTAATTCTTGTGCCAGTTGTAGGCCAACGGCATGTCCCTGTTCTTTCGCCTCGCGCATCCGTCTACGTACGTCTTCTGGAATGGTAATACCAGGTACCTCGTTGTGGAGATATTCAGCATGCCTCGAACTGTGCAGGGGAATGCAGCCCAGCAAGATAGGAATTGGCGGCGTACCCACGTGGCGTAAGAAACGTTCGAGCGGTGCAATTTCATAGATGGGCTGCGTCATTATGTAGTGGGCACCTGCGTCAATTTTGCGCTGGTATTTTTCTATCTCGTGTTGCGTTTCCTCATCGGTCATATTGAGATTTAAGGCGCAACCGATATGAAACGACGCCTGTGCACCAATCGAGGAGCCTGCCGCATCGTGGGCCTCATTCATGCCTCGTAGAATTTGGATTAAACCAGAAGAGTCCACATCCCATACACCCGTTGTGTTAGGGTAGTCACCAACACGTACGGGATCACCTGTCAGTGCAAGAATGTTGCGAATACCTAAGGCATGCGCGCCGAGCAGTTCCGACTGCAGCGCCATCAGATTACGGTCGCGTGTCGTGAAGTGAATAATCGTCTCGATGCCGAGATGATCCTGTATCAAACGAGCCATCGCTATACAGCCCATGCGTACGCGTGCCATAGGGCTATCAGCGATATTGATGCAATCGACGCCCGCCTTTTGCAGTAACGCGGCGCCCTCAAGAATCTTAGTGGGATTTAGTCCCTTTGGTGGGTCTAGTTCAACACTGACCACAAACTCCCTCTCCGACAACTTTCTTTGTAAGGGCGT
This sequence comes from uncultured Ktedonobacteraceae bacterium, assembly GCA_964242555.1. GTDB lineage: Bacteria > Chloroflexota > Ktedonobacteria > Ktedonobacterales > Ktedonobacteraceae > JBBQVS01. Next base: position 3,032 of record CAXTCR010000215.1, read on the forward strand.
CATCGTGCCCTGTTGTGGGAGTAACGTCTCGGTCTCAATGAGTTCGGCTATAGACCTATTGCTGCGCGTCGCAATCGTTGTGCGTGTTGCTTGCGTCCCCTGTAACTCTTCTGGTGCGGGACAGCCGTAACAATCGTCTAACGCCTTACGCATTGCTTCGATATGACGTGGTGTCGTGCCGCAACAGCCACCAATTAATCGTACACCTGCCTGAGAAAAGCGTAGAGCATAGTCCGCGAAATAGTCGGGTGTCGATACATAGAAGAAGCGGTTATCAATGCGTGCAGGTAGGCCAGCATTTGGTTGTGCGGAGAAGAACATATTGCCGGTATCAAAGGACTGTTGCGCGGACTCGATCATCTCTTCCAACGCATCGAGCGTTCCAGCAGGCCCCACACTACAGTTCGCGCCAATCACATCGACGCCGAGGTCCCCCAGCACCGCCGCAACTCGTGCAGGCGATTGACCAGAGAGGGTGTGACCGTCCTCATAAAAGCTCATCTGTGCAACGATAGAAAGCCCACCCAACTCCTGTGTTGCCAGTACTGCTTGCCGAAGCTCTGCCAGGTTGGTAAACGTCTCCAGCATAACAATATCGATGCCGCCCTCTTGCAGTGCTCCGATTTGCTCACGAAAAATAGCGCGTAGTTCGCTCAAGCGGTGTTCATCGGGTGCCTGCAATGGTCGACCGGTTGGACCAACCGCACCAGCAATAAATATTTGGCGTCCTGCAACGTCCCGTGCCTCTGCAGCGATCTTCGCCGCACGATAGTTGATGTCACGTACTTTGTTGCCGAGATTGTGTATCTCAAGCTTCACGCGATTCGCGCCAAATGTATTCGTCTCAATTATCTGTGCACCCGCTGTAATATATTCGCGATGCACTTCCTGAATAAGCTCTGGTCGCGTCAGGTTTAATTCGTCAAAGCATTGCTCATACGTCACCCCACGTGCATACAGCAACGTGCCCATTGCGCCATCACACAATAAAGGCCGTTCGCGTAGTTGTTCAAGAAACCTGTTTGCCATAAAGGAAAACTTCTCCCACGGGATAAAAAGACTTGTTTGTTCTTATTGTATCTCTTTTTCCCGTACATTGTATATTGTTTCGTTCTCAAGAACAACAAGGTCACTAAAAATCAGCACCGTCGCACGACGGTGCTGATTTTTAGTGACCTTGTTGTTCTCGGGAAGCTACTTTGTAGTATTCACCTTAAGTGTGCGGGCCTTCGCATGCTCAGCCTTTGGCAGATTGAGAGTCAGGACGCCATCGGTGTAATGGGCCTCAGCACTCTCTGAATTAATTGGAGCAGGGAGCGTAAAGGACTGCTGGTACTGACCAGACTGGAAACCATGCCAGAGGGCGGTCGCACCTTCTGGTACCTCTACATTGGTTGTCCATTTCAAGCTCAGTGTGTCTTGCTGTGCTGTGATCTCGACATTCTCGGGCTTGACGCCGGGCATTGGGATTTGCAGGATGAAACCATTGGCGGTCTCGAACAGGTTTGCGCCAGTGCCGCGAGTGCCTGCGAAGTTGCCCATGCTCGGAGCGATAAAGCTGTCGGCGAAGAGACGATCCATTGCCTCACGGAGTGAAACTGCTTCGTTAAATGGATTGTAGCGAGTAATGTTTGCCATTGTTTGTATCTCCTTTTTGTTTCTTAAAAGAAGTGTCTTGAGTGGGTTCCCTCGAACCTCACTCTTGTGTCTTTGTTTTTCTGGTATTAGTATAAACGCTTTTGTGTTAGAGCAACGTATGAGGAATGTAAGAAATATGTTAGAAATCTTGATAGCACTCCTATCAAGATTTCTACTATGCTGCGCTCACTTAAAGAGGTTAACGTCGTTTGATAACGAGCGTTTTTGCTATGCGATCACCTAAACGCTGTTGACGTGGAGATGTCCATATAAAAATTGCGCCAACGATATACGCAAACAGACCGTCAACAATGCGCAGCAGGTTACGTACAATAGATTGTCCCCAATTTATTGGAGCACCATCTACTGAAACAACACGCAAACCGAGTATAAGTTTGCCGAGCGTGCCGCCAAAAACAGCTTCCATAACGATGAGGTAGAGAAGTGGCAGTATGGAGAGACCAAAAACAATAGGGGTATTGATGTACAGGGGAATACCGAATACCGATGTTGTGTGAAGAGGAATTGGGGTGCCTGTAGCAAAGGCGATGAGCGAAAGGACGACGCCAAGTAGAACACCATCAATGAAGAGTGCTAAGAAGCGCATGCCTACGCCTACAGTTTGCATTGAAAACGCTTGACTCTGAAATTGTGTCTGCATAGTACAACTCCTTTTTCTAGCTAGAAGATAGGATAATGATTACAGGCAACACACTACAAATCATTCGTTACAATATATATATACGTGTAATTAAACGCAATGTTTGCAAGAAATCAAAATTCGTCCATTGCTTTAAGGGGGCTATACTGCTACAATGCCGCAAAGCGACAACTACTTATTGGGGAGGAATGACTGGTGACTGAAAAAGAGCAACCTTCATCACAAGCAATAGAATATCTACTCAAGCGTGGTGTCTCATTGATTGAGAAAGAAGTCGATCTTCGCCGTATGCTGCTTGAGGGCAACAAAGGGCAACCATTACGCGTTAAACTGGGCGTCGACCCGACCCATCATGAATTGACGATTGGTCATGCCGTTGCCTTTCGCAAACTGCGTCATTTCCAGCGTTTGGGTCACAACATTGTCGTTGTTATCGGCGATTGGACCGCACGACTTGGCGATCCCAGTGGTCGTGAGGAGGCACGCAAACCGCTGACCGCTGAGCAAGTCAACGAAAACGCCAAAACCTACTTTGACCAGTTTTACACAATTGTGGACCGTGAGCAGACAGAGGTTCACCTGCAAAGCGAATGGTTCGACAAGTTCAATCTGGGCGATGCTATCAGATTACTTGGCTACAAAACGGTCGCACAGATGTTAGAGCGCGATGACTTCCAAAAGCGTTATAGAAATGGCATCGAAATCAACCTTGCTGAGTTTATGTATCCATTGTTGCAGGGCTATGACTCCGTTGCGTTGCGCTCAGATGTAGAGATTGGTGGTACTGATCAAACCTTTAATCTATTGGTTGGACGCGACCTTCAACCAATCTTCGGACAACCCGCGCAACAAATACTCACCGTCAACCTGATCGTTGGTCTTGATGGCGTTAAAAAGATGGGCAAATCGCTCAACAACTATATCGCCATGACCGCGCCCGCCAATGACATGTTTGGCAAACTTATGTCCTTGCCTGATCAGGCGATGCGTACTTACTTTGAGGCACTCACCGAAGTGTCGGATGAAGAACTCGACGAGTATGAGCGCAAAATGACCGACGGTTCGCTCAACCCAAGAGACGTAAAATTGCGTATGGCGCGAGAGATCGTCACCGAATTTCATAACGTAAGTGCTGCGGAGGAGGCGCAGGAAGCCTTTATCCGCCAGTTCTCGGAACGTAAGCTGCCAACAGATATTCCAGACGTGCGACTCGCAGAACCTGTAGATATCGTGGCCTTTTTGAAGCATGCGGGATTGGTTTCGAGCAATAACGAGGCCCGTACGCTCATCACCCAGAAGGCTGTTGCTATCTACCTCGATGGCGACAGCAGTGACGAGCAGCGTATCACTGAGCCAACCTTTGTTGTGCCCGTCAAGGATGGCGCAATTGTCAGAGCTGGTAAGAGGAAGTACGTACGCATTAGAGGCTAGTTATCATACG
>CAXTCR010000216.1:0-6721 GCA_964242555.1 uncultured Ktedonobacteraceae bacterium
GACGCGTCACCTACATCATCGACAAACAAGGCATCGTGCGCCACATCTTCTCCTCGCAGTTCACGCCTGAAAAGCACATCAGCGAGGCATTAAAGACATTGGAGACGCTAGGGTAAAAGATTCATTTACAAACGTGTAGGGGCCTAATTCTATTACGCCCGCGTTCTTACCAGAAGCCGCACGTGGGCGTAATAGAATTAGGCCCCTACACGTTTGTTGAATATAGGATGCTCTAATTTTTGATACAATAAAACTTCTATTGAAATATTTTATTTTATTACATATACTTACTCTTACCAGGAAAACAATCCTTTACAACTTTTCGCGCATTATAGACACTACGAACAGTGAGGGATGCAATGAGTGAGAGTACAGATGATTTTTTTGAAGGAAAACGTTCTTGGTCATTCATCAAAGACGAAGTTCTAGGCAGCTATATGTCTCCTTATATGGCTAAAATCGCTGTAAGAAAGCAACCTATTCTAGTAATAGATGGTTATGCCGGACCAGGAGTTTTTAACGACGGTAAAGCTGGCTCTCCAATGATTATTTGCCAAGCCGGAGAAAGATACGCAAAAGGCAAGTATCAGGCGGTCTTTATAAACAAAAATCAGGAACATCACTACAAACTTACTCAGGTTCTTACTAAAGCACAGTGGTTGACTTCGGCGAAACCAGTCTTAGGAGATACTACCCTTCTACTGCCTCAACTTTACGCTCGTCTTTATGAGAAGAGTGTTCTGCTATACCTCGATCCCTTTGGACCAACAGGCTGTCAATTTTCTTTGCTGCAACCTTTTCTAGAACGTGATCAGAATTATAGTACAGAAATCTTACTTACAATGAATATACCTGGCTTGCACCGTTTGGCTACTCGTCGTGCGGTTGAAAATGGACGCCAGGATGAACAAATGATAAAAGACTTTCATCAAACTTTAACAGACGTTCTTGGAGGAGACTACTGGAAAAATATTCTGTGGCAAAGTAGCTTAAGTGCTGAGGAGAAAGAATTAAAGCTGATAGAGGCATACCAGATTAGGCTAGCTCAATACATGGCCTATACAGGTTTTTGTCCAGTTCGCGAACAAAAAGACAGACGCATAAAATACTTTATTGTATTTGCTTCACGTCATCCACATACTCCAACGTTACTAAACGATGCTATGCTTAAGGCATACTACAAAGGTATGTACGATGCTGATTACCCAGATGGTAGCATATGGAGTTGGGAAGATTTAAGAGATACTTCTAGCTTGGAAGCTATAATTATAGAGACAGTTGCCAGGCATCAAGGAAAAACAAGAGAAGCTATCTGGCTCGAAATTGTACTGAAACATTTCATGGTATATCAGGAAAAAGAGTACAGAAAAGAAATCCAAAAGCTTGTAGATGTGGGAAAACTTGTGTGCCCTACCCCTCGTAGAACAAAGTTGTTAAACGATGATTGCACTCTCTTTTTGCCAGCAAAAGAGAATTTTTTTATAAAGCCAACATTGTTTTAGCATCGTGGGATATTCTTGGAAATTCATCCCATGTTCTTCCATCAAGTTCGCGCCCGCCGACCTTTGGCGTGCGTCCGCCCCATTGCTTGTGGAAGAAGGCTACGCCGTTGGCTTGACAGGTATCGCGTAGGTAGCGCACCCAATCGGGATCACAATAACGGAAGCCAGGACCACTCTCACCGCCACTGATGAGCCAGTGAATATCGTGCAATTGCAGTTGGTCAAGCAGTCCGAGTAGAGGTTCAGCACTGATGAAACGTACGGCAACAGGTATCTTACGTAGGGCGTCAACGCGCCAAACGTAGGCATTCGTCTCGACGGATACTCCAAGCCAGATATGCGAGGGCCATACTGAATTGCCTGTTAGCTCATAAATGCGTTGTGTAATCTTTTCTGTGAGACCAGTATTAACGAGACGCGATGGACGTTTGGTGAGCACCTGATAGATGTGCTGGTCAGCCTTTACCATCGTTTCAAATACATCAAGAATAAAGCTATCAGGAACATCTTTGTGAAATAAGTCACTCATTGAATTTACAAAAATACGTTGTGGTTTTTTCCACTTATCTGGTAAGCTTAAACGACTGGGCCATAACTTGAGATCAAAGCCTTGTGTATAGGGATGATTTGGAACGCCACGAAAACGTTCAGCAAATGTTTGTGCATAGCAGTGGTTACAACCAGGACTTACTTTTTCGCACCCTGTCACTGGATTCCATGTTGAGCTAGTCCATTCAATAGCAGAATTTTCGCTCATTTCTCTTAACCTATTCTCTTTAGAATAAAATATATACGAACTCTTGTTCTTATTATTATAGTTCTATTATGCCATCCTCAAGGTGGAAAGTATAGCGTATACGCTATCTTAAACCAGATAGTACCTATATCTGAAGCAGACCGCACACAGTTACACCCTTTTCTAACCTCCTCTTAAAAGAAACGTATGGTATAATGACATGTAATATTTTTGGCACAAACGCGTGAATATATTTATCACCTTTCATCTATAGAACATACAGACACAACCACTATGCCGTGTGGCAGGAGAATAGATTTTTATGCAGTTACTTGGGAAAATCCTGGGCGATCCCAATAAACGAGACCTCAAGGCCATCGACCCTCTCATAGAGAAAATAAACGCACTCGAACCGTCAATGCAAGCGCTGAGCGACGAAGCGTTGACCGCGAAGACCGAAGAGTTTCGCAGACGCCTCTACCTCTACCTCAAGGGCGGACTCGTATTAGAGAATGATCTGGTCGCGCTCTTCCACGAAGCCTTAAAAGCCGTTGAACCATTCGCCGGACAGTGCACAAACGCAGACCTGCATGCCGCCGTCACCGAATATCGACAGGTCGTCGAGCGCAGACGCAATCCTGAGCACGACTTACGCGACAACCTGCAAGTCACGCTCTCGGAACTCTTCGAGCGATCCTACGAAAAGCTTTCTCAAAAACTCAACACCCTACGTGTCACAAAGGCCATGGATATCTCCGAGGAGCGCCAGAAGTGGCCCGACGAGTCCAGCGATCCGCAACAAGCGACCCTATCCCTTCTCACTCAGGTCGAGCCTGTGCTGGAAGAGATTAACGAAGAGCAGCAAGCAGAGGCATTCGAAATAGCGTGGGCGCGTTTCGAAACTGCGCGTGCGAGTGCCGCAAGCAAAAACGATGGTGCAGACGAACGGCTCGAAAACCTGTTTCATAGCATCCTCAAGAGTCTCCAGGCCGAGATCGTGGCGCTAAAAGCCGAGAAGATGGACGAGCTTATCCCCGACATGGTCAAACGTTTTCGCACAGGTAAAACACTTGATGACCTGCTGCCAGAAGCGTTTGCCGTAGTACGCGAGGCGGGTTGGCGCCGCATTAAGATGCGCCACTATGACGTGCAGCTTATTGGTGGCGTCGTGCTGCATCAGGGCAAGATCGCGCAGATGCGTACTGGTGAGGGCAAAACGCTGGTCGCCACACTACCGACCTACCTCAATGCCTTGACCGGTAAGGGCGTCCATGTCGTCACCGTCAACGATTACCTTGCCCGCCGTGACGCTGAATGGATGGGCAACATCTATAAGTTCCTCGGCCTCACCGTTGGCATCCTCGTGAACGCCGTTGAGCCGCAGACAGCTGAGCGTCGAGCCGCCTATCAAGCAGACATCACCTATGGCACAAATAACGAGTTTGGCTTCGACTACCTGCGCGACAACATGGTGGCCTCGCTCGAACAAACAGTACAGCGCGAACTTAACTTCGGCATCGTTGACGAGGTTGACAACATCCTGATTGACGAGGCCCGGACTCCGCTCATTATCTCGGGACAGGGCGAGGAGTCGACCGACCTGTACGCACAGTTCGCGCGCTGGGCACCGCGCCTCAAGCCCGAAACGGACTACACCATTGAGGAAAAGACGCGCACCGTTATCCTCACCGAAGATGGTATCGAGAAGATCGAGCAGTTGGCCGGCGTCAAAAACATCTACGATGAAAACAACCTTGACCTGACACGCTACATGGAGAACGCGATCAAGGCCGAAATCATCTTCAAGCGCGACAAAGACTACATTGTGAAGGATGGCGAGGTAATCATCGTCGATGAGTTCACAGGCCGTCAAATGGTCGGTCGTCGCTATAGTGAGGGCTTACATCAAGCAATCGAGGCCAAAGAGGGCGTCAAGATACAGCGCGAAAATCATACGCTGGCAACTATCACCTTCCAGAACTACTTCCGCCTCTACAATAAATTAAGCGGCATGACCGGTACAGCCTTAACCGAAGCGGAAGAGTTTCACAAGATTTATAAGCTTGATGTAGTGGTCATCCCAACCCACAAGCCAATGGTTCGTAAAGACGAAGCTGACCTGATCTATCGCACCACTCAGGGCAAGTTCAATGCGGTGGTCGAAGAAATCAAGGCGCGCCATGAGGTTGGGCAACCTGTACTTGTTGGTACCACCTCCGTCGAGACCTCGGAATATCTAGCTCACCTACTTACTATGCAGGGTATTCCGCATTCAGTGCTCAACGCCAAACATCATGAACGCGAGGCACAAATCGTAGCTCAAGCTGGCCGCAGTGGAGCCATCACGATAGCCACAAACATGGCCGGTCGCGGTACCGACATTTTGCTCGGCGGCAATCCCGAAGGCTACTTTGACAGCATCCTGCGTACACACGCAGAACACGTTGATTTCATTCGCGAGATGCCTACCCAGACACAAGACGAGCGTGAGGAGAAGGAAGAGGCCATCCGGCAATACATCGCGGAAATGTCCCAAGAAGAGAAGCGCGATCTATTCAAGAAAAAAGAGCGTGAGTGCAAGGAAGATCATGATCGCGTCGTTGAGCTGGGCGGTCTACATATTATCGGCACAGAACGTCATGAGTCGCGTCGTATCGACGACCAGCTTCGTGGACGAGCTGGACGACAGGGCGACCCCGGCTCGTCTCGCTTCTTCCTGGCGCTTGACGACGAGCTAATGCGCCGCTTCGCCGCCGACCGAGTTGGCAAGGTTATGGAGCGCGTCGGTATGGACGAGGATATGCCACTCGAAAGCCGTCTTGTCTCGAACTTTATTGAGGGCGCACAGGCCAAGGTCGAGGGCTACAACTTTGACATCCGCAAAAACGTCGTTGACTATGACGACGTAATTGCCAAACAGCGTGAGGTCATCTACGCCGACCGGCGCGCCGTACTTGAGCGCGGCGACATGCACGACCGCATCCTCGCCATGATTCGCGCCGAGGTCTCTAAACTTGTCGATGCCTACATTCCTAGCAATATGGTTACAGAAGAGGAGCAGTTAGAGAACCTCTTCAAAGCACTGGAAGTCTGGGTGCATGTACCAGAGGAGATCGTACCAGAAAACCTCAACGCGGTACGTCGTGAGACCCTCAAGCAAGAGCTTATCACGCTTGTTGTCGATCATTATGAGGAGCGAGGCGAAAGCCTGAAGCGTCAGGCGCATGAGCAGGGGGCCGAGGACGCCGACCTATTGCGCGAGTTCGAGCGCTCCTACCTGCTGCAGATCGTTGACCGCCTGTGGATGGACCACATCGACGCGCTCGACGTGATGCGTGCCGGTATCGGTTTCCGCTCACTCGGACAGCGTGATCCGCTGGTCGAGTTCAAAAACGAGGCGTTCCGCATGTTTGATGACCTGAAACAGGCCATCCAGCACTACACCGTTGACGCCTTGCTCAAGATGCTTCGGAATGAATTGACCGTCACCATCAATAGGCCAGAACCACAGCGCAAGGCTGCTCCACGTAACGTTCGTACTAACGCCGACGCCATTGCTAAAGCCAGCGGTCAGGCGAAGAGCGATGATGACGTGAAGCCTGCGAAGGCCAACAACACACGGCGCAACGGTACAGGTCATGCGAAGCAAGGGACAAACAACGTGCAACAACGTCCTATGTCAAATGGTCGTGTTGGACGGAACGATCCCTGCCCCTGCGGAAGTGGCAAAAAATACAAGAAGTGTCACGGAGCATAGCGTAGAGAGCGTAAAACGCGGACAGAACATGTCTTTACGCATCCTGTCTGCATTTTACGCTCTCTAGTACTATTCACAGTCCCCTTGATTATTCCCGAGGCTAGTGGTATCTTTTGTACAAGTTCGTTATGGAAGTCTATGTGTCGCGGCCTCGTAGGGACCGATTTATCGCGTCCTCTGTCCCATATCCAACAGGAGAGATTATGAGTACGCCTTCGTCCCCCTCGTCTTCTTATCGTGTGGCTGCTATCCAGTTTGAACCAACACTGGGTGAGAAAGAAAAAAATGTCGCCCGCCTGCTCGAACTCGTTGAGGAGGCTGCGCAGCATGATGCAAAACTTATTGTCCTTCCTGAACTTGCGACAACAGGCTATTGCTGGCAATCGCGTGCGGAGATCGCTCCACATGTCGAGCCTATTCCAGGTCCCACTACCGACCGCTTCGCGCACCTCGCGTCATCATATAACTGCTACATCGCCGTAAGTCTGCCTGAGCTAGACCCACGTACCTCTGTCTACTATAACAGCGTTGCACTACTGGGACCCGAGGGACTTGTGGGAACGTATCGCAAGCTGCACTCCTTCATCTCAGATCCGCGTTGGGCACGTGATGGCGATCTCGGCATGCCTGTTTGGGAAACTCCGCTTGGTCGCTTGAGCGTACTCGTTTGCATGGACGCGAATTACTTTGAGGCGGCTCGTCTTTCGGCACTCCACCACGCCGACG
>CAXTCR010000217.1:0-6681 GCA_964242555.1 uncultured Ktedonobacteraceae bacterium
CGTTGTACATGGCGCATGTCCACACGACTGCCCGGACACCTGCGCATTAGAGACGCTGGTAGATCAACAGGGCAAAGCTGTGCGTGTGCGTGGGCGTGCGGACCATCCGGTTACACAGGGCTGGTTATGTGCTAAAGTCAATCGCTACCTCGAACGTGTGTATCATCCCGAACGGCTGTTGTACCCTATGAGGCGTGTTGGTCCGAAGGGGAGTGGAGAATTTGAGCGTATTTCATGGGAGGATGCGATTGCGGAGATAGCAATGCGCTGGAAAGACATCATCGCTCAGCATGGAGCGCAGTGCATCCTTCCCTATAGCTATGCAGGCACGCTTGGTCTGGTGCAGGGCGAAGTAGCCGACACACGCTTCTGGAATCGTATTGGCGCATGTCGACTGGACCGTACTATTTGTGGGGCTGCGGCGGAAGAGGCGGTCGTGCTCACGGTAGGAGGCAGGCTCGCACCCTCTCCTGAAATGCTGCCCGAGAGCAAGCTCATTCTTATCTGGGGAAGCAATCCAGCGAGTACTGCGCCACATGTTATGCCGTACCTGCGTAAAGCGCAGCATGCTGGTGCGCGTGTTGTCGTGATCGATCCAATTCGTACGCTGACGGCTCGCTCTGCTGACCAGCATATCCAACCACTGCCAGGAAGTGATGCCGCGCTTGCGCTTGGAATGATGCATGTCATGGTGCGTGAAGGACTACACAACCAGCAATGGCTTGCACAACACACATTGGGCTGGGAAGCCCTCCTAGAACGCGTCTTAAAGATGCCACCCGAACGAGCTGCCGAGATTACCGGTTTAGCTATTGAAACTATTGTTGACCTGGCAAGAAGCTATGCGACAACGACGCCTGTTTTGATACGTATCAGTGATGGCATCAATCGACATACAAATGGTGGTCAAACCGTACGCACATTAGCATGTTTGCCCGCTGTAACTGGACAATACGGTATTCGTGGCGGCGGGCTTATGTATAGCACGAGCGATTGGTTTAGATGGAAAACTGGGACTATCGAGCGCGATGAGGAGGGAGTGTGCCCGCCAGCGCCACGGACGCTTAACATGAACAGACTTGGTGCCATTTTAACGGGTGAGGCTCAGCCGCCTGTCTTTTCGCTGTATGTCTACAATGCCAATCCAGTCGCATCGACACCTAACGCTGGCAAGATCGTCGAGGGCTTGCAGCGGCCTGATCTATTTACCGTTGTACATGAGCTATTTCTTACTGATACAGCACGCTACGCGGATATCGTGCTGCCAGCGACAAGCCAGCTAGAGCAGGTTGATGTGCATAAGCCCTATGGGCACCTCGCGTTGCAATATAATGCGCAGGCGATTGAACCGCTTGGTGAGGCACGCAGCAATTGGGATGTGATGCGGGCACTAGCAGAGGCGCTTAATTTGAAGGAATCGTGGCTTTTTGAGGATGCAGAAACAGTCATACGTGGAGTCGTGGATGCCACTGCCGCGACTAATCTTTGCGCTAAAGGGTTGACAATGGAACGTCTACAAGCCGAGGGAACCATTCCATTTCATATTCCCGATGAGGAGCGTATTCCCTTTGCGAACGGTATGTTCCACACGCCCTCAGGAAAGGTTGAAATTTATTCTGAGCAAGCGGCGGCAAAAGGTTACGATCCCGTTCCTGATTGGGTGCCGGAGGTAGAAACGAGAAAACCCAAAAAAGCGCAACGTATGAGCGATGAGACACGTGATGAACGGGTTGCTGACGAGGCATTACCGCTACTGTGTTCCGCTGCACATCATTTCGTCAGTTCGACATTTGCGAACGTGGACACACTAAAGACAAAAGAGCATGCACCCACGCTACGCATGCATCCACAAGATGCAGAAATACGCGGTATTCGGAGCGGTCAACGAGTTCGCATTCATAATGAGCGTGGTTCGTGTGAGCTTGTTGCCAGTATTACCGAAGACGTACGTCCCGGTATGCTGGCTACCGTGACAGTCTGGTGGCCAATGTATAGCTCAGATCAGCGCAACGTCAACTGGACCACATCCGATAGGCTTGCAGATTTTGCGGGTGGTAGCACGTTTTATACAAACCTTGTATACGTGGAAGCCCTGTAGGAACCTCTTCAGCACGTGCTACTCAGTGATGTTCAAAGGCAGGTAGGACGTACTGGAGTGGTCTCTACAGGTTGTTTTGAGCGAAAATTTCATAGAGCACTACGCCTGTTGCTATCGCGAGGTTAAGCGAATCGCTACGCCCAACCATTGGAATGCGTACCATTGTATCGCAGACCTCTTGTTGTTCTTGCGATAAGCCTTCGCGCTCACTACCCATCAGTAGCACAAGTGGACGTTTGTAGGTCGCTGTACGGTATGGAACGGATCCCTTATCAGAGGTGCCAATCACCGTAACTCCATGGGTCTGCTTCCAGCGCACAAATTGGGCGAAGCTTGCCTTAACAAGGCGTTGAGAAAAAATTGCGCCCATGCTTGCTCGTAGGGCGCCTGGGTCGTAAGGGTCTGCACTTTGACCAAGAAGTATCAGACCTGCGGCACCAACAGCGTCGTTTGTACGCAAGATCGTACCGATGTTACCGGGGTCCTGTGCCGAATCAAGTGCTACCCAGCAGAGTCCTTCATTTCCCTGCAGCGTCTCTAACTGTTCCCAACTTTGGGAGACTACAGCACCTAGCCCCTGAGGACCGTCCTTGACGGATACGCTTTTGAACACCTCTGCAGAAACTTCCAGACTCGTTACGCCCAGTTGTTCCTGCTGGCGCACCAACTCCATGCCAAAAGTGCTTTTTAGCAGGGCTGGTGCGTAGACGAGCGTTTGAATGTGAGCATGCATCTGAACCGCTTCGGCGACGATACGAATCCCCTCAATAAAAAAAAGTTGTGCCTGTTCTCGTTCTGAACGATGTGCAAGGCTGCGAATATATTTAATGCGGGTGTTTGTTACGCTAGAAATAAGCAAAGATAGTGTCCAATTCGTAGAGTGAGTGTTTTACGTTTGTCTTCAGTATACGGATGTGTTGTACTTACTGTCAAGACAATTTATAGCTGCCTTTTTCGAGTAGTAAAATATACTAAAAAATAACTAGAAAGCTTACGTATTTAATAGCTTCATGATATACTCCTAGTAGTTGAAACATCTAATGTGGGGAGGTTGGAACGTAACATATGTCACAAAATCCTGAACCAGTTACTACAGCATTTATGCAGCAATCTTCTAACATACTCCGTCAACAAAGAGTGCTTAAATATCTTACCGATATAGATTCTTCTTTGCGTTTGCAAGTAAATGTCATTACATTGCTTCATCGAGTCGCAGCTGCAGCTTGTGAAGCACTAGGCTTTCGTTATTCTGCTCTCTATATTCTGCAAGAAGATGGATATTTTCATGCGCAAGCTACTCATGGCATCACATCTCAAGAGGATGCATATCTCCAGCAGCATCCGCTTCCAAACGCTGTCGTGGCACTACTAATTGATCAGATGTACCGTGTTAGCGACTCATATTTCATTCCGACGGAGTCGCCGCTCTGGGAGAATGAAGTAATCTCGAAGCATTTTCTAACTATACAGGATGAACAACATCGCGTAACCCTTCCCTCTATTCAAGACATGTGGCAGGCGACAGATATGATTGTTGTGCCGCTTACAAGTGCTGATAATACACTATTAGGATTACTGACACCAGATGCACCTTTGGACGGAATGCGTCCTGATAAGGGGATGATGGAGTGTCTTGAGTTATTAGCAAATCAAGCGGCTCTCGTTATTGAAGGCGCACGCTTATATCAAGAGGCGGAGAAGCGCAGTCAAGAATATGCCACGCTCGTCGAAATTGGACATGCGCTCTTCGCCCCAAATGCCTTACAGGATTTGCCCTCTGTGTACGAGACGATTTATAAGCAAGTGCGACGTATTATTCCTCTTGATGCCTTTATCGCTTTTCGTTACTTCCATTCAAGCGACAAGCTAACCGTAGAATATGTCGTTGATGAGGGCATTGTGTATCAGCCAGAGAACTATGACTTATTCCCCATATTGGCACGAAAGTTATTCTTGCAAGAAGAAAAGTATTTTTTGTTCTCCACACATGAAGAGTATAAAATCTATGATGATATGATTGAAGGCAGAGGTCCGGATGATGAATACGATGATTTTATTGGAAGTCATCGTGTATCCGAGTCGTTTCTCTTTGTTCCCCTTCATTTTGGCAAAGAAGTTCTTGGTATGCTTTCAGTACAAAGTTATACATCCCATACCTATACCATCCGTCATGTAGAAATGCTGCAGGAGATTGCCCTGCAAGCAAGTATCGCCATTACAAATGCTCGTTTATATATGGAGCTACGCGAGGCAGTGCAGCGAGCCGAGGAGTCTGAGCAATTGAAAAATCACTTTCTGCTCACAGCATCTCACGAAATTCGAACACCTTTGACTGCTATCCAGGGATATTTGGAATTATTGAGTATCCACGGTAGCACACTTAGCGAGAAGAATAGAAACGCTTTTACCAATAGAGCACTTAGGGCGTCCGAGGAAGTTATTCTTCTGCTGGGCAACGTGATGGATACCAGTCAGATGCAACAAAAAGAGATCGCGCTCATGCTGAACACGGTGCAGTTGTCTCGGGTCTTACTGCCGGTACTGGACATTCTTGAGCCGAACATTGTACGTCAGCAGAGGGAAATTGAAGTATGTGTAGCAGATGAGTTGTATGTGTACGTCGACGAATCGCGCCTTCGTCAGGTATTGCTGAATATCTTAAGTAATGCTTTAAAATATACACCGAAAAAAACGAATATTTTTATCCGGGCCGAACGTATGAATGCACCGGCTATTCATACACACACTCCCTCCTCTACTTCACAACAGGACGAGACATTCATTGTGCTCTCTATTCGGGATCAAGGTGATGGGATAGCATTGGAAGATCAGGAGCGGCTCTTCACAAAGTTTACGCGGTTGCCTAATGCATTGAAAAGTATGCAGCGAGGCTCAGGATTAGGTCTTTACCTGTGCCGGCAACTTATTGAGGCAATGAGGGGAGCGATCTGGGTCGAAAGCACAGGGATGCCTGGTGAAGGCACAACATTTTTCATTGCTCTTCCTGATGCTAAGGAATGACATCAGTCATGGATATTTGACGCTATGAAGGAGCTATGCTACCATAGCTGTGGTAAAGAATAGCGTTAGTGTTTGCCAGGAGGAAGTATTCGTGAACTTATATGAGCAGTTGTTGACGGTACGTGATCGTCTCGAAAACATTGGGGCGCATGATGACAGTATGGACCTTGTCGACATGCTGTTGAGAAGGGCCGAACCCGCGAAAAACGACAAGACAAATACTACACAAATTCAGGTGTTGCGTCATATGCTTCGCATGCGTGAGGTGAGTGACAATTATAACATTTATAACGATCTGCAGGTACTCGTGAGTGAGCGCGATGAGGCGGAGGTGGCTGCTCGTGAAGATGCTGCGCCAGCCGCATATGAGGATACCGAGCATCGTCCAAAACCAAAGTCGTTTTATAAAGAGCGCAAAGCACAGCAGGAAAAGGCAAAAAAGAACAGCTAGTCTACCATTGTTGGACTAGTCCTTTTCTATGTTGTCGCTTGACTTTTCCCAATGTATCATCTATAATCACCTCTGTTGGTGAGATACATGCGGGTTTGGTGTAGCGGTAACATGCGACTTTCCCAAAGTTGAGACCACGGGTTCAAATCCCGTAACCCGCTCTTAAAAAAGCAGAGCCTCTCTCTAAAGAGAGGCTCTGCTTTTTACTTTGCTACTTCCTGGTATGCTTTGCGTGCAGCTGCTCCTGCATGCGCCCCATATCACGAGCCACAGTGCGAAGCCCGAGCAGGCTTACAATGCCGGCAAGGGCAAGGCATGTTGGGGCAGTAACAAGTAGGGCATATCCCAGCGAGTCACTATACCCTAAGGCACGAAACCTGTCTGAGAGGATGCCAACGATCGTCGGCGATGCTGCATCACCAAGCAGGTGTGCCAGGAGGAGTGCAAGCCCAAATGCTGTCGCACGTACCTCTGGAAGAATCACGTCCTGAATGATTGCATTCAGAGGTCCTAAACAGAGTGTCAGGCACACAATAGCAAGTGAAAACACTGTGATAAATGGTATTAATGTGTGCAGTGACAGAGCTAGCCATGTCAGTGGTGCTCCTGTCAAGAAGGAGAGCGTGACAACAATCATGCGGCCTTGTTTGCGTCTTCGTTGCAAGGAGTCCGCGAGCCAGCCGCCTGCTAGGGTGCCAATAAGACTGCCTCCAGCCAGTACGCCACCTGAGATGGAGGTTGACTGGCTCAGCGTCAAACCAAACGCCTCTTTAAAGTACGTTGGAATCCAGGTGGACGCGCTTCCAATGGTGAAGAAGCTGAAGATGAATGCACCCAGCAAGACCCAGTAGGTAGGAATGTTGAAGAGAAGCCTTACTGCTTTCCAGAAGTCGCTTCCTAAGCTCCCATGTGTCGCGCTGACATCATCTCCCTCATCGCTTTCATAAACGCCTCGACGGGGTTCGACGGCGCGCCAGATCAGGAAGGCTGCAATTAAGCCAGGGAGACCAACGATGAAAAAAGCCCAGTGCCAGCCAAAGTAGTCGGCAACCAAACCGCCCATCACGAGTCCAAAAGCAGTGCCAATCAGATTGCCAATAGAATAGAGGGA
>CAXTCR010000218.1:0-6660 GCA_964242555.1 uncultured Ktedonobacteraceae bacterium
GTGGTGCTCCAATGGAGCATGTGATATTACCGATATTACTGGTTAGTACGAGATGTGATGAGGCAGGTCTGTGCTCGGTAAGATGATTACCGAGTTTACATATGTGAACTATTCCTATCACGACCTGCTCAACACTTGAAATGTGTTGAGCAGGTCGTGATGAATACGGTCCCTACAGCGATAGTTAGGCGGATTGCAGGCCGTCGTCGAAGGTTCGGTAGGTGTTGCCTAGGGAGGTGCTAATGAACTCTTCGTAGGCTTCGCGCAATTTGGGGTAGCGGAGCAGGAAGAAGCCCGCGTACTCCTGGGAAAGGGCGCGTGGCTGGCGCAGAAGACGCATATTGACCTCTTTGAGGAGGCGATTGCCTTTTTTGCCGTTGCAGAGTTTGCAGGAGGCCACGAGGTTTTCCCAGGTGCTTTGTCCACCGCGGGAGCGCGGGATAATATGGTCGAGCGTCAGGTCGCGACCACGTTTGCCGCAATACTGACATGTTTCGTCATCGCGTAGAAGAATATTGGCGCGCGTTGGTTGGAGGGCGACTCGTGGTACACGCACGTTGGCGAGCAACTGTACGATTACGGGACGCTCTAACTCAAGACGGCGGGCCGAGATACTCTCTTCGATCACTTGACGCACACGATCATCTACAAAGGTCACTTTCTGTTTAGAAAGCAATACAATGAGACGGCGTTCTGGAATGACCGAGAGAGGTTGGAGTGAGGAATTCAATACAAGAACTGGCATATGAATAGCGTTCCTTTCCTCTCTGTCAGAGCCGATACCACATGCAGACAGCGAGGGCGAGAACCGAGGGCAGATTGTGAGGGATGAATAAGGCACCTCACAGGCCCGTTCTACCGCCGTCTGCTACGACGACTTTTGAGATAGGTGGGGAGGCGTCTTGCACGTCCAGGTGAGTCAGGGGCAGGACAACCTCGCCGCGTTGATGAAGGGGTACTACCCTCATCGGCGCGCAAAGGTGATATCAGTGGTGTACAGCCAGCGAGGGCTGTAACATGTATCTGATATCCCTGCATTCCTGAGACTCCTTTATTTCCCTGTGCTGGGAGAGTGAGGCACTTGTTGAGTGCCATCCTGGTCGGGGTGAGAGGACTTGAACCTCCGACCTCAGCGTCCCGAACGCTGCGCGCTAGCCGACTGCGCTACACCCCGGTTTGACGATTCCGTGCTAGAAAACTCACTGAACCTATCCGATGGATGTTGTAGTTCCGTACACGTTAATAGACGTGAGTGTCCCTACCCTATCCAATGAGAGTATAGCACACATGTACAAGTTTTGACAATAGGGTGAGCGGGGTAAGGGATGGTCAGGTTAGGGTGTTGCAGAAAACAGGGTCGTTTCCGTCCTCTTTTCAGGATATACTTGAACTGGATAAACAAACACATACAGAGAAGGAGAAACTTTATGGCACATACGATGGAGATGAAGCTTGAGCTGATTATGGTACCTGTCTCTGATGTCGATCGCGCAAAAGCCTTTTATACGGACAAGATTGGTTTTCATGCTGACTTTGATCAGCAGGTCCATGAACAGCTACGTTTTGTGCAGTTAACTCCTGCAGGTTCGGCCTGCTCGATAGCTGTTGGAACGGGCATTACGGATGCACAGCCTGGCTCGTATAAAGGGCTTCTGATGGTTGTTTCGGATGTGAGGGCCATTCGCGAAGAGTTAGTCAAACGAGGCGTTGATGTTAGCGAGATTGACCAGCAGGGGTGGGGCGATTTTGCTTACTTTAATGATCCTGATGGGAATAGTTGGATGTTGCAGCAGCTGCCGAATAGGGGGTAGGAAGCGAATAGGGAAGAGGGATGGGCGACGTTTTGTATGGCCTTCCAACGTATCGAAGTGGGAACGGGACGTAGCAGAATTAGACCCGTACAAGTGTGCATTTGTCCTTTTAACGTTTATAGGCACTCGCAGGGTGTGATGAAATCAGACCCATACAGGGGTTCTCTCACGTTGGAAGCAGGAGTGATGGGACGAATGTGGAGTTATGTTGTGGTGTTTCTCCGATAGGGTCGATTGGGGCAAAGGACGTGATAAATACGGTCCCTACAGTTAGGTAGGTTATTTGTTGTGAGGAGTGTTTTAGCGCACAATGTCGCGGAGATCGAAGGTGGGGCCGTCTTTGCAGACGAGCTTTTGGCCAGTGCGGGTTTCGGCGGTGCAGGTGTAGCAGGTGCCAGTGCCACAGATGAGGGGGCTGGTGAGGGTGCCTTGGGCAAAGTTTTTGGTGCGGATGCGCTCGAAGCGGTTGTAGAGGGCGAGGGAGGTTTCGCGGGAGGTGCTGCAGTAGGCGGCGTCGGCCCATGGAAGGATGTCTTTTGCGGTTTGTAGGAGGGGGCTCTGGCCTCCGGTTGTGATTAGATATTCGATTTCGGTGGAGAGGAGCGCGGGCGGATAGCTGTCATCGAGGGTTGGGCTGCTGTTAATGAGGGTGACGGCGATGTCACTTTCGAGGGCGATCTGGGCGAGGAGGGTGAGGGCGGAGATTGAAAGCTCCTCGCCGATGAGGAGCGCTGTGCGGGTAGTGGGGCGCAGGGTCCAACCATGACCGAGGGGTCCCAGGATGTCGAGTACGGCGCCTTCAGGCTGGGCCGCTAACCATGTGGTGCCGCGTCCCTGTACGTGGATGTAGAAGGTGCAGGTGCCACGAGTCCTGTTAATGCCGTGGACGTAGAAGGGACGGCGCAACAGGGGATCGAGCGAACCCGTTGCCGCGCAGCGGATCATGCAGAACTGGCCTGGCCCGACGGTCTGGACGAGATTGGGGGCGTGCACTTCGAGGAGCTGCGCGCCTGGGCGTACTTGCGTTGACGCAATCAGTGGAGCGGTGTAGATACGCATTTAGCTAATCATTCCCAGGAAATTGCGGGTGCGCTCGTTCTGAGTGTGTTCGAAGACCTGTTCTGGTGGTCCCTGCTCGACGATGACGGCCTTGTCCATGAAGATTACGTGGTCGGCGACATCACGGGCAAAGCCCATCTCGTGCGTCACTACGGCCATGGTCATACCTTCGTCGGCGAGTTGGCGCATGACCTTGAGGACTTCGCCGACCAGTTCGGGGTCGAGCGCGGAGGTGGCCTCGTCGAAGAGCATCAATTTGGGGTTCATGGCTAAGGCGCGGGCAATGGCGACGCGCTGCTGCTGTCCACCTGAAAGCTTGTGCGGATAGGAGTTAGCTTTTTCGGAGAGACCGACCTTTTTCAGCAGATCGTGGGCACGTGCTGTTACCTCTTCCCTCCCTTGACCTAGCACATGGACCGGTGCCTCGATGACGTTTTCGAGCGCGGTCATGTGGGGAAAGAGATTGAAGCGCTGGAAGACGAAGCCAATCTGCGAGCGCATGCGGGCGATATTTTCCTCGCGGTCCTCGACCAGTCTGCCGTTGACCTCGCGATAGCCAACCAGATTACCATCGACATAGATGCGTCCGCTATCGATTTTTTCGAGGTGGTTGATGCAGCGTAACATGGTGGTTTTGCCGGAGCCACTGGGTCCGATAATCACGACCACCTGACCGCGCTTTACGGAGAGATCGACGCCGTTCAGCACGGTCAGATTGCCAAAGCGTTTCACGATTTTCTCAGCGTGTACCATTTCGTCGGATGGTATGATTGTACTCACCTACCTGCCTCCTCCTGTTGTAATACCGCCGCCTATGCGGGGAGTGCCTAAGCCGAACATACGAGCGGCGAGGCTCTTACTTTCAACCAACTCCACTTTTTGGTTGCGGTTGGGATCGAGCCGGCGTTCAATCAAGGCTTGTACATAGGTCCAGAGGGTGGTCAAGACCAAATAGTAGAGGGTCGCGACTAACAGCAGTTCGAAGACGCTGAAGGTGGGCGCTCCGTACGTAGTGGCGACGTTTGTCAATTCGAAGACACCGATCACAGAGGCAATCGAGGTAGTTTTGAGCATGTTGTTGAACTCGTTGCCCAACGGTGGCACGATGACGCGGGCGGCCTGTGGGAGGATAATGCGGCGCATCGCGAGACTGAAACGCATACCTAGAGCTTTACCGGCCTCCATTTGTCCGGAGTCGACCGAGGAGATGCCAGCGCGAATAATTTCGGCCATGTATGCACCTTCGTTGAGTGAGAAGGCAACCAGCACACAGCCAAAGTCGGGCAGGAGTAGATAGGGGTTGTTGGCGGCGAGCTTTGGTAGGGCATCCCACAGCAGTAGCACCTGTACGAGCAAGGGACTGCCACGAAAGAACCAGATGTAGGCTCCGGCAATCCAATTGAGCCATTTGAAGCGCGACATACGCATCAGGGCCAAGAAGAGGCCGATGATGACACCAGCAATCTGTGCGACGACCGAGATCCACAGGGTGGTCCAGGCGGCGCGCAGGAAGATGAGATTGGGGTCGCCATACAGGTAGTGGGCGAACAGGTCCCAACGAAACATAGCGCCCTCCTTTTAGGAAGTAAATAATGGAGTGAAATAGTGCAACAAACGCGGCGGTTCGTTGCACACAATTGTATCACATGGGGCAATGGTAGGACGGGTGTCCAGCGAGACATGGTTCATGCGGTTATGGAACGGTGATTATTGGTTGTTGTTGCATTTGTTGTTGTTGACGTTGTTCACGACGGCGGATGCGGCGGGTAAGCAGGTAGAGGATGGCGGCGATGACGAGGTTGATGAAGGTGAGGCCGGAGAGGTGGCGTTGTGGCATGGTGATTTCGAGTATGGGGGAGAGCAGGATGAAGAAGGCAAGCGCACCGGAGACGAGCGCGAGTCCATGTCTGCCGGTCCAAGTGAGAGTATTGCCGGACAGACGTAGGAGGACGAAGGTGACGGCGAGGACGAGCACGAGCATTAGCCCAATCGCGACCCAGAAGGGTGCGAGAGTTGTCGGCAGGATCCAGGCGATGAGAAAGAGAGTCAGGGTACCAAGAAATCCGATGAGGCCGAAGCGCAGTGGTTGAGGAACACTGGCACTTGCGGGGACGCGTATCACGCGCGGCATAAAACGGGCGAGCAGGATAAGGGCGGCGGCGGCGACGAAGGCTAACGCGTATGGTAGGAGCGCGGGCCGATAGGGATAGAGGAAGAGGGTGCCCAGGACTACGATGAGCACGAACATGACGATGAGTAGGAGCAGGGCACGTGGACCTGCCCAGCGTTCGGCAGTGCGTTTAGGGAAGAGCAGGTTCACGATCAGGATAGGGATGGCGATGCCAAAGAGGGCGTGGAAGATAAGGGTCTGGACGCTCCATACCCAATTGACATTGAGCAGGCGGCCATAGGTAGCGAGGGCGCCTAGATCAGGCCAGCGCGGGTCGAAGAGGCTTTTTGTCAGGATGCCTTCGTGAATGATGCCGAAGGCGAGACCGAGCATGAGCAGGGTGGGCCAGCCTTTGCCCCAGTACAGGGTGAGTTCGCGGGCTATGAGTGCGCCACCGCCGTAGAGAAAACAGAGCACCAACAGGGTCAGGGGATTGAAGAAGTTGTTGGGGGCAGTAGAACCTGTCACCAGTTCCGCGACGACCGGCGCAATAAAAAATAGGAAAACGCCGGGTGCGGGCTTGAGGAAGCGCAGGAGGCGTAGGATTTGTGTAAGGATTTGTAGTGCGCGTTGGACGTATTGCATATATAGGAAGCTCCCTCCCACAGGGGATGGATTTGATGGGTTTGTGATTAATGTATGGAATATCAGGACGCCCATAAAAGTTTCAGTCCATAAAAATTTCAGGACGGACGCCCACAAGGGGCTAGCCCTACTATATACGGGTAATCGTTGTGTATTGCTACAGTATTTTGTTGCCGTAATTCGTTCTTAGAGGATTTACGTTTTGTGATGGGGAAAGTTGGAGGGGTTAAGAGGGTATAGGCGATAAATCTGCCTAGGACGCGATAAATCCCTACCACGCTCGGGGAGCGTGGTAGGGATTTGTGTTATGGTTTGTTAAGGTATGCGAGCAGGGTTTCCTGGCGGTCCAGGAAGCTGGTGAGCACGTCGTGGAGGTGTTCGCGTTGTTGGGAATAGTCGGGATTGTTGAGCATGTCGAAGGTAATGCTGCTGCCGATGAGCGTGTGAGTGTAGAGGACTTCCAGGTATTCTTTGCGTTTGTCTGGTGAGAGAAGTTGTAGGCGTTGTGCGTCGAGGAGCTGGGCATTGTGTTGTTCGCGTTGTTCGCGTGTCATGGCCCAGTAGCCCGTCAGTTTGCTGTCCTTGCGGTTACTCATAATGGGTGCCTTCTCGAAAATTAGTGCTATCTATTTCTATCCAAACATATAGATTTATTTAGCTACATTATAATACAGGAAAAAGATGAGTTCGTCAATGAAAAGAAGAAATTTCACACAAAAGTCACACGATTGGTAAAGGGAAAGAGATTAGAAATGGTACTTCATTACTGGTATTATTTTTGTGTGATGTTGGTGGAGGGGGTTATTACTATTATTACCATTCTTACTACTATTCCTTTTAAATGATGTTGATGAGGTGTGACCAGGATGAGTGGGATGAGGAATTCATTACTGTTATTACCATGCTTACTGCATTACTGGTGCATTCAACAAGGGACGCGCACATCCCTTTGCTCTTGCGTGGGCGTAATAGAATGAGGCCCCTACGAATTCGCCCATCTTCGTAGGAACCGTTTTCGCAGGACCCACGTTGGAG
>CAXTCR010000219.1:0-6656 GCA_964242555.1 uncultured Ktedonobacteraceae bacterium
GTTTAACAATGTAATCAGGATATCTGTAGGGACCGATGTATCACGTCCTCTTCGCAATCTCAATCGGGATTCCGTAGGGACCGATGTATCACGTCCTCTTCGCAATCTCAATCGGGATAAGGACGTGATACTGCTGTTTCACGAGTACATCTGGATACGTTTTTGGCGTATCGTATCCCTATGTATTCGTTAAAGAGCATTATCGCATCCCGTCCCACACACCCTCGCTCGCTGTGCATTACACATTTCGCCCGAGACTATCATTCACAACCGCATCAACCTCAATCTCCACCAACATATCCGGGTCGATCAATCGACTAACCTGGACCATTGTAGCCGCGGGACGAATGTCCCGGAAGAATTCGCCATGTGCCCGTCCAATCTCCTGCCAATCGTCAATATTCGTCACAAACATGCGTGTGCGTATCGCATCATTCAGTGTAGCGCCAGCTTCCCTGAGCGCACGCTCGATGTTCTTAAGTGCCTGCACCGTCTGCGCATACGGATCGCCCTTGCCAACAATCCCTCCTGCCTCATTAGTCGCAGTAGTCCCTGCAACCGCGATAGTGTTCCCAACACGGACAGCACGCGAATAGCCAACTACCGTCTCCCACGGAGCGCCGCTGGAAATATTCTGACGTTGCATAAGGAGTAGCCCTTTCATGTATATGAATGCCTGTAGGGGTCTGATTTCATCACACCCCGTTCCCACCTCGCCCCCACAACATTCACGCCTGTACGGGTCTGATGTATCACACCCCGCTCCCTACCTACATGCATGTTTAAAACGGTTGATACTCCTCATCATCGTCATCCTCGACGGGTTTGGGTTGTGGGACCGTTGGAAGGTTGCCATTGGCGGCTTGCTTTTTGAGGAAATCGTTGCGGGCACGTTCCTCGGCCATAATGTCCTCGACCTCGTCGGACATGGTGTGGCTCTCGCCGAAGCCGCCGTTATCACGTCCACCGGTGCCACCGTCGATGACCTCACGACCACCACGACCTGCATCGGCATGGCCAATGATGCCGCGCTCTTCCAAGAGGTCGATAAGGCGAGCGGCACGTGAGTAGCCGATGCGGAGACGACGCTGCAGCAGGGAGATGGAGGCTTTCTCATATTCGCGCACGACCTCTTCGGCCTTGTCGAGCAGCTCGTCATCCAGCTCAAAGTCGTCGGATGTCTGCTCTGACAGCTCCCAGCCCGGCTCGACCTTTGCCTGTATCTCTTCGGGATTCATCCCCTGTCCACCGTTGGCGGCGATGGCATGCTGCGCCGCCTGCTCACGCCAGTAGCCGACGAGACTTTCCGCCTCTTCATCTGCGAGGAAGGCGCCCTGAATACGTTCGGGTCGTCCAGCATCGGAGGGGAGATACAGCATATCGCCGCGACCCAGCAGGCGTTCGGCACCACCCATGTCGATGATCGTGCGTGAGTCCACGGCGGAACTCACCATGAACGAGATACGCGTCGGGATGTTGGCTTTGATCAGACCAGTGATAACGTCGACGGATGGACGCTGGGTTGCTACGACAAGATGAATACCGGTGGCGCGGGCCAATTGCGCGAGTCGGCAGATCATACCCTCGACCTCTTCCGGCGCGGCCATCATCAGGTCGGCCAACTCGTCGATGATGATGACAATGGCGGGCAAGTTGGCGAGCGAGTTGTCCCCCTTTGCCGCGCGTTCGGCGCGCATCTTCCGGTAGCCATCGAGGTTGCGCACCCCCAACTGTGAGAAGAGGCGATAGCGGCGCTCCATCTCACTGATACCATTCTTGAGCAGCGAAACAACCTTCTCGACCTCCGTCACAACAGGCGAAAGCAGGTGTGGGATGCCATTGTACATATTGAGTTCGACCATCTTGGGGTCAACCATCAGCATACGCACATCGTCAGGTGTGGCCTGCGTCACAATGCTGGCAATGATAGTGTTGATACAAACGCTATTGTGTTCAACTGCGTACCCAACAAAGGCATGATTTTCATTATGCACTTCTATATTGACTGTAGGAGCGGTTATACGACGTATGGAAATAACCTTACGCCATTCATAGCCCTCTGGACAATTGCTAAATGTTTGTTCCGGCGAGGATTGTGCTCTTCTCCATGCAGACCACTCAGTTGCAGCATTGCTTCGATTTTTTTCTAGTTCTTTTACTGCTAGGGCAAGTTCTTCGCTCTTAACAGTAGAACCGACTTTTTCCTGCCATACATCAACCATTGGACTAGACCAAGACCAAGCACCCGCATGTCCATTACTTTTATACGTGTAAGTTCCTGCTATACCTAGCCGTAAAGCGAGCTGACCAAGCTGTTGTACAAGTGTAGGATTAGCAAGTGTTACATTTACTGATACTGTCCCCTGTGCCCTAGCACAGAACCACCCATCACAATCAATGAAAACGCGTAAGAACAAAGCAATTTGCTCATTAGGAAGCTGGAATACCCAATCTGGAATTGTCTTCTGGGTAGCGAGACAATTTATTTTCCAATCATGTACTAATCGAGCTATTGGATTTCCTTGGCCTCTTCCTTTACGCGTATTTTTCGAAATGTAGTAATCAACGGACCCCTTCACCTTATGTGGTGAAAGCACTAGCCTACAATCATATTGCTTGACAGCGTTTGCAACCAAATCAACCATTAAAGGGTCCGCGTTTGTGAAGCGTGGTGTTCGCATATAAGTGAGATGTTCATACTGATTCAATCCACCCTCAGCTATTAAAGCTGCACATAAGATAACATCAGCATCACTTCGCGTAACTGTTCCTTGTTGATGTATACTGCTTGGACAAAGGATTACGTGACCATCAAAATGAGGACGATTACCGCACACACGTATATCTTTTGCATGAACCCATCCAGCATTTATGGCACGTGTCCTTCGTGTCGCTTTGCCATTAGGCTCTTTGCCAACATGTTGGTTCTCATCAAGAGAAGCTGCCCACAATGGATGCTCTCCTGTACGACGAAGTACTATACCGTTATCAAGTTCGATTTCAAAAACTTCCTGAACGCCATTTTCTGTAAAAGTTGCTAGGGTTGGAGTTTGCGTCATTGTCTCTGTATCAGTAACGCCTATTACCTGCTCAGATTTCCCTATTAAATCTTGCACCTTGCAAATACGCCCATCGGCTAAGAAAACTGGTTCGTTATATGCTAAACACTTACCAGCACCAGTCGCACCAGCAATCAACAAGTGTGGCATCTTTGCAAGATCGCCCACTCGCACAACTCCAGCCACATCTTTCCCTAGCGCAACGGCTAGCCTTGATTTGGCTTTAGCGGTCTGATATTCCTTGCTCTCAAGGACCTCGCGCAGGGTCACGAGGCGACTATTCTTGTTGGGGATCTCAACGCCGACATAGGGGCGTCCAGGGACCGGAGCCTCCATGCGAATGGTCTTGGCTTCAAGGACGAGCGCGAGATCGTTTTGCAGGGCCATGATGCGGCTCACGCGGGTACGGGTCTCGTAAACGATGTTGCCGGCGGCATCACGCACCGGAACGAGCTTGCCCGTCTTTTCGTCAGGCTTCATCTCTGGCTTGCCAGTTGGACGAATGCCGAGCCGGATGATGGTTGGGCCAATGCTGATGTCTTCTTTCTTGACCTCGGCATCAACGCGAAAACTGCGCAGCGTCTCCTGAATGGTGCGGGCCAGCGTCTCGGTATCATCGCCGAGCATCTGCATCTTGACCTCATCAGGACTATTGAGCAGGGTGGTCTGCGGCAGAATCCAGAAATTCTCGCCCTGTGGTATAGGATTGGCGATACGCGGTGTCTTTTGCGGCGTCTTCGGAACCTCGCTCACCTGACGATTCTTGTTGGGCATGAGGTCTTCCATGTGACCTGTATCTCTGATGATTAACTTGTCAGGATGCTCGTCTAGTGGAAGTGGCTGTTGCCGGGCGCCACGAACCGCGTTCGCGTGGTTGTCGAGGTCCAGAGGGACGGGCACACGTGGGCCACGAGGCACAATGCCAATGTCCTGCTTGTGGATGTTGATATCGTTGCGCGGGTCATCATCCTCATCGTCAAAGTCGGCCTCGAATTGAATATCGTCCTCGTCCTCGCTCACGCCCGATATGACGCGTGTCTGCAATGGCTGTGCCGGTTGTGGCACGGAGGTCATGCCATTTCCATAGCGACTGTACTGTGGACGTTGACCCAGGAAGGGCGACGGACCAGTTGTGGCAGGTGTATTCTTATTGCGCAGCAGTGGCTTTTTCTCATCGGAGAGCAAGTTCTGGAAGAACTGACCCGCCAACAGGACGTGTCCAAAGGTGATGCGGAACGTATAGATGGCGACCAGTACGATCAGGCCAAGTGTGATGACATGCGCGGCCACTGGAGGCCATCCCAATAGGGGACGTGCCAATATGCCGCCAATGATGCCAGTGGTAATCGACTCGTTGCCAGCGATGAGCCGGCTTTCGACGATCAGCAGGAGCCAGATGGCGATAAGGCCAAAGACCATCGACCAGCGTAAGACCGGCTCGTTACGAATACCCTCGATAAGATGTGCCAGCGCGAACGCGACAAGGCCCAGCGAAAGGAGGTATGCCGACCAACCAAATAGGAGCAGAAAGAGTTTGCCGATATTGCCGAGCAACGGTGTTGTTTGAAATATGGTTAACGAGCCGAAGAGCAGGAGGGACAAGACGAGCAAGACAATGCTCCATACCCGCTGCCGTTCATGAGGCTGCATATCGTTCCACTTATTGGAGAACCACTCGGTGGCGGTTGGACCATTGTTTGGTGCTGGTTTGGGAACGGTGCGGTACGATGGACTGTTTTTACGCGGTGTGCTGCTAGCTGTACTCTTTTTGCCACGTGTCGACGTTTTAGAGGACCCTGATCGCGATTTTGACGCAGATAGTTGTGAGCGTTGCTCCACGCGTGTGCTCTGAACGGTCTTGGCGTTGCCAACGGCAGCTTTACTAACACGCGCCGAGCCTTGCTCTATGCTCGGCACAACACGCTGGCGTCTCGTTTCTTTGTCGGCCATGTTCCAGGTCCTCCCTCTATGCGCTCTGTTGATAAGAACGTAGCGACACCCGTATGATAGCGCAAATGTTCCAGAGAAGCAATAGGGGAAGAGTTGCTCATACCTGCTTCTCAATCGCGGCACGATTGAGAAGCAGGTATGAGCGGTTCAACCTTGATACTTTCGCCATATGTCCTTCGCTACTGCCTGGGCATTGGCATGGATGCCGTAGCGGGCGAAGTGGCGGGTAACGCGCTCTATGTCGCGGGCGAACAGGGGAAACACGTCGGTGTTCTGGCGCGGATCAACCGCCTGTGCGAAGTCGATCAGGAACACGTCGCCTTGCCAGTAGAGCAGGTTGTATTCCGACAGGTCGCCGTGAATGCGGTTCTGTGCCAGACATAGCTCGATATTGTGGAGTATCGCATCGAAGAGCGGCTGTGCCTCCTCACCTTCGAGTTTGGTATCGGCCAGGAGTGGGGCAGCGTCCCCCTTCTCACCAATGTACTCCATCAGGACCGCATTACCAACATGTGCGAGTGGTTTGGGCGTAGCCACTCCCGTGTCGTAGAGCAGCGCCTGCGTCCCAAACTCGAAGTCGATCCATGACGCGACCTGTGCCGCACGGCCACGCTCGCTCTTGAAGCTACTGCGATGCCGACGACCGTCGCGTGCAACATTGCCATCTATGTCGCGCTGCGTCCGTCCATCGCGGTAGACCGCATCATTTTTCAGATTGCGGAACATGCGTGGACGATAAATCTTCGCGGCAGCATAGGTCAAGCCCGTTTTCGGATCGGCGGTACAACAATAGACATTGGCCTCCTTTCCACTTTTGACGACGTGCAATACATCAGTGATCAGGTCTTGCTCGTAGAAGTCTGTTAACGATGAAAGTATCCATGAGGCGTCGCGCTGGTGCGCAAGGAAGGATGGGTTGAACGCGGCCTTGCTGAGATCGCCTTCCTTGAGCGTTTGGGATTGCAGCCAGCGTTGCACATCGGCGTTGCTCTCGTAGCTTTCTTTTTTCGCCGGTTTGGGAGTCTGAACGCGTTTGGCTTTGAGCTTGCGGAAGCGGCCCTCTTCAAGCTCTTCGTCCTCTTCGAGTTCAAAGTGTGTGTATTTGCTCATGCACTATCCTTGTAATAGCAAAATCGTTTTTCGTGGGACATGCCAGGGGAAGTGAGGGTGATCTGAGCATAAAAAGACCACGCATGTGGAATTGCGTCACAATCGCGTGGCTAACAGCAGGAGGGTATATGAGGAGAAGGGTGTGTACTTCTGAGAAGAAAGCTACACGTACTTACGCCTGACAAAACCTCGTTGCAGTAGCGCCGGTGTTCATAAGCCCAGAGACCTGTACTATGGTGTAGTTTGCCATCTGTGTAGTATCTCCTTTCGCTGTGTAGTATGTCGCAAGCGTACCATGAGGAGGAGCGTAAGTCAAGGTTGATTTACGAAAAGAACACACTGCAACCATCGTAACGGGAACTTGCGCTCCAATGGTTGCAGTGTGTATTCTCTTCGTGAATGATTTAGTGCAGGTGGATGGTTACACTGGCACTGAGTCCGGGAACGAGGTCGTTGCCACCGCTGCCGTTAATGTTGACAAGGACAGGCACACGCTGACCAACTTTGGTGAAGTTGCCACTGGCATTGTCCTGGGTA
>CAXTCR010000220.1:0-6583 GCA_964242555.1 uncultured Ktedonobacteraceae bacterium
TACGAGACGATGACGCGCGTGGCGCAGACAGCAGATGAGACCGGTTTTGAGTCGGTCTGGCTTGTCGATCACTTTCATACTATTCCCCAACCGTCACAGGAGGTGACGTTCGAGTGCTGGACGAGTACGGCGGCACTGGCACGCGATACCAAGCGGGTACGCGTTGGACAGATGGTTTCATGCAATGGGTATCGCAACCCAGCGCTATTAGCGAAGATGGCGAGCACGGTGGATGTCTTGAGTCATGGGCGCCTCAACTTTGGAATTGGGGCCGGTTGGTACGAGCATGAGTATCGCGCGTATGGCTATCCCTATCCTGATGCGCCTGAGCGTTTACGCTATCTTCGTGAGGCTGTGCAGGTAATCCAGGCGATGTGGACGCAGGAGGAGGCGGTGTTTGAAGGGCAGTATTATCAGGTGCGTGGCGCGATCAACCAGCCTAAAGGTGTACAGAAGCCGCATATTCCTATGCTTATTGGCGGAGGCGGTGAGAAGGTGACACTCAAACTCGTGGCGCAATACGGCGATGCCTGCAATGTGAATGGGGATATCGATACGATCAAGCACAAGTTTGATGTCATCAAACAGCATTGTCAGACGGTTGGACGCGACTACAACAGTATTCTACGTACTGCAGGAACGGTTTGTGCGATTGGCGAGACGGAGGAGGAAGCTCTGGCATCTATTCCTGAGAGGATGAGAAGACTCTTCGGGGACCGAATACAGGGGGCGCTAATTGGTACACCTGATACCATTCGTCAACGTTTAGCGGAGTATGAGGCGGCAGGCGTACAGGAGTTGCTAGTGACATTTGCCGACCGGACAAACCTCGATTCGATACATCTTTTCGCGAAGGCGTTTATTGCGTAGGAGTACGCAGCATAACCGCTGCATCATGGTCTGCTTCTCGCCCATAAGTCGTGAAGCAGACTATTATGCACCGGTTATGCTACTGTGTAAAGTAGTGATTAAGACTCGATTGTTACCCAGCGATGCTCTTTAATAGAGCGATAGGCGGCATCAATGATGGTGTTGATGATGAGGCCGTCTTCAAATGTTTCGCGGGGTTGCTTCTTTTGAGCTATGCATTCGACAAAGTGGCGGACCTCTTCGTGATAGCCGTAGACACGTGCCTCATCAGGCAGGGGGAAAATCCAGCCACTATTGGATTCTGCTTTTTCGAGTAGATAGGTGTTCGTGGTGCGCACGAAGGCGTTAATTGGTGTGGAGCGCGTCACATCGGTAAAAATACTGCCCTCAGTACCGTAGATTTCGTTGCGTAGATCGAGTGAGCCGCGAGCGGTCCAGCTAATCTCGCTCTGTGCAAGTGCGCCGTTTTCGAAGCGGAGGAGCACGATAGCGTTGTCCTCGGCAGCCGTTTTGTCCTTATGCACCATCAGGTCTCCCCAACCAAGGACTTCGGCTGGTTTGATATCTTTGCCTATGAAATAGCGTGCTGCTTCAATAGTATGACAACCCATGTCTAGCAGTGCGCCGCCGCCAGCCTGTTCGAGGTCCCAGAAATGCGGTGCATGCGGACCCGCATGAGCTTCTCGTGAACGTACAGTTAGCACCCGACCGATTGAGCCTTCGTCTATCAAGGACTTAGCGTTCATAACTGCCGGGCTAAATACTTCTGTTTCGCCATAGCAGTGAATTACGCCCGCCTTCTGCACAGCATCGAGCATTTTCTGGGCCTCTTGCGCATTGCGACCCAGTGGTTTTGTACAGGACACATTCTTTTTGTGCTCTGCGGCCAGGAGTGCTGCGTCCAGGTGGAGATTGTTGGGGAGCGCGATAATTAATAAATCAACATCGGGGCGAGCGGCAACCGCTTTCATATCAGTGGTTGATTCTGGAATATTCCAGCGTTGGGCGAAAGCGGCAGCCTTACCCGCATCACGCCCATACACTACCACTACCTGCTGATCTGGGACCTGGGCAAGACCTTGCATGTAAAATGTGGCGACAAAGCCACAGCCGAGCATGCCAATGCGTACCATACGAGAACTCCCTTCTGCGTTGAATGGATATGATCTTTGTGCTAAGCATACACGAGACATTATAACAAATCAAGTGCATTTTGACGGCGTGGATACCCGCTGACGCGATATTCATAACGGTCGGCACGTGAGACGACCGTTGCAGCACTTATCGGCTCACTTGTTGACAAGTACATCACGCGGGTAACGTATAACACTGGATCCCCTTCGGTCACTCCAAGGAGGCGGGCCTCGAAAAGCGTGGCACCACGCGCTGAAACCGTGTCTTCTGCACGCGCTAGTTCCAGGCCATAACGTTGTTCTAAGGTATCATAGAGCGACTCGCCATCCAGTCCCTTTTCGATGAGATCAGGGACGAAATGTTGGCGTAGGTAGTCTACCATGAGAGAGAGCGGCTCCTCGTTCGCGTAGCGGAGTCGTTGAATGCGCAACACTGGTTCGGATTGCTGGGTGTCGATCTGCAGTGCTTTCTTCACCCATGTTGGTGGAATAATTTGCAGCATCTCACAATCCACGGTTCGCGGTCGAAGACCTAAACTGCGCATACTCTCAGTCCAGCTATGTGGCATACCCAATTCTTGCGACACTTTAGGCGGCGCGACAAAGGTTCCGCTTCCCTGCCGTCGTAGTAGTAGACCTGCATGTACTAAATCATCAATCGCTCGTCGAATCGTGATACGACTGACCGAGAAACGTTGCTCTAGCTCGATCTCTGTACCTATAAGATCCCCTGGATGCAGATGCTCTTCGATTTCGGCGCGAAGCACACGCGCTATCTGCCGATAACGAGGTCCCTCGTTGTCCTCTTTCATGTTTTTCCCAAATATACGATAGAGAGATTGTGCAATCTTCCTGTTTCCAACAAAAAATATGTTATACTGTTTTCATAGTATACTGTTGTGATAGCTTTGACAAGATATGACGTATACTATACAAAGGCGCATGCTTTCCTCATTCATTATATTGTTTACACTGTAAGTACGGAGGAACAGGTAATGAGCGGTGCACTTCTTTGTTTCGGCAATTTGCAATGTGATGTATTGTGCCGTGCTGTGACTGCTCTCCCTGCTCCTGGTAGACTTCAAGAAATTGAGCACATCGACTTTTCGCTTAGTGGTAACGGTGGCAATGTCGCGGCAGTACTTGGGCGATTGGGCATCTCAGTAGAGCTGGCTGGTTATAGTGGGGCCGACCTCATTGGTGAACAATTCCGCACACAATTAGTCCATCTTGGCGTAAGCATCGACAAACTTCAACGTCATGCTACTGCCGGTACGGGAACGTCTATGATCACGCTCTCTCCTGATGGAGAACGCAGCATTCTTTTTGTTAACGGCGCGAATGCCTGTTTTGATCTTGATAGTGTTCCTGATAGTTGGTTGACAGAGAAACGGGTTGTTGTGGTGAGCAGCATATTTGTGTTGCCCCAATTTACCGGAGAAGCGGTTGAACGACTTTTTCGTCGAGCACGATTGCATGGAGCAACTACGGTCTTAAATATCTGCTGGGATGCTCGCAATCAAGGTCTTCCATTTTTGAAGCCAGCATTGAGCGAAACAGACTATTTCATTCTCAGCTATGACGAGGGACGACAACTCACAGGCCATACGTTGCCCCAAACAATACTCACATCGCTTACCCCTCTTACACGAGGAGTGGTGGTACTTACGCTGGGAGCAGATGGCTGTTGCCTGATTACCGGGTCGGGTTTGCAGACAATTCCAGCAGTGCCGGTAAAGGCTGTTGATTGTACAGGCGCGGGTGATAGTTTTGTAGCAGGCTTTTGTGCAGGGCTTGTTGAAGGTTATTCTAGCGTAGAGTGTGCACGTTTAGGCTGCACTGTTGCATCGTTTGCAGTAACAGGAGCAGGAGCGTATGCGCGCACACCAAGACTGGTGGAGATAGAGCATAGCAAATTGTAACACTCTGTAGTTCGTCCAAACACTACACAATGTGCTTTCATTGGAGGTCCCATGAGGAGCAATCCGCAGGTTCGTTATGCAGGTTTGCAGCAAGTATTTACAGCAGGGCTATCAGTAGCGCAGGCGGCGGAACGTTTACGCCGTTTCGCCTATGTAGAACAACGTTTCATGCGTTTGCTTGCTTCACGCATCGTGACGATTCCGCAGCGGAGCGTGAAGGTGTTGCTTGGACGTTTGCAGTATGAGGATGCCCTTCACGCCGACGGACTTCGTCACCGGCTGGGTGAACTTCGTACCAGTAAAAATAAGCTTGACATAGTGCCCGACGTAGCACTGGAAATTCTATGCGACGAAGCGGAACACATACCAGGAAGTGCGCTCTTTCTTATGCTGGTAGCGCGCGTTCTCAAACCTGCCCTATGCGATGCCTATCAGACCTACCTTGCGACCACAAATGACCTTGCCGACTATCCAAGTGTGCGTCTTTTGCGCCAAAACATGGCGGATGAGCAAGAGCACATCCATGTGTTACATACAGCGTTACAAGACACAGAATTGACGCAAGAAGAGCAGGAGCAGGTAGAGGAGTGGCAGCAAGTATTACAGGGTTATATTGCCGCCGCTGGAGGCATAGACGGTACTGCTCCACGGACCCAATCTCAACCAAGACGAGCATCACTGAAGCCATATACTATTCCCCATGTGCTGGTGCGAGATGATGCCTTGCCACGCGTGTGGGATTATATTGCTCCACCCCTTGAGGAAACGCAGGAGCATCTCAACTATATGTTAGGGTTGCGGCTAAGCGAAATCAACGTGGCGGAAGGACTTGCGATGGTACTATGCGAGGCGAAGGATATGCCGTGGAGTTTTTATTTTGATATCTCGCGCCATTGCTGGGATGAGACGCGTCACTCTCTCTTTGGCGAGGCTGGCGTTGAGGCAACCTATGCAAACACCTCCGCTATTCCTATGCGAGACTACGAAGGCGTCTTTGTCATGGAGGCGTCTCTGCTAGAGCAGTATGCCGTATTGGGGCTGGAGGTAGAGGGCAAAAATATGAAGTATCCGCCTGGAAAACGGCAGGAATGGGAGTTTGCCCGCGATATGGCAAAACATCCACTGATGACCACATTTCAGGATTTTGATTGGGCTGATGAGGTACTGCATGTGAATATTGCGCGTCGCCAACTCGATGATTGGTTTGAAGGCGGCTTGAAAGCGATTGGCCCATTTTCCACCAGTGGCAAGGAACATCGAACGCAAGTAAAGAAACGGCACGCACCCAGCGTCATTTCTTCTCCTATGCAACACTCTTCTGCGCAAGAGACATAGGTTCTCTGTGTCCCTTGTGCCTTCTACTATCGAGCGTTGTTGATGTGCTGTATGTTAAGGGATATTGTTAGAAAGGAGGTGCGGGAAAGTATACAGCGAGTCAAAATGATGCTACTCTTGTAACATCTCTTTGGCTCTCTATAATGGAGTGTATGTTGCTTTGCATACACTGTGTGTCTTTCAAGTATCTAGGAGGATACTCATGCTAAGTATCAACGGTGAGAAGCATTTTCAGCAGACGCGCCCAGGAAAGCACTATTTTAGCCTGCTCACAGTGCTGATGGTTCTGACGCTGTGCGTCTCATTCCTCGCGGCATGTGGTGGCAGCAGCGACAACAGCAGTTCGTCCTCATCGAGCGGGGGCAATTCGAACAAAGGGCCATTCACCATCGGTGTCTCCAATGGTTTCGTGGGCAGCGAATGGCGTACGCAGATGATCGCGGATATCCAGGCCGCCAACGACGAGTACAAGCAACAGGGTTTAACAAAGGATGTGGTCGTTCAGAGTGCTGACGTAGACGTGCAGGGTCAGATTCAGCAAGTCCGCAACCTGATTAACCGAGGCGTCAACGCAATAATCATTGACCCTAACTCACAAACCGCGCTGAATCCAGTTATTAAGCAAGCTCATGACGCTGGCATTACGGTCATCTGTGTTGACCAGGCCGTTTCCGCGCCAGAGGCTATCAATGTCGTTATCGATCAAACCGAGTGGGCCAAGATGAGCATGCAGTGGTTGGCTGACCAGTTGCATGGCAAGGGCAATATCGTGATCATTAACGGTATCGCTGGACACCCGGCGAATGAGGCACGCTATAATGGTGTGAAGGAAGTTTTGAGCAAGTATCCAGGCATCAAGGTGCTCAACGTCGTGAACGCCAACTGGGACGAGGCAACTGGTCAGCAAAAAATGGCTGACCTGCTGGCATCACAACCAAATATTGATGGAGTATGGACGCAGGATGGTATGGCACAGGGTGCGCTACAAGCAGTCGTAACGGCCAATCCAAGCAAATGGCCGACCATGGTTGGCGAGGCTCGTGCGGGATACTTACAACTGTGGCAGCAAGTCAAACAGAAGCGGCCTAACTTCACAGCATTTGGCGTTGTCAATCCTCCTGGTGCAGGTGCAAGCGGTCTTCGCGTTGCCGTCCAATTGCTGCAGGGCAAGAAGTTCAAGTCTGGTACGTTGAAGGGCGACTGGAACAATACAGTCTTCGTGCCCATTCCGGGTACGGTGAGTGCAGACAACTTTGCTCAGCAGTATGATGCTATCAAAGACAAGGCCGGTTCGTATACAATTGATGGTAGCATCACAGATGC
>CAXTCR010000221.1:0-6525 GCA_964242555.1 uncultured Ktedonobacteraceae bacterium
TTCGCAACAGGACGTGGCGTAGGCGTACCTTCTGGAGCAGGCTGGAAAAATACCTGCACAGCAGTTTCGTAATCCATTGCTACCTCCTTTATTATGAATGAGCGTTCTCGCCCTCTTTAGGTAGAACACCACGTTGACGCAAAATGGCACGAGCCTGATCCGTATGCATCAGCAAGTGACCGATGATTAAATCCATCCACTGTGAGATCTTCATTCTGCCAAGTGTGGGTACCTCAAGTTCCTTATCCATTACAGAAGGGTCAGTGGCAGGTATACACGCGTCCAGGGCGTGACTTAGGCTTGCAATCTTCTTTGCAGCGTCTTCCGCTGCTGCTGGCGGTGCCCCAACTACATCGTGTCCCAGTTCCTCACGAAACATGAACATCTCTGGCTCGTGGCGCATGCGCTCAAGGTCAGCAATCCATAGCAAACCACAAATATGGATGTGTGAGACGACCTGTGCCACGGTCCAGCCCCCCTCAGTGTCAGCAAGATGAAGCTGAGCATCGGTGAGACCACGTAGTAGGTTTTCAAAGGCAAGTAGTCCGTCATGGGCTTTTTTGGTAGAGGCCGCCAGTATTTCTGTCACGTCGGTTGAAGTGTTCATGGTAAACCTTTCTACAAAAAAATTAAAGGAAACAGAAGTAAACGCAATGGGTTGTACTCAGACGGGCATACGCAGAATGGGCTTGACTGCTTTGCCGGTCCCTGTATCCTCTGCTGCCTGATTGATTTGATCTAAGGGATAGAACTCGACCAGACGATCAAAGGGAAAGCGTCCTTGCAGGTACAGGTCTATCAACTGGGGAATAAAGGTGTCGGAGACGCTCTCACCCTGTCGAATACCACGCACTGTCCTTCCAAAGAGCAGTGGTGTCATGTTCAGGCTGACTTCAGTCCCCGATTGTGGTACGCCAATTACCCCGCACACACCGCCGACCTGCAAGGCGTCAGCTGCTTGCCGTAGTATGCGTGGAATGGCGGTCATCTCAAGCGTGAAATGTGCGCCACCGTCTGTGATGCGCTGAATCTCCTTCACCGCATCGGTCTCGGCTCCATTGATGGTATGTGTCGCGCCCAATTCTTTCGCCATATCGAGACGGCTTTGCTTAACATCGATAGCGATAATCGTGGTGCAGCCCACCACGCGTGCCGCCATAATCGAACTCAAGCCAACACTACCGGCGCCAAAGATTGCGATGCTTGTTCCAACGTGTGGACGCAAGCCATTTATGACCGCGCCCGCACCGGTTTGAATGCCACATCCTAACGGTCCAAGTAGCTCAAGTGGTACATCCTTGCGCACTTTTACAACATTCTGTTCACCTGCTATTGCATACGTAGCGAAGGAGGACTGCGCAAAGAAATGACTGTGCACGTCCTGTCCATGCTGATGCAATGCGGTGGAGCCATCCTCACGGCCTCCGCCGTAGCTATGCTTATAGGCATGCAAACAGTAGTATGGCTTTCCTTCTAGGCAGTTCGCGCACTTTCCACAGCGACCATAGGTGAGCACCACATGGTCGCCGGGTTGAACTTTGGTGACGCCTGATCCTACCCGTTCGAC
The DNA here is from genome assembly GCA_964242555.1 of uncultured Ktedonobacteraceae bacterium. Lineage (GTDB taxonomy): Bacteria > Chloroflexota > Ktedonobacteria > Ktedonobacterales > Ktedonobacteraceae > JBBQVS01. The sequence continues at coordinate 1,568 of CAXTCR010000221.1, forward strand.
GATGCCCGCACCTTCGTGCCCCAAGACTATTGGAAGCGGTACTGGTAGCCACTGGTCGCGCACGACTAGATCAGTGTGGCACAGACCTGTGGCGACAATCCGTACCAGCACCTCATCGAGTCGAGGCTCGTCGATATCGAGTTCCTCAATGACAAATGGACTTGCCTTCGCACGCGTCACTGCGGCGGAAATCTTCATGTGTCATCTCCTATGATTGACGTTATGTTGTGTTGCCATGTGTTAAGCTTTACAGCTTAATAGAGAATGGATCGCCCTCCACAGGCTCTGTCTCGATCCAGACGCTTTTCACCTGTGTGAACTCTTTTATGGCCTCTATACCATTCTCACGTCCTATCCCACTTGCCTTATAGCCACCAAATGGCATGCTTGGGGATAGCGAACGATAGGTGTTGATCCAGACAGTACCAGCGTGGAGCCGACCTGCTACATGATGGGCGCGCCCTAAGTCGGTTGTCCATATACCGGCAGCTAAACCGAAGTCAGTATCGTTAGCAATAGAGATAGCCTCATCAACTGTATCAAATGGAATAAGCGAGAGTACTGGCCCAAACACCTCTTCACGTGCGATACGCATATTGTTGTGCACATCGGCAAGAATGGTTGGCTCAACAAAAAGACCTGCTTTTAGGTTCTCGTCCGCTACTTTCGTTCCGCCCGTCACCACACGTGCGCCGTCCGCCTTTGCTACATCAAAGTAGGAAAGCACTTTACGATACTGTGGTTCATTGGCGATGGGACCCATCTCGGTTGCGTCATCCAACGGATTGCCAATGCGAATCCTACGTACGCGCTCTTCCAGACGTTTTGTTACCTCATCGTAGATAGGACGATGCACTAAAGCGCGTGACCCTGCAATACATGTCTGACCGGAAGCCGCGAATACACCTGAGAGGAGTCCAGCGATTGCCGCGTCAAGAGGAGCGTCTTCAAACAGAATGTTTGGTGACTTTCCACCCAGTTCAAGCACGACATCAGCGTAATGTGAAACTGCTGCAGCTGCTACACTGGCTCCAGCCGGACCACTACCCGTAAAGCCAACAACATCGACGACCTTATGACGTGCCAGTGTATCGCCTGCTGGAAGACCAAGTCCGGTTACAACATTAAAGACGCCTGCGGGGAACCCTGCCTCTTCAAAACAGCGTGCGAATTCAAGTGTAGAAATCGAGGCATGTTCGCTGGGCTTAACAACGATAGTATTACCTGCAGCTAGTGCTGGTGCAAAAGTAAATGAGCCGAGCATCAATGGGGAGTTCCAAGGCGTGATACATCCGACGACACCATATGGTTCACGCAGAGTGTAGTTAAAGAGGCTACGCTTTTCCTGTGGAATCGTCTCGCCCTGTATCTTATCAGCAAGGCCAGCGTAATAGCGATACCAACCGGGAATAGCCTTTAACTGCGTGTACATCTCGCGCAGAAGCTTCCCATTGTCGCGTACCTCAATCTCTGCTAGTTCACGTGCACGTCCCTCAATCACATCCGCAAGCTTGTTAAGTAGGCGTCCACGTGCGGCTGGTCCAACTTTTGACCATACCGTATCATACGTTGCTCGCGCTACCCGCACCGCTTCGTCCACATCCTCTGCACGTGCATTGACAATTGTCGCCCACTCTTCGCCTGTTGCTGGATTGCTCACCGGAAGGCGTGACGCCCCCTCTGGTTGTACATACGTTCCGCCAATATACAGTCCATACTCCTGCGTCTTTGACAGTGTCTGTGCCATTCGTCAAAACCTCCTCGTCTGGCAACTCTGTAGACCATACAATGTAGTGCTTTGAATAGCATGATAAAGTGTATCCCATTTTTTGCTAAATGCCAATGGTTATATATGTGTTGAGCCAAGAACAGCAGTCATGCGGAAAAACACCTGTTTTTCCGCATGACTGCTGTTCTTGGCTCAAGATGTTAGTCTAAATCTAGACAGCGTTATATTCGGTTGCAAATGTGTCCTATCAGGTGTCCTTTGAGAATTTACCTTATGTCGCATGTGGAAGTTCGCTGCGGGTTGCAATTCATGACATCGCGCCAGCATCGACAAGAACGATACCGTTTTTTTATCATCTCTGCCTCTTGGCAAATTGAAAATTATCGGTACTAATCATTGTATTTTTAACGTAAAAAACGATTGCTAGGGAAATGAAACAAACGTTCCCTGAAAATGGTGATTTTACATCTCCTGCCGTTTTATCTATTTCTACAATCTCATACATTCTTTACAATGGTCTGGATGTCGCATTGAGACGTGCAAGTGATCGAAGAAAGCGATTCGATTTCACCTGAAATCCACTCATAGCTCGAATATGTGGCTTTCCAAGATGCTTCAGGAGAGAACATGCTCAAGTTATCGTCTAGTGTCTCAGCTTCCGCCTCTTGACAAACTGAAAATTATCGACAATACTTATTATAATTCTAACGTAAAAGGTAGATATCAGGGAAATGAAACAATCACTTTCTAAGCGCGGTACAATTGCGTCCATTGCATCTCTTGCTGGCGTCTCTATCCCTACTGTCTCGCGTGTTCTTCACAATCGTCCAGATGTAGCACCTGAGACGCGCCAGCGTGTGGAGCAAGCAATCGAAGAAAGTGGTTTTATCCGTAGCCGTGTAAAACAGAACTCACAGAAGAAGAGTAGTGGCATCGTTGATATGCTCGTGCCGGATCTCGTTCACCTTTACTCGGTAGAAATCGTGCGCGGCGTTGAAGAGGTGCTGGAGCGAACCGAGTTGCGGTTAGCCCTCTCGACCACTCATGGGTCTTCGCAACTTGAACAACGATGGCTTACCAAAGTCCTCGATGGAGCAACTGATGGCGCTATCCTTGTGTTGGCACGCAGTCAGTCAAAAAACTTGGACATGTTGCGTCAGCACAAGATTCCGTTTGTCGTGGTCGATCATCGTGGAGAGATAGGCCCCGGTGTTCCATCTGTGGGTGCGACAAACTGGCTTGGTGGACGAACCGCGACAGAATATCTGCTCTCGCTTGGACATCGACGCATCGGAGTTATCAGTGGTGATGCGGAACTTCGTTGTAGTCGTGACCGTATTGCTGGCTATCGCGCGGCTCTTGAAGATGCAGGAATTGCAGTCGATCCGACGTTGATACGTCCTGGCGAATTTATACAGCAGACAGGCTACGAGCAAACGTGTGCATTGTTAGACTTGGCGGAACCGCCTACCGCGCTCTTCGCGGGAAGTGATATGCAGGCAATGGGTGCATACAGTGCGTTACGTACTCGCGGCCTCAGCGTTCCACACGACATGAGCATTGTTGGCTTCGACGATGTGCCGTTAGCCTCAATCGTCACCCCTGCGCTGACGACAGTACGCCAACCACTTGTCGAGATGGGACGGGTAGCCACAACAATGCTATTACGCCTGATTGCGGCAGAGCCACTCGACAGTATGCGCGTTGAATTAACGACAACTCTCACCATTCGTGATTCATGCGACCGTGTAGGAGCCTGATTCCGCATATTTCAATTGAAAGGAGGCAAGCATCATTTCCGTATAAACTACATAACGTACTCCTGTAGAAATACACACCAGTATATGCTCCATTTGTTTTAGCTTGACAGATTCTTAGTGGGTTTAACACACCTGCTAAGCAAAGATGCTAGGAGACAGAGCGATGCAAGCACAGACAAGAGTTTCACGACGTACTTTTCTACAAGTTGCGGGAGGAGCCGCACTATCTACGACACTGACCGGTTGTTTTGGTGTTGGTGGTAGTCAGTCAGGCACAGGAGCAGGAGGTGGCACAGGAACTGTTGAAGTGTGGGACATCCGCACTGGAGGTGAACAGAAAGTTGTTCAGGCTGCTGTGGCTGCTTATAACAGCATGCAGAAGGCGGTGACGGCCCATGTGGACTTCTTTGAGAATGATCCTTACAAACAAAAGCTCCAGGTGGCAATGGGTGCCAAGAATCCGCCTGATGTTTTCTTTGGATGGGGCGGTGGTATCCTTAAATCCTACGTCAATGCAGGTGATGTATATGATTTGACCCCCGATTTGAACGCTGATCCTACCTGGAAAAACAAATTTTTCCCTTCTGTCCTTTCCAACGCTGCCTTCAACGGCAAATTCTACGGTATTCCTAATGCTGGGATGCAGACAGAACTCTTCTACTATAACAAAGATATCTTCTCCAAGCACAATTTGACTCCCCCCGCCACTTGGTCAGAACTGCTCAACGTCGTCACTGTGTTGAAGAAGAATAATCTCATCCCGATTGCGCTTGCCGGAGCGAGCCAATGGCCGTATCTGATGTACGCGGAGTTCCTTGTTGATCGCATTGGTGGATCAGACGTTTTTAATGCAGTCTTTAATGGTCAGTCCAATGCATGGTCGGACCCCGCTTTTATCAAGGCGAACACGATGATTCAGGACCTCGTCAAGATGGGAGCCTTCGGTACGTCCTACACCTCAACCAACGCTGACTCCAACCAGGACGCCGCTCTAGTCTATACGGGGAAAGCCGGAATGATGCTGCAAGGAAACTGGAATTACTCCGTGTTCCAGACCAACAGTCCTGATTTTATTAGCAGTGGCAAACTCGGCTGGTTTCCCTTTCCTGCGGTAGAGGGTGGTAAAGGCAATCCGAAAGATGTCTATGGGAACCCGTGCAATTTTTACTCGGTCTCCACTGCCTCAAAATCGGCCAAGAATGCAGTCGATTTCCTCAAGAATGGCGTTTTAACTGATGCGATGGTCAAAAGCTTCATCAATGTGGGTGATGTGCCACCCATCGTAGGGCTTGAGTCACAACTCGCATCCTCCCCGAATGGCGAGTGGCTGATGTACAACTACAACATGGCGAAGAACGCACCGAACTTCCAGTTGTCCTGGGATCAGATCTTGTCTCCAACGCAAGCGCAAGCGAGCTTGACCAACCTGAGCCAGGTGTTCTTGAACCAGATTTCTCCTGAGACGTTCT
>CAXTCR010000222.1:0-6491 GCA_964242555.1 uncultured Ktedonobacteraceae bacterium
TGCGAGGACAAGCGGTCAGCATTATTCCCGTCACAAAAGAAGTAACAACCCAGGAGGCTGCTGATTTCTTGAATGTATCGAGACCTTACTTAGTTAAGCTTCTTGAACAACATGAAATTCCTTACACACTGGTTGGCACGCATCGGCGCATACGCTTCAGCGACCTTCTTGCTTATAAACAGAGTCGCGACGCAAAAAGAATGGAGGGATTGGCAGAGATAGCACGCATTAGTGAGGACGAAGGGATGTATGAATAATTTCTTCTTTCTCCCTTGCATCAGTAAAGGATGAGTAAGAGAAGAAAACTCGCGATCAGACAGGTTGTCTGGTCGCTTTTTGTAACGTGTTGAAAGGAAAACTGCATTATGTCATCTTTTGGGGCGGTGTTGGACGCGAATGTACTTTATCCTGCATCTCTTCGCGATATATTACTGTATACTGCCGCTGCAGGTCTATATCGTCCGCATTTTACGGACAATATTCTCGAAGAGATGCGTAGAAATCTCGTGAGGAATGGTAAGTCAGAGGAAAGCATGAACAGATTAGTAGCGGCAATCAGAAATTCTTTTAAAGATGCAATCGTGACCGACTACCAAGAGTTAATTAGTGCAATGAAAAATCATGAGAAAGATAGATATGTACTTGCTGCCGCTGTAAAATCCGGTTCACAGGTGATAGTGACACAAAATTTAAAAGACTTTCCACACCATGCACTCGCTCCATTCGATATAGAAGCACAGCATCCTGATACATTTCTTGTTCATCTCTTTTATTTGAGCAAGGAAACAATAGCATCAGTACTGATCACACATGCATCGATGCTAAGCAGACCAGCCAAAACAGTTCCTGAAGTTCTTGCAAATTTAGAACGACACATCCCTGAATTTGTTCGTCTGGTACGCCAAGATTTACAGTTTGCAGATCAGTATTCATGGTCTCTTCGTAAGCATCGCTCCTGACATCCTAATAATTTTAGAAAACATGTATCTTTATAAAGGAGCAGGATAGATGTTCTCATCCTGCTCTTTCCGTAGCTACTCGCTCTTCCCCACCGCATCTGCATACTCCAACACTGTCAAATCTACACGCTTCCGTGCCGAGAGTTGTCCCGCATACGATGCGCGATAGGAACCCGATGTTGGAGCTACGTCGTAGTAATCACGTCCCACAGCGATAGTGATGTAGCTGAGACTCGTCTCACGATCATGAGTTGGATCGAACGGCACTACTAACGCTTTGTCAGGATGCTCCGCGACAGGCAGGAGCACCTCGACCCATGCATGTGTACCACCTTCGCCAAGCATGTGACCAGAAACATAGCGGGCCGGTAGACCACACAGACGACAGAGCGTTATCATAATGTGCGCGAAATCCTGGCATACACCCTTGCCAAGCTCCAGTGCCTCCACTGCTGTTGTGCGAATCGAGGTGACGCCGTTCTCGTACTTCAACACCGAATAGGTCCAGCTATTGATGCGTCGCGCAAGCTCTCTTCCCTGTAGCCCTTCAGCCATAAAGCCCGCCGCGACGCTGCGCAGCCTCTCATCAGGCTGCGTCAATGTAGTGAGCGTGAGCATGCGTGCGTCTGTAAGCCAGGACGCGTCGATGTAGTGAGGGTCGCTATCGGCACGCCGCTCAACCACGATCCATGCCTCAAAATCAACGGCGCTCTCAATGGCAGGGACAAGCGGGTTAAGTACAAGATTGCCAAATTGGTCGAACTCGCTTGCAATCTCAGTTGTTGGGGCTGACACTTCGAGACGGTACACCACGCGGCGTTGATCGCCATATTGCTCCGGCGGCACAATCATCAGCAGTTGGCTTAAATCGGTGATTGGTCCAGGATAGTCGTACCGCAAATGCTGGTGTATCAGATATGCGGTACGCTGCACGCGCTGCCAATCAACGCTCTGTGGGTCTAGCAGGTTTAATGATGCAATCACGGTTTCAAGGTCGTTCTGGCCCTGACTCATGCTTCAACAGTATCCTCTCTTTGGGCAGAGACACGCTCTGTACGGGTCTAATGTATTACACCCTTGCTTGCTGGTTGCTTCGCTCTCGTTCCAGGCACTTCATCTGCCCAGACAGTCATACGTTGTAAACGAGGAGAACCGTAAGAAGTAACCATTGCCACATCCAGCGCATCACGCCCACGCCCGATCAGCACGCGTCCCTTACGTCGTGTATTGTTGCGCGCATCAAACGTATACCACTTATCACCAAGATAGACCTCGAACCACGCGCAAAAATCCATTGGCGCATCTGGCGGGGGTACGTCGATATCCGGCAAGTAGCCAAAGGCGTAGCGAGCAGGAATATTCATCGCTCGACAAAAAGACACTGCTAGATGTGCGAAGTCACGGCACACACCAACACCCTGCGCGCAGATATCAGCAGCCGTCGTGGTCGATGTGCTGGTGCCATATTGGAAACGAATATTGGTATGCACCCAATCGCAAATCGCTTGTACCCGTGCCCAGCCCGGTTCAGCATTGCCAAAGAGCGACCATGCCTGATCGGAGAGCACATCGGAGAGGCAGAAGCGACTCGGCAGTGTATACATCAGCGTATCGTCCGGCAAATCTTCAACTGGATGCTGTATAGCATCTGGCACATAGGGGTCTGGCTCGTCGGAAACCTCCGCGATCGCATCATAGCGCCACACTTGCTCACCTACTGGCGTAGTCAAACGGCGGCAAATATTGCCATAGAAATCGGTGTAAAGGTGAGACTCGATGTTTGGAGTAGTTTCCCATGTCTCCTGCACTAGACGATGGTTTCCATCTGAATGGGGCTGAACCTGAATTACCGTTGGAGTAGGCCACGTTGCCTCATAACGGAACTCACATCCTACTCGAACCTGCATGATGTTTCATTCCTCTTCTGAACGCAAGCAGTCGCGTCCCTAGATAGCTTGTGCTTGTTACTATATCACATGTTACAGATATTCACCAAGTCTCAAAAAGTTGACTTTACCTGTAGAGTTATTTATCCTAAAGGAAGATGTACCCTTATCATTCGAGCAACTAACGAAAGAGAGAATACGCAAGTGGCAGACCCACGTAACGCAATGGATATTAGACCGGGCTATCGAGGCCGCGCCTTTACCTCGGACCTGACTGGCCAAGAATTCTGGCTCGTTGTCGATAAAGGCTTTCAGCCGATGGGGATGGTGATGGGCAACTGTATTTATTCGATGGGTGCGGTGCGTAACTGGCTCGTAGGCGTCAAAGGAAACTTTCAGGGCGAACTGAAAGAGTACTCGCAGCTTATGTATCAAGCCCGCGAACTCGCCCTCTCGCGCATGCAGTTCGAGGCCGACCAGCTAGGAGCCGACGGCGTCATCGGCGTCGATCTCAAGGTCGAGTTCATGCACAACAACGAATGGATGGAGGTAACAGCCATCGGAACCGCCGTGCGTTACGTAGGCGGAGGCCCTAACATGCCTCCAATCGGTCAGGGACACGTGGTGATACCAACAAATTAGGAAGTCTTTATGCCTCATTCATCAATTTTGAACGGGCGCGTTCAAAATTGATGAACGAGACTTAGTACATTGCTTACAGGAAAGAGAAGAATCATGCCCCTCGACCTACAACGCCTCCGCCAGGAAACTCCTGGATGCTCACACGTCTTGCACTTCAATAACGCAGGTTCATCTTTGATACCACAGCTAGTGCTTGATGCCACCATCGCACACCTACAGCTAGAGGCCACCATTGGAGGGTATGAAGCTGCGGCACAGGCAAAAGACAAGTTAGAGCACACTTATGACGCGATAGCTACACTTATTTCCTGCTCACGCGACGAGGTGGCGATCATCGAAAACGCGACACGTGCCTGGGACACGGCCTTCTACTCGATTCCATTCAAAGAGGGAGATCGCATTCTCACGGCCTCTACCGAGTACGCAAGCAACTATATCGCCTATTTACAGCAAGCACAAAAGACAGGAGCAGTCGTAGAAGTTATCCCCAACGATGAGCAGGGGCAGGTCTCGCTCGATGCACTCAAAAATATGCTCGATGACCGGGTTAAGCTCATTGCCATCACCCATGTACCAACCAATAGCGGCATCGTGCAACCAGTTGCCGCGATAGGCAAAATCGCACGGGAAGACAATATTCTTTACCTTGTCGATGCATGTCAATCAGCGGGACAGATGCCGCTTAACGTGCAGCAGATCGGGTGCGATATGCTCTCTGCAACGGGACGCAAGTATCTGCGTGGGCCTCGTGGCACTGGCTTTCTCTACGTACGTAGGGCTATTCTTGAACAGCTCCAGCCACCGTTCCTGGACTTACACGCTGCAGAATGGGTAGCCCCCGACCGCTACGAAATTCGACCTGATGCCCGTCGCTTCGAGAATTGGGAAACCAACTTCGCCGGAAAAATTGGTCTGGGCGTTGCCGTCGACTACGCCAATGCGCTGGGTCTCGACGAAATCTGGCGTCGCGTCAAAAGTCTCGCCTATGGACTTCGTGCGAGACTAACCACGCTACCCGATGTCATTGTACGCGATCGGGGCGCCACGCAATGCGGCATCGTCACCTTCACCATCGAGGGCCACGATCCGGAAGACATCAAACGCGAACTTGCGAAATCTCACATCAACGTCTCAGTTTCCATGCGTAGCAGCACCCTACTCGACATGGATACTCGTAAGCTTACCAGCGTCGTCCGTGCATCCGTCCATTACTACAACATAGAGGATGAGGTGGAACGTTTCTGTCAGGAGATCGAGAGAATTGTCAGGTAGCTAGCAGAGCGCCCGCAAGGGGACGCCCCTCTATATACAGCGATACGTCTATGGGAGGGGCGTCCCCTTGCGGGCGCCCTGGCTCAACTTATGGGGCGTTCCCCTTGCGGGTGTCCTGGTTTGTGCCACATGATAATTAATGGACCACGACAAAAATTGTGTTCCCATTCCCTCATATGCCATAATGAGAACATATCCTACCTGCTCCAATCGTGTACTTGAAGGAAGAGAAATCATGTCTGTACCGCTAGATGCGACATACGCTGCAACGCTTGATGCACAGGACCCTCTTGCAGCTTTTAGAGAACGCTTCGTCATCTCTGACCCGAACCTGATCTATATGGATGGCAACTCGCTCGGTCGTCTTCCAAAGGGGACGGTAGCACTCGCCGAGGACCTGCTGCATCGCCAATGGGGGGAGCGTCTGATACGCAGCTGGAACGAAGGATGGTTTAATGCACCCGAACGCGTGGGTGAGAAGATTGCCGCCCTCATTGGCGCACAGCCCGACGAGGTAATTGTCGCGGACTCCACGTCAGTCAACCTCTTCAAACTGGTAGTCGCTGCACTGCGCTTACAGCGAGGCCGGGCGCGTATTCTTACCGATAATCTCAACTTTCCCTCGGACATGTATATTCTACAAGGCGCAATCGACCTGCTGGACAAGGGGCATCAATTAGAGATTGTCTCCTCTCCCGATGACATTCATGGTCCAGTGCTTGACATGCAAGCGCAACTGGACAGTGATGTCGCACTTCTCACCCTCTCGCACACAGTTTTCAAAAGTGGCTACACCTACGACTTAGCATCACTCACCAAGTCGGCTCATGCAGTAGGTGCGCTTGTGCTATGGGACCTCAGCCACTCAGTTGGTTCAGTGCCAATGGACCTGAATGCGGCTCAGGTCGATCTCGCGATTGGATGCACCTATAAATATCTCAATGGTGGTCCTGGCGCACCAGCCTTTCTCTACATTCGACGCGACCTGCAGGAGCAGCTAGGCAATCCTATTACGGGTTGGATGGGCCAGAAAAATCTCTTTCAATTCGAGTCATCTTATCAAGCGGCAGCTGGTCTACGAGGTTTCCTGACCGGAACGCCGCCCATCGTCTCACTCTCTTTGATTGAAACAGGAGTCGACTTGCTGCTAGAAGCCGGTATGGACAACTTACGCGCAAAGTCCGAGCGACAGAGCGAATATCTGGTCTCGCTTTGGAAAGCACTGCTAGAGCCGATCGGATTTCGCCTGAATTCGCCACGTGAAGTGCAGCAGCGTGGCTCCCACATCTCGCTCGGTCACGTCGAGGGCCTGCGCATCGACCTGGCTCTGCTCAACGACATGAATGTCCTACCCGATTTTCGCGCCCCCGACAACATTCGCCTGGGCATCGCACCAATCTATACATCCTACCTCGACATCCATACAACCGTTCTGCGTCTACGCGAAATCGTCGTCAATAAGCTTTACGAAAAATACAGCAGCGAGATACCAACCGTAACCTAAAAATCTGTAGATAGCTGGGATACAGGTCTGATGTATCACACCCCGCTTTCACACAAGTACGGGGCTGATGTATCACACCCTGCGATTTTACTAGAAAGGTCCCTACAATGACGAACAGGCTCACAGGCAAAGTAGCCCTTATTACTGGCGCGGGTAGCGGCATTGGACGTGCCGCTGCTCTATTATTTGCGGGCGAGGGCGCGCGGGTAGTAGTGGGCGATATCAACA
>CAXTCR010000223.1:0-6489 GCA_964242555.1 uncultured Ktedonobacteraceae bacterium
AAGCTGAAGGGAGGTCTGTGGTTGAGCCAGGGCGCCCGCAAGGGGACGCCCCTCCCATACCTAAACCCGTTGCCACTGCGCTCTCGTGGTATGGGAGGGGCGTCCCTGAGCCGCATTCGGGGAATGCTACAGGCAACGGGCGCCCTGATCCCCATTCGAGCCTTACGTTAACGCTTATGGGGGCTCGCCCTACTATACACGAGCGTCTGTTTCCCAGATTAATTTTTCGATGTGCATTATTACGTCCTTGTTCTCCCTGTAATGCTGAGCAAGGGCGTAATCAGTTAGACCATATAGATTAAATGTCAATGTTTTTGCCCACGCTTCGCTATCTACGTTTATTTCTATCCTTTGCTTGCCCCTATCACAAGATACGATGTACAATAATTCCGCAGAATAAGCTATACTACAACAGAAATATTTTTCATGGAGGCTCATCCCAAGATGCCAAATAATATAAGTGATTTGACGACCATAGAAACTGTCACTGCACATGAGATACTCGACTCGCGCGGCAACCCTACCGTACAGGTCGAGGTCCTCTTGATGGGTGGTGCGACTGGTATTGCCTCGGTTCCTTCCGGCGCATCAACTGGTGCACACGAGGCGGTGGAACTGCGTGATGGGGATAAGAAACGCTTTGGCGGCAAAGGTGTGCTCAATGCCGTTAATAACGTCAACGAGAACATCAGTGACGCGATTATTGGTCTTGATGCGCTCGATCAAACCACTATTGACGAAATCATGATTTCGCAGGATGGCACGCCAAACAAAGCCAAATTTGGCGCAAACGCGATTCTTGGCGTCTCGCTCGCCGTGGCAAAGGCAGCAGCCAATGCCCAGAGTGAGCCTCTCTATCGCTACCTCGGTGGTGTCTCGGCTCGTACGCTGCCCGTACCTATGATGAATATTTTGAATGGTGGAAAGCACGCCGACAATTCAACGGATATGCAGGAATATATGATCTTGCCCGTTGGCGCTAGCTCGTTCCGCGAAGGTCTACGCATGGGGGCAGAGGTTTATCAGGGACTTAAAAAGGTGCTGCATGACCGCAAGCAAAACACCAACGTTGGTGATGAAGGGGGGTTCGCGCCATCGCTCAGTTCCAATCGCGAGGCCCTTGAGGTCATCGTTGACGCCATCGGAATCGCGGGCTATAAGCCGGGCGTCGATATCTGCCTGGGCATGGATCCGGCATCGACCGAGTTTTACCAGAACGGCAAATATGTGCTCGCGCGCGAGGGCCGCACCTTGACATCAAGCGAGATGGTTGACCTCTACGAGCAATGGATTGGCGAATATCCTATTATCACCATTGAAGACGGGCTTGCTGAGGACGATTGGGATGGTTGGAAGCTGCTGCGTCAACGCCTCGGCAATCGCGTCCAACTCGTTGGCGACGACCTCTTCGTAACTAACACACAGCGTCTCAAACGCGGCATCTTAGAGCATTCCGCCAACTCTATACTCATCAAGCTTAACCAGATTGGTACGCTCACAGAGACAATGGACGCCATCGAGATGGCGAAGCGTGCCTCCTTTAGCGCAGTCGTCTCGCATCGTTCTGGTGAGACTGAGGACACGACCATCGCTGATCTCGTCGTCGCCACTAATGCAGGTCAGATCAAGACGGGTGCACCCGCACGTAGCGAACGTGTAGCGAAATACAACCGCTTACTCGTGATAGAGAATGAACTAGGTGATGAGACCGCACGCTACGCTGGTTTCAGTGCCTTCTACAACGTACCCAGCCTTTATGCCAAAGCATAAAATACATCTTTATTAAAAGGAAATTATTATGGCAAGTAATACTTCAGATGTGACGCGTGCACAACGCGCACCGGAGCGTATCACTGGGCATGCCGTTCACTACAACATAAGCTATATCCTGCAAGGGGCGGAATTTGGCACCGATGGCGCTATCGTTCTGCTACATGACATCGTGTCGAGTGCTGACGCGTGGAGCGACATTATACCGCAGCTTGCAGGTCTTGGACGCGCCGTATATGCGATTGATATGCTTGGTTATGGACAATCCGCGCACCCTTGGCCTGCTGATACCTCTCCTTGGGGCCATGCCGACACGCTCAGTTTCTTGTTGCGTGAGTTGAACCTGACCAATATCTTACTCGTGGGGCACGGCTTAGGTGGTGGCGTGGCGCAAATCCTGGCAACGCGCCTGATACGTGATCGTGTCGCGGGTCTCGTCTTGATTGATAGCATCTGCTATCTCGACGCCTTCGCCGAGAACTGGCCCCTGCCCGACATGCAGAAGCGCCAGGACTTCGATGCGCCCAAGCACACCGAGGTCGAAGACTTGATGCGTGACCTACGTGCCACTCTTCCAAACGCAGTTGTGGATACCAAACGTTTCGACAACGTCCTTGACGACTACGTTAATCCTTGGAATAGTGAACTTGGCAAAGAGCTTCTTCTGCAACACATTCGCCTACTTGTGCCGTGGTACGTCAATTCTGTTTCATCGAACCTCAAGACGTTCGAAGCGCCTACACTCATCATCTGGGGCGAAAATGATCAGCAGATACCGCTCATTTACGGTCAACGCCTGCACCGCGACATTCCCCACTCGCAACTTGTCACAGTTCCCAACGCTGGACACTTCGTCTTCTTCGACGCCGCCGATGCTGTTGGAAATGCACTTGTGAATTTTGTAAAGGGCCTGTAAATGTAGGGTATACAAAAATGCTCGGGCAATGTGCCCGAGCATTTTTGTATACCCTACGAGGCTTTTTTCTTCCTATCGTACTCAACTGGTTGAGGCGAGTACGTTTGGACGCAACGGTTGTACTCCTCGACCGCCAGCATGTACGCGTTAAACATACGCTCCAGCGCAGGCACGGAAGCCCCGCGCTGTTCCTCCATTACCAGATCATGCCATTTCTGGCGCATCCGTTTTTCGGCATACTCTAACTCGACTGAAGCCATATACCTTCCGCTCTTTCCTAGGAAGCCTTCTTACTCTGCCGGTACTCCGCTGTAAGCTGCTGAATGACCTTCTTGGCCTCAAGATTGCTCATTGATGCCAAGCTCTCCGGCTCCGCCTTACCCAGATACTCGCTCAACTTGCGAATGCTCGAAATCTGCTGCTCCGTCACTGTCAACCCCGCATCACTCGGCGTCTCGACTGCTGTGGACGAAGGGCCATTACCATTCGTATTATTTCCATTAATAGCCGCAGGACGCACTGGTGTTAACGTAGCATTGCCGTTGGAACCGTTGCTATCGTATCCATTAGGAGCGCGATCAACGGGACTGTCTACGATACGATGCTGTTCATTCAACTCTGGGGCAAACTGTGTGCCATATCCAAGTGCTGCTAGAGCACGGCCTATGCTTCCTGTCTCAGCCTTTTCTACGTAGTCTGGAAACGATGCTGCTTTTTCCATCTTGGTACCTGTTGCCACTCCGCCCTTACCATCTTTTACAGTTGCACGAAAGATTGCGACACCCTTAGCCGTCTTTACAATCTTCTCGTTGCGTCTCGTATCGTTATTCCAAGCATATGTCTCTTCCTCAGTCTCCTTATCGAGATCAAGGTGAACAATCTCGGTCTCGATGCTGCCCTCTGGATGCTCATTACGGAACCAGACAAGTCGCCACTGAACAGGCAAATAGTCCTGCGATCCCTGCTTGCTCCTTAACTGCATAAGATGTTCGTTGGGATTGAAGGGTCGATTTCGTTTCTGCTCCTCACGTCCCTGTTCGATACTCTGGTTGCTCATCTGTCGCTCCTTTTAGAAATTATGTTCTATAATTATAGGTCAAACTAAAGCAATCTGTCAAGTTGGGTACACAAGACTATTCTTTGGGATGTGGGAAAATGTGGAAGTTTAAGTAACAGAATTGGGGAAACTATTGAAATGTATTGCTTAAATTATAGTAATTTTCATACATTATTTTTACTACATTAAATACATCAGATTTGTTCTTGCTGCAAGAGTCAACTAATACCTCAGCCTACTTAAGTAATTTTTATACGAGCTATTTTAGGATCGACTTGCTGCTGCCTTCAGTCTAACCAATTTTTTCGAGGAGATTGAGAAATTCTCGTACTACTTGTTGTGGTTCATTAATGCATTGCTGAGCAGTATAACGCTGGATGACACGTATACCATACAGATGAAAGAGCCTATCCCTTTCATGATCCTTGGCAGCACTAGGATGAGTCGTCTCTCCATCTACCTCAATAATACCCCACTTTCCTTCATGACAAACTAAAAAATCGGCTTCTTTGTTTCTCCGTTCTTGTAGTTTAGGTGAACTAAAGCGAGCCATACAATTTGGTAAGAAAAGTATCTTATATGCATCAAGTGCTTCAGCGATTTTAATTTCATGAGGAGAACGAAAGCGCAAGTGATTCCAGTTAAAAAGGGGTTTGTTCTGGATAGGAATACCTTGATTAAGTGGTATCTTACCTTCCACAACGTCTAGCAATTTGTTTCGCCAGTCAGCATCATAATTTTTCATTACTGCGTGAGCTGAAATGCTTCCAAGATAGTATCCTTGTGGTAATACGGAAGATAATGCATGACAAATTGCTTGGGTCGCTGGGTGTTCATCGTCACGAATAATTTCGCAGACAGCACGATTTCCCATTAACTCAACATACACGAGGGAGTTATATCGGATTTCAGCACTAAAACTACATAGTAATAGTATACTAGCCTCATATAATTCTTGTCCCTCGATAAGAAAATTAGCTGCATTTGCAAAAAGCTCATCACTTGTGTAAGGAAACACGATCTTTCCATTCTCTTCTACTAATATTGATTCGCGAGATTTGATTGAACAAATAGTATTTTATAATGTGTGCTAGGTCAACAGGTTAGTACTAATAGCATTAATGTCCCTAACTGATAAGTGCTCTTAATAAAAAGAAGATTACAGAACATAGTATAATATTTGGCGAAGGAGCAATAGCAAAAAAATATGAAAATGAACCAAACGCGAGCACAATAGCTTGCAGAACTAATACAGGGAGAAGATAATCGGCTCAAGGTGAGTGTTCAACAAGAAGCAGTAGTAGGAGAAAGCTTTTGGGTGGTTGCTGTGTATGCAAGAACTTCCAATAATTTTTTAGGGAATATGGAGGAACTAGCAGATTGGGAAATTTTGAAACAAAAATTACAAGACCGCAGTTAGCTTTTAGTTAATTTGCATTCTTCCAACTCAAACCATGTGCTATACTACCCCTAAGCGCATCCATCGCGTAGCCCGCCCCCGAAAGGCGGGCTTTCGTATGATATCCTATATATAAGTTGTAGTGGCGATGTGTCTTTCTTTTCGGGGAGGTTCTCAAGTGGAGCAGTGTTGCTTCCTGTGCATCGTTGCAGTAGGGGCCAATGGAGCGGCCCGTGTCAAGGAGGTCCTTTAAGTTATGGCTATTGAAGTTATGAATCCCTATGCGGTAGCGGTAGAGCAGTTCGATGAGGCAGCCGACCGGCTTGGTCTTTCGCAGGCTATGCGCGCTATTTTACGTAAACCCAAACGCGAACTCATCGTCAATTTTCCTGTACGCATGGACAACGGCGACGTTGAGATGTTTACAGGCTATAGAGTACAGCACAATATTAATCGTGGTCCCGCGAAGGGCGGCATTCGTTTCAGCCCAGAGGTATCGCTTGACGAGGTACGTGCCCTCGCTATGTGGATGACGTGGAAATGCGCCGTCGTCAATATTCCCTTCGGCGGTGCTAAAGGTGGCGTCCTCTGCGATCCACACCTTATGTCGAGTTCCGAGCTTGAACGCCTCGCACGCCGTTACGCCACCGAAATCTCTATCTTGATTGGCCCAAACAGCGACATTCCCGCGCCCGATATGAACACCAACCCGCAGGTCATGGCTTGGATGATGGACACTTTCTCCATGCATCAGGGCTACTCCGTGCCCGCCGTCATTACTGGCAAACCGCTTGCCATTGGTGGCAGTGAGGGACGCCTCGAAGCAACCGCGCGCGGCGTTCAAGTGGTGACGCGTGAGGCCCTCTCTATGCTTAACATGCGACCCGATAAATGTTCCGTCGTTGTTCAAGGCTTCGGCAACGTTGGTAGTATTACTGCCCGCCTCTTAGCTGAGCTAGGCTGTAAAGTTGTTGCCTTGAGCGATATCAAGGGTGGCGTCTACAATCCTGCTGGTATTGACGTTGCGCAGGCTATGCGCTACTCAAAGGAGCACGGCAATCTTGTAGGCATGCCCAATACGGAGGTCGTGACGAATGCTGAACTGCTGCAGTTGCCCTGCGAGGTGCTTGTTCCTGCCGCGCTGGAGAACCAGTTGACCGAGCGCAATGCCTCTCGCGTGCAGGCACGCTTGATTGTAGAAGCGGCCAACGGTCCAACAACTCCTGAAGCCGACCGCATTTTTAATGATCGCGGCATAACAGTTGTGCCAGATATCCTTGCGAACGCTGGCGGCGTTACCGTCAGCTACTTTGAATGGGTGCAGGACCTGCAGCGCTTCTTCTGGGC
>CAXTCR010000224.1:0-6471 GCA_964242555.1 uncultured Ktedonobacteraceae bacterium
CACAGTCCGGACAGGTCGTGTGGCGTACCAATGTCGGCACTCCTGTACAACAGGGAGATTTGCCCTGCGGCAACATTTTTCCGCTCGGCATCACTGGCACACCTGTCTACGATCCCGCGACTGGCTTAGTTTTCGCTGTTGCTGAGATAACGGGTCCCACTCACATTCTCGTCGGTCTCGACGTTAAAACGGGGGGAGTAAAAGTACGCCGTATTATTGACCCGCAGGGTATAGAGATCGCACCTCATCAAGAACGCGCAGCTCTAGCACTATTTGGTAATAGGGTATACATTGCCTTAGGTGGCCTTGCAGGTGATTGTGGCAACTATCATGGGTGGGTAATTGGTAGCCAGACCAATGGCAGTGGACCTTTAGTGACGTTCCAGGTACCAACACCGCGCGAGGGAGGCATCTGGGCACCTCCGGGGCCTGCTATCGATTCAGCTGGACGTGTCTTTGTTGCTGTCGGCAATGGTGAAACGACTCAAGGTGCATGGGACCATAGTGACTCTATCCTACGCCTTTCGCCCACACTCAAACTTGAGGATGGCTTTACGCCACAGAATTGGCAACAGGAGAATGCAAACGATGCCGATCTTGGCTCCATGGGACCGCTCTTGCTCCCCAATAATCTGGTGTTCGCCGATGGTAAATCAGGATTGGGCTATCTGCTCCATGCAGATGCACTT
Source organism: uncultured Ktedonobacteraceae bacterium (assembly GCA_964242555.1). Taxonomy (GTDB): domain Bacteria; phylum Chloroflexota; class Ktedonobacteria; order Ktedonobacterales; family Ktedonobacteraceae; genus JBBQVS01. The sequence goes on from CAXTCR010000224.1 coordinate 690, forward strand.
GGTGGGGTAGGTGGACAGGCGCAAGTATTGACCGTTTGTGACTCCTTTGGTGGTGCGGCTACCAACGGCTCACAAATCTTTGTCCCCTGTACCTCTGGTTTACGCCAACTCTCGCTTAGTGGAGATAGACTGTCCCTTGGCTGGCAGGCACCAGGAGGAATTACTGGCTCGCCAGTGGTTGGTGGTCAGACAGTCTATAGCCTTAGCGGTGATGGCACGCTCTATGCCCTCAACAGTGTAAATGGCAAGGTACGTGCAACCATTGGAGTTGGTGCAGTGTCACGCTTCGCAACTCCTACGCTCTATAATGGTCGTGTATATGTAGGAACGATGGATGGGGTAACAGCTGTTGTCGCATCTTAGCTGCTACATTATGAGGTGACACGATTTTAGCCCATCGAACGTGCCTATACATGGAGAAAACTCCACTACAACCATTCAGGTATAACGAGATCGTAAAGGGAGAACAATATGGCAAATAATCCAACGCATGAAAGCATTGCGATGGCGACATTTGATAGCACTAACGATGCGGAACTGGCTGTGGAAGCACTGCACGATGCGAACTTCACTAGTGACCAGATTCGTTATTCCAAGCAGTATACCAATGAGAACTTCCTACAGAGCATTAAAGACATGCTCGTTTTCCCAAACGAGCGTCAGGACGAGAGCGAGAGCGACCTGAACACCATGCTACAAAACATGGGGGTAAGTGCCGAAGAATTTCAATATTACAGCGATGCATTCGCGAAGGGCACACCAGTTGTTGTAGTACGTCCCGATGGACGTGACCAGCAGGTCGAGGGTATTCTCCGCGACCACAAGGGAGCAGGCTATCAAGGCCGTTAGTTCTTGAGATAAAGAACAGCGTCTGACCAGTAGTACATACCGCTGGCCAGACGCTGTTCTTTATCTCAAGAAGCTCATCAGTGGTTTTATGTGTTCACGCATCAAACGTGACGGGCAGTGCCAGTAGGCCGCGTAGGGCGTAATTGGGCCGAAACTCTGGTGTGCCACCTTCGACTTTGATATTCGGCAATCGTCTAAGGAGTGTCTCGAACGCAACCTGTCCCTCCATGCGGGCGAGTGCTGCGCCAATGCAGAAGTGAATGCCGTAGCCAAAGCCTAGCGAGCGTACTGCGGGTCGATTGATATCCAGTTTCTGGGGATCAGAAAACTTCTCTGGGTCCCGGTTCGCCGCGCCAACCAGTAGATTGACACTTGTGCCCTGTGGAATATCGACGCCGCGAATCGTCACATCTTGCGTTGTAACACGACCAAGCGTGTGCACTGGACTCACATAACGCAACAACTCCTCGACCGCGTTTGGCATCTTCGCTGGCGTTGCGCGCAACTGCTCCAGTTGTTCAGGATTTTGCATCAGATGATACATACCGACAGCAATGAGGTTCGCTGTCGTCTCATGCCCCGCGAACAGCAGAAAGTTGGTGGCAATCACAATCTCGTCTTCGCTTAGCATATCGCCGTTTTCCTCGGCCTGCGCCATCTTGGTTAACAGGTCCTCGGTTGGATGTTTACGCCGGTCCGCTATTAAGCTCTTGATATAGGTCGAGACCTCGCTGAAAATAGTTGCCAACTTCGGCCAGTTGGAGCCACCAAGGAAAAGCAGCGTCGTCACAAACTCGTTGATCGCATCCGAACTAGCCTTGATATATGGGCGACCGCTTCTAGGTATGCCCAGCAGGTCCAGGATCACATTTGAGGGCAAGGGATACGCGACATCAGCCACAAGGTCCATCTTGCCATCAGCTATTTTCGCGTCGATGAGGTCATCCACAGCACGTTGCACGTTTGGACGGAACGACTCCAGCATGCGTGGCGTAAAGGTTTTCGTCATCAATGTACGCTGGCGTGTATGTCCGGGTGGGTCCATGCCCTGCAAATTATAGGCCAGGAAGGGCAGGATTTGTTTGAGGTACCCACTCCTTTCATCCTCGTCCGAAATTCCAATATGCTCAGGTACGTTAGACCAAATATCCGAGGAAAAGCGTTTCGCGTCCCCGAAAACGCTATTTACATCGTCATACTTAGTAAGCATGAAGGTATTGAACATCGGATTCCAGTGAACCGGCTCATGCTCCTGCAAATACGAATACATGGGATATGGGTCTTGAATGGTGGCAAAATAATTATCTAACTCGGGTATCTGTTCGGTTGCCATCGTGCCCGCTCTCTTTCGTCATTGAACATATGAAAAGCGCATCAACATCCGGTGTGAATCAGTATATCACCATACCATGTCTCACTGTATGACGTGACTCATAATAGGTTTGTACAAATGGACGACATAGAAACTTTGCGAAATGAATATCTGACGTATACGAACAAGATATTGCCGCAACTTGCGCTTGAGCATAAGTGGGTTGTACATTATGGCCATTGCTTCCAACGCATTGTACTCGACAATCTCTTGGGGACGTGCTGGTATGACGCAATAGAGAAAAGGCCAGCTTACAAGCAACTCTCACAAGAGCAATTGCAGCAAGCGGTTGCGCTGGCAAAGAGTATTGAGCAGCGTGGTGACGAGTACCTGCGCGAACTAAACGCAAAGAGTTTGGAATGGAGGAAGAAATCGTGACTATCTCGCTGCAGGCACTTGCGGACTATCTTGATAGCTATCTTGGAGTCGCCAACATCCCCAACGACACGCATGGTGTCTACCGTCCCTCCGACCGTGTAGTACATCGTATAGGGCTAGTCCTTGAGCCATGGACGGGCATAGAGACATGGGTGGGGAAAAAGCACCTCGACGCGCTCTTCCTGCACCGTCCGTGGCGGCTTGACACGCAGATGTTGCCCGAGGACATTGGCGTCCTGGCCTATCATCTGGCCTTCGACCTCACCTTAACACTAGGTTTCGATCCTCGTCTAGCTAACGTGCTGCAAATGATAGATATTATGCCTTTCGCGTATAAAGATGGTCTACCACTAGGCATGCTAGGCACTATGCCTGAAATCTCAATCAATGACTTCCTCTCGACGCTCACGGATATCTTTGGAACTGCTCCTGTTATTGAGAACATTACTCGTGAGAAGATCAGTCGCATTGCTATCGTCGGAGCAATGAATGACAGCACCGTACGAGAAGCAGATGCACATGGCGCCCATCTCTATATTACTGGCCAGTTTCGTCAACCCGCTCGCATCGCCGTTTACGAAACCGGAATGACCGTAGCCCTTATCGGACATAAAACGAGTGAACTATGGGGCCTGCGCACACTGGCAAGCCTATTGCGAGAACGTTGGGTGGGACTTGACGTTGTAGTAGCTTATTGAGACGAAGCGTCCTTTATATCTTCGCCTTACCAAACACAACCGTCTTATCCAATTGAAATGTCTCGCGCCCATGAATATCTTGCGATGAACTGCCCACAAGTATCTCGAATTCGCCAGCTTCGGCTACCCATGCGTGTTGGGCATCATCCCAATAAGCTAACGCGGCGTGGTCAAGCGTGAATGTGACCGTTTGCGTCTCTCCCGGCGCTAGCTCAATCTTCGCGAAGCGTTTCAACTCTTTGAGCGGCCTCATCACGTTGCTCTGCAGGTCATGCACGTAGAGCTGCACGACCTCTTTCCCCGCTATATTGCCTGTATTAGTTACGTTTATACTGACGGTTATAACACCATCTGTGTTGCTCGTTGCCTGTTCTAACTTGATATTATTGTACGCGAAGGTGGTGTAAGAGAGGCCAAAGCCGAATGGAAAGAGCGGCGCGACCCGTTTCTTTTCATAGTAGCGATAGCCGATAAAGATGCCCTCGCCATAGCGCACATGTCCGTTTTCACCGGGATAGTTAATGTAGGCAGGATTATCTTCTACGCGTATAGGAAAGGTTTGCGTAAGTTTGCCCGATGGATTGACGGTGCCAAAGAGTACATCGGCGATACTGTTGCCACATTCCTGTCCTGGATACCATGCTTGGATGACAGCGGCGACTTTGTCCAGCCACGGCATGCTAATGGGCGACCCGCTTTGCAGAACTACAACCGTCTTAGGATTCGCAACCGCGACGCGCTCGATCAAGGTATCCTGCTCCCCTACAAGTCCTATATCGGGGCGATCATGTCCCTCGCTCTCCCAATCACCATTGAGGCCAACAAAGAGCAGGGCAACATCTGAACGTGCTGCTAATGCCACGGCACGTTCAATCGCATCTTTGGGAACAGGTGGCAGATAGCCCAAACGAAAGCCAGTGAGCATAACGCTGTTCTCGCTGCTATACTCAACTGTTAGCGTATACGACTGTCCTGCCGTCATTTCTACCTGTGTCTTGACCTCTGTACTACCCATGCCGAAGAAGGTATCACCATGCGTCTGGTGCGTCCAATTATCTATCACCTCTTGGCCATCGACTAGCACATGTGTCAGACCAGCACTGGTAATACCAAAGCTATGTAGACCACTCTCTTGCGGTACAAGCGTACCAGTGAGGCGGGCTGAGAAGCCATCCATATGGACGCCGGGAGCAATCTTCCCCATCCATGTCTGCTCTGCTGAGCTTGCCATTGCTGAATGGACGATATCGCCTGTGAGGTCGAGCGAGTTATAGTAGTCAAGTGTGAACATGCCTTTCCCATCAGGCGAAAGCGCGCTTGCGGTGAAGCGAGGAAGAAGTTTATGGTTGGTACAGCCAATCTCGTAGCCGAGCTGTATATCCTCACCTACCTGCGCTGCGATACCTACAAAGGGCGAGATTGCATAGTGCGCGTTGACCTGAGCACTACCACCTCCCATGATTTGTGCCGTCTTCGCGTTTGGTCCTATGATGGCAAGCGACTTTACCTCATCCTTTTGTAGTGGTAGGACACTGCCCTCATTTTTTAAAAGGACGATGCTTTCGGCACCCACAGTACGTATGAGCGCCCGGTGTTCGGGCCGATCTATCGCCTGTTCGGGCTGTTGCTCCCGCTCCTTAAACGCACTCGAGCGCAAGACGATGCGCAGAATACGGCGTACAGCCTCGTTTACAGCATTGAGCGAGATCGACCCTACCTGTATTCCTGCCATAATCTGTGTTACCGTGCGCCATATAGGTGGGCCGGGCATCTCCAGATCGGTGCCATTATTAACCGAAGCTTCGGTGCTTCTGGTGCCGAACCAGTCGGACATGACGAAGCCATCAAAGCCCCATTCCTCTTTCAAGATACGAAGCAAGGTGGTCGCATTTTCACTGGCAAAGACGCCGTTAACCCTGTTATAGGACGCCATCACGCTCCATGCTTTGGCTTCCTGTACAGCGGCCTGAAATGGTGGCAGGTAGATCTCGCGTAGTGTGCGCTCATCAACATCTGAACTAATGGAGTTACGTTCAAATTCGGAGTCATTGCACACAAAGTGCTTGACCGTTGCACCCACATTGCGGCTTTGCAAGCCTTCAATGTATCCAACGGCAATACGTGCTGTGAGATAAGGGTCTTCAGAATAACATTCAAAGTTACGCCCATTGAGCGGCGAACGATGCATGTTCACCGTTGGAGCCAGGAGCATGTGTGCGCCCTTTGCCTGCGTCTCCTCGGCGAGCGCCTGCCCGACCTGCGCTACCAGCGCAGGATTCCAGGTAGACGCGAGGGCAATGCCGACGGGAAAGCAGGCCGAGGTGATTGTACCGCCCGAAAAGCTGCCCTCGCCTCGTGCTCCATTTGGACCGTCAGAAACCTTCATCGCAGGTATACCCAGTCGTTCGATAGCAGCAGTAGACCACGTACTGGCCCCCGCCAGCAGTGACGATTTTTCCTCCAGTGTGAGTGCATCGAGTAACGC
>CAXTCR010000225.1:0-6388 GCA_964242555.1 uncultured Ktedonobacteraceae bacterium
CAGGCACAGCGTATAGCGCGTTTGAAGGAAGAGATAAAGGAGGGTGAAGGCGTGATACAAGCGATCTATGATGTTGGTTATGGTTCGAGTAGTCGTCTTTATGAGCAGGCACAAATCCAGCTTGGTATGACGCCAACGGTCTATCGCAGCGGGGGAAAGGGTATGCACATTCGTTATACGCTCGTCGATTGTCCACTGGGACGCTTGCTCGTTGCCACCACTGGGCGAGGCATCTGTGCCGTACAGCTTGGCGATAACGATGCTGGGCTTGAGAATGCGTTGCACCAAGAATATTCTGCTGCGCACATCCAGTACGATAGCAACATTCTCGATGCCGAAGTCGAGATTATCCTGCGCCACCTCAACGGGGAACAACAGCATCTCGACCTGCCATTGGACATTCAAGCCACGGCCTTCCAGTGCCGGGTCTGGCAAGAACTGCGTGCCATTCCGTATGGCGAAACGCGGTCCTATAGTCAGATTGCCCAAGCGATCGGCGATGCTAATAAAGCGCGGGCCGTCGCGAACGCATGTGCCGCCAATCCCGTCGCCCTCATCGTTCCTTGCCATCGAGTTGTGCGTGAAGATAAGAGTTATGGTGGTTATCGCTGGGGGACCGAGCGCAAACAGCGTTTGCTGGCCCAGGAGGGGAGTCAAGTGACGGTCTAATTACGTTAGTTTGCTGTAGGGATTGGGACTAATGGGTGGTATAATTTAGGGATAGGTAAGTTGTAAGGGGGCTAATTCTACTCCATCCTATCTACAGGATTGATGAACGTTACGTACGTCCTTTAAATGTCGATTGCCGAACAGGGTGTAGACAAACAGGGTGTAATAGAATTAGACCCCTACGGGACGTTGCCAGATCATGGTTTCATTTTTTATATAGGACAAAGGGCAGCAGCATGAGCAATACAACACAATCAACACCCACACAAGACATAGACTCTGAACTATCGCATACTACGCCCGCCTCCTCGCCTAAGGGGAAGCGTTGGGCTATTCTGCTGTCCCTGTTCGCGCTCTATATTATTTGGGGGTCGACCTATCTGGGCATGCGTTTCGCGCTGGAAAGTTTTCCTCCATTTCTGATGGCAGGTATTCGCTTCGTCATCGCGGGTACGTTGCTCTACGGGTTTTTACGTCTGCGTGGGGCAGCGGCCCCGACTCGACCGCAACTCCTTGGCTCGGCCATCGTTGGTATCCTCTTGCTTGCAGGTGGCAATGGTGGTGTGTCGTTCGCGGAACAATGGGTATCTTCGGGACTCGCGGCGGTTGGCATTGCTGCCGTACCCTTGTGGGCGGCATTGTTCATTGGCCTGATGGGGCGCTGGCCTAAGCGTATCGAGTGGGTTGGTCTCTTGCTGGGCTTTGTCGGCGTGCTGTTCCTTAACTTTGAGAATGGTGTGTGGGCAAATCCGATTGGGGCAATTGCTCTCTTGTTCGCGCCAATGTGCTGGGCGCTCGGCTCCGCGCTCAGTTCTCGCGTCTCCTTGCCTCCGGGCCTCATGGCGAGCGCGGTCCAGATGCTAATCGGAGGTACTTTCTTGCTCGTGCTTGGGCTGCTGTTGGGCGAGCGTATAACGCATCCTCCAACCGGGCAGGCGTTGGTGTCGATGGTGTTTCTCGTATTCTTCGGCTCGCTCGTCGCCTTTAGCGCCTATGGGTATCTACTGCGCCATGTGCGACCGGCGCTCGCCACAAGCTATGCCTATGTCAACCCGGCAGTCGCCGTCGGTCTGGGCGTCCTCCTCGCTGGTGAGCACATCTCGCTTATTGGCATCCTGGCAATGGTTGTTATCCTCGTCGGCGTTGGTCTGGTCTCGCTTGGGCGCGACTCTAAATAAGGATAAACAAAGACAAAAGTACCTTTTTGTGCGAGAAGCATGGACAGAAGCCACTGAAGACGGTAATATCATTACTAGAGTTAATGAAATGCAGGCGCCCGGCTATCAGGTAATTTTGATAGTTGGGCTTGTCTTGCGTCCTCATATATATAGTCATTCTTCAGTGTGTCCCTTTTGACCAGACGTGGCAGCCCTTAATGACTGCACGGCGATGTGGGAGCGTAATGTGGTGGGAGCAGCATATGTGGAACAGAATAGAGAAACACGAGATATAATTCTCTCATTCGCAAAAAGCATCCAAGAGCGTGATATTGTCACCTACGAGCATTCGCGTAGGGTAGCCACCTATGTCCAAAGACTGGCTCGCTACCTCGGTTGGAGCCGACGCGAGGCCCGTGATCTGGCATTAGCCGCGCTCGTCCACGATCTTGGTAAGACGTGGATTGCCAACGATATCCTCAACAAATCGGGTGCGCTCTCTAAGGATGAGCGGCGCAAAATGGAGCGTCATCCCGTCATCGGAGCGCGCATCCTGATCGGCTGTGATGTGGACCCCTTCTACGTTGAAACTGTGCTACACCATCACGAGAAGTGGAATGGCGAGGGCTATCCCGCTGGCAAGCAGGGCGAAGGAATTCCTCTTGGCGCCCGTATCCTCACCATCGCCGATGTCTACGATGTGCTGACCTCATGGCGACCCTACAAAAACGCCTTCTCGACCGCTGAGGCGCGTGAACGCATTCTTGCCGACGCTGGCATCTGCTTCGACCCGCTCATCGTTGAAGCCTTTGTGCACCTGCTGGACATCACGCCGAACTTCACGCTGCCCCAGCCGGATATGGATAAGAAGCAGGCATTACACTATCCGCCGCATTTGGACGAGTTTTAGGGGTGTGATAATTGGTGCATCCAGTAAGTACCTAGGGTATGTTTATAATGCTCATCCGGCTTTATAGGCCAACAGGCAGATTTTGGCATTACCTAATAACTTACCGGATGCACCAATTATCACGTCCTTGTCCTGATTGAGATCGCGAAGAGGACGTGATACATCGGTCCCTACAGATGTCCCGATTACATTGTTAAACGGCATCATCAGACCCGTACCGATGCAAACAGACCTGTATGGGTGCGAGTGGAAGATTACTGATATTACCTTCATTACCGAAATTCCTCTGAGATGGGTCATTTTTTGCTTTCTGGTCTTTTCTTTTGTGGTGTATGCGCTCTTCCAGGAGATTGGAATATTACCTTCATTACCGAAATTACGATGATCGGGGAGGACGAGGTGCTGAGAGACCGAAAGAGTTTCCTCCGTTCATTCATTACCGAGATTACCATAATTACGATGATTACCGTGAGTGCCTGCGGGAGAAACAATTTTTCATTACCGAGATTACGATCATTACCCTTAACGTCCTCGCCAGCATTTAGCGGAGGGGCAATTTCATTACTGTGATTACCGAGATTACGATTATTACTGAGGGTGGTCGAAGTGTCCAATGTTTTTGCGAGTGGGATGGGATTCATAGTGGGTGGTCCTGTGAGCGGTGAGGGTTTTGGAGGCTGTCTGTACAACCGATGAGGTCGATGTGATAAGTGTACATGACCGGTGAGGGAAAATCAAGGTTTTTGGGTGGGTCTTCTTACACAGGTGATATGTATGTAGTAGGTGGGTTCGCATAAGCGTTACCGCAAGGCTCGAATGGGGACCAGGGCACCCGCAAGGCTCGAATGGGGACCAGGGCACCCGCAAGGGGACGCCCCCATAAGCGTTACCGTAAGGTTCGAATGGGGACCAGGGCACCCGCAAGGGGATGCCCCTCCCATACCACCAGAGCGCAGTGGCAACGGGTGTCTGTCTGGGAGGAGCGTCCCCGAGCCGCATTCGGGGAATGCTACAGGCAGCGGGCGCCCTGGTTCAACCACAGACCTCCCTTCAGCTTCAATTAACGCCTATGAGGTGGGGCCGTGTAGGTGTGTTGTGAGAAGCTTTGTTATATTTTTGTACATTTCCGTTGCTTGTGCGTATATACTAGCGATAGATGTGTTTTTCGCTTTGAAATAAGGATACTTATATATGCCATCAAGCCTCATTGACATTTTGTTTTTGATTACGGTTGTGCTGCTGGTGCTAAGCGGGCTACGCAATGGGTTTGTGCTGAGTCTCGTGAACCTGATTAGTATTCCACTTGCACTTGGTATTGCTTACTACTTTGGTCCACAGTTTACCGCATTCCTGGTGTCGACGTTTGGGTTTTCGGCGACTCCGCTCATCTCGTTTTTCCTTTTGTTTTTTATTGCTGTGGTTGCTCTCCATTTCGTGGGCGGTGCTCTGCGTAGTGTTGTGAAAAGCCTTCCCCTGATCGGCTCGGGCGACTCGCTGTTAGGCGGTGTGGTTGGCTTTGTCGAGGCGTGGCTACTGTGGCTTTTCTTCCTGGTGCTGCTCGGCAGTTTCCTTAATGGTGTACAGGGCACGGTGAGCGGCGTTCAACATACTGCCAGCCTTATCCCGGGAGCAAATATACAAATTGGGCAGTTGCAGCAGTGGCATGATTTTTACAATCAGGCGATCACGAATAGCATCTTCGCCAAGGTCAATGGTTTCTTTGTAAAGAGCCTACCTAACATTCCTCAACCACCCCAGTAGTGTTGAGAGAGAAATGATGCAGGACACATGTACGGGCTGCGGCCCGTACATGTGTCCTGCATCATTTCTCTTTGTATTCTTGCACTGTGTTGTATGATAGAAATGATAATTTCGTTGTCGATTGCTCAGACATTTGTGGAGGAAACTACGGCAAAGCAAGATCGTCTTATTGACACAGGAGTCAATAGCAAATTTGAACGTGCCTACCTCGTCGCGGTAGAGGCAAACGACTCCGACACGTTGTGGAGTGTTGAGGACTCGGTGAGCGAGCTGGGGATACTAGCCCTCACTGCTGGCGCGGAGGTTGTTGGTACGCTGATACAACGCCTTCCTCATCCCGATGGACAAACATATGTGGGAAAGGGGCGTGCCCAGGAATTAGTCGACCTCGTAAAGCAATTAGACGTTGACCTCGTTATCTTTGATGATGAGTTGACACCCGCGCAACAACGTACCCTCGAAAAAATGCTCGATACGCGCATTGTGGATCGCACCGCCCTCATTCTTGACATCTTTGCCCAACATGCCCGCACACGCGAGGGTCGTCTCCAGGTTGAACTCGCGCAGTTGGAATATCGCCTGCCCCGCTTGACCGGACGTGGTACTGAATTTTCGCGTCAGGCTGGCGGCTCACGTGGCGCGACCGCGGGTGGTATTGGTGGAGCGGGTGGCTCGATTGGCGTACGTGGTCCTGGTGAGACGCGCCTGGAAATTGACCGTCGCCGCATCCGCAGCCGAATCTCCGAACTCAAAGAGGCTATCGAAGAAGTGCGTGCACAACGCCTGCTCTCGCGGCAGCGGCGCATGGCACAGGCCATCCCCATCGTCGCAGTTGTCGGCTACACCAACGCTGGTAAATCTACGCTCTTCAACGCGTTGACCGAAGCGAATGTGGTCGCCGAGAACAAACTCTTTGCCACGCTTGATCCCGTAACGCGCCACATCGTGCTGACGGGCAACCAGGAGGCGCTGATCACCGATACCGTCGGTTTTATCCAGAAATTGCCGACCAAGCTGGTCGCCGCCTTCCGTGCCACGCTTGAAGAAGTGACGGACGCCGACCTTTTGCTAGAGGTGGTCGATGTGAAGCACGAAAACGCTATTGAGCAGAGCGAGACGGTCAACGAGGTCTTGTCCGAGCTTTCGTCCGAGGAGAAGCCGCGGGTAACGGCGCTTAACAAAATTGATCTACTCGACAATTTGAACGATGTCGATACGACACTTTATCCAAATGCGGTTCCGGTGTCCGCACTACAACGCATCGGACTGGATGCGCTATGTGAAAAAATCGCGCAGGTATTGGCTGAGAGCATGGAGACGATGCAGGTCGTCATTCCTTTTACCCGGGGTGAACTGGTCGAATTATTCCACCGCCGCGGGTACATTCAGCAAGAAGAGCACCAGGCGGAGGGCACCTTCATCGCTGGCCGCATCTCGCGTTCCCTGCGGGGTTATTATGCGCCGTATGTTGTGGCGATGCGCCATTGATCAGGAGGCAGGAGTGATGGGGCGAGAGGGAGTGATCGAATCAGACCTGTACAGGGGTTTCTCTCGCGTTCGAGGAGTGTTGGATGGGGCGAGGGCGCGATAGAATGCGGTCTTTACCTCGTTGGGCCATCCGCATAGGAACCGTTTTCAGGGGGACCATGTTGGAGAGGATGGATGATCTCTCGCATGTTAGGTGGGCGAAGGGATGGCCAATGAATTGGCTTTGGACGCCGTAAACGTGGTCCCTACGAAAACTGTTTTCGGAGAATAATGGGGGGACAGGGTGCATAAGCGTTACCTTAAGGCTCGAATGGGGACCAGGGCGCCCGCTGCCTTTCTCATTGCCCGAATGCGGCTCGGGGACGCCCCCATAGGCGTTAACGTAAGGCTCGAATGGGGACCA
>CAXTCR010000226.1:0-6368 GCA_964242555.1 uncultured Ktedonobacteraceae bacterium
GCAAGGCGACGGGCGAGCGGCGAGATGCGCTGTCGTTCGTCATCGTGCTCGCTGTAATGCTCAGTTTGCCCACCAGCGATTGCGGTTGAAACCACAGGTTCCCGGTCTAAAACGGGTGTATCTGCCTGTTGTACGCTCTGTACAGGGGCGGCATCAGGCCCTGGTGCAGATTGCATCGAGGCTGCTGAACCAACGTCCGCGCTCTCCTCAATCAGTGCTATCTGTGTTCCCACCGTCACGGTCTCGTCGGCGTTGACGAGAATGTTTGTGAGACGACCCGCAACCGGTGAGGGCAGTTCAGCATTGATCTTGTCCGTGATAATTTCGGCGAGCGACTCGTCCTTCTCGACATAATCGCCCACCTGCTTCATCCAGGTCCCAATCGTGCCCTCGGCGACTGACTCGCCAAGTCGCGGCATCACTACAGGTGTCGGCATAAGAAAAAACTCCTTTGTTTATCTCGTGGTTATGTGCCTGCGGGGACCAGATCGCTATATCCCTCTAGCATATTGATGTGCAAGCAGGACGTGACCAATACGGTCCCTACAGGGGTAACATTCACATTTAATATGCAGCTAATTTTCTTGCTGCCGTTAGAATCTTTTCGGCATTTGGTAGGTAGGCATCCTCCAATGGTGGCGCATAGGGGAATGGCACGTCGGGCGCGGCCACACGCGTGATCGGACCATCCAAATACTCGAAGAGGTCCTCGGCCAGAATTGCGGACAATTCAGCGCCAATACCGCCTGTAAGCGTATCCTCATGCACGATCAATACCTTGTTGGTGCGCTTCACCGACTCCTGGATCGACTCGCGGTCAAGCGGGGCTAGACTGCGCAGGTCCACCACCTCCGCCTCCACATTATCCTCTTCCTCAAGCACACGCGCCACCTTGAGGCATTGATGCACCATGGCACCGTAGGTAAGAATGGTCATATCTTCGCCGTCGCGCCGGATAATTGCCTTGCCCAGAGGCACAACGTAATCCTCCTGCGGCAGCTCTTCGCGCAGTTCAGGTAAGCGATACAGCAATTTGTGTTCAAGATACAGAACCGGATTGTTATCGCGCACAGCCGCTTTTAATAGCCCCTTCGCGTCATAGGGCGTGGCAGGAACGACAACTTTAATCCCTGGTGTATGGAAGAACCATGCTTCAGGACTGGTCGAGTGGAACGGGCCACCTTTCGTGCCACCACCAGAGGGACCACGGATGACCATTGGCACAGGCATACCAACGCGCCAATACATCTTGCTCGCCATGTTGATGATCTGATCAAAGCCCGATGCGATAAAGTCGATAAACTGCATCTCGGCGATTGGTCGCATACCCATTAATGCCGCACCAACGGCAGAGCCAATAATCGCGGCCTCCGCCATCGGCGTATCAACGACACGTTCGGGGCCGAATTCCTCAAGCAGACCTGCGCTCACCTTAAACGCGCCGCCATACGTACCAACATCCTCACCCAACAAGAACACAGCCTCATCACGCCGCATCTCTTCGCGTATCGCCTGACTGATCGCCTCTAAATAGGTAACTTTCTTACTGTTCTTTTCTTCACTCATTATCTCGCAACCTCCATAGGCGTGGTAGTTTCAGCCTGTAACATCGTCGTAAAGGGTTGACCTGTACGCCTATCAAGTGCGTTTATATACCGTTCTTGCTCCGATCCAGGCTCACCAACAATGGCGATTGGGCCAGCTGGCGCAAAGAGATAATCCGCTACCGTTGCCTTGTCCGGTGCAGGACTAGCCTCCGCGAACTGTACAGCGTCATCTACAACCGCCTTCACTTGTGCCTCGATCTGGACTTTTTTTGTGGGCGTTAGCACCTGTTGTTCCTGTAAATATGCTTCGAAGCGTTTGATGGGGTCCTTAGCCAGCCATTGCTCGCGCAGTTCCTGGGGCACATAGTCCGCCTTGTCTGCCTCCGAATGCCCGCGTACACGAAAGGTCTTGCACTCGACAAGCGCAGGTCCCTTACCACTACGTGCATGCTCTACCGCGCGCCCCACGGCCTCATACACAGCCAGTACATCATTCCCATCGACGCTCTCACCTGGAATGCCGTAGGACCTCGCACGCTCAGAGAGATTTTTCACGGCGAACTGTTTCTCGCTCGGCGTCGAATACGCATAGCCGTTATTCTCAATAACCAGCACCATCGGTACCTTTTGTACAGAGGCAAAGTTCATGGCTTCATGAAATGGTCCTGTATTGGTAGCGCCATCACCACAGGTTGCCAGCACAACTGTTGAACGCTTACGCATCTTCATAGTAAGCGCGACGCCGCACGCCACTGGCAGCGACTCGCCGAGCATGCTGATCATTGGCACGATGCCGCGATGCATGTCGCCAATGTGCATCTGCCCATCGCGCCCAAGTGTCGGCGAGTTGCCACGCGCCAACCACTGGCACATCACAGCCCGCGGAGAACCACCACGCACAAGATGCATACCCAGATCACGATGTTGTGGAACAATAAAGTCATCATGCTGCAGCGTCATTGCTGCACCCACCGTTGTCGCCTCATGTCCCTGTGCAGTATAGACGCCGCCCACAACTTTGCCTTGCAAAAACAGGGTGCGTGTGCGGTCCTCCATAGCTCTGGTGAGCCGCATAAAATAGTAAGTTTCTAAGAGTGTATTAGTATCCATTCAGATAGATTCGTACTCCTTTGTAGTCTCTACTGCATGATATCACATGGGTGAAAGACATTTGAAACCTGTACACGAATATCCATGCTGTTTCGTCATAGTAGGGAGCATGGAACAACTGCTTTGTTATGCTCTGTGTGATGATTTTATGACGATGCACGGACGCTTTTTTATGGGAGTTTTTATGTCCTACGTACGACATGTACAACAACACATTCTGCCAAAACTTGGACTGGTATTTTTGCTCATGTTTACAGTACCAGCAATAGCGTACGCACATGAGAAGTGGTTTACCGATGGCAGCAAGTATCCGCCGCAGTTTGGATTGCTTTTCACACTGCCTGTGTTGGGTATGATTGCACTTTCGTTTTTAGGAATTGGTGTGCTTGCACTTATTCGCAGACTCGTGGGAGGAAACAATCTCTTTCCACAAGTTGGCTTTTTACGCTATTATGATCGGAACAATCAGGTTATTCTCGCGGTCCAGACCGCTATTAGTTTGATTGCGGTGGCTGTATCACTGCATATCTTCGCGCCCAACTTGTCTGCGGGAAACGGTGTGCTCAGCTTTATTCTCACAGGTATCGAGGTCTTTGTTGCCTTCACGTTTATAAGTGGTGTATTAACTCGCGTTGGCGCTCTTGCTTTGCTTCTGCTTTTCCTGGCTATGTTCTTCTTGTATCCCGCTTGGGCGGTGTTAGAGCAGACCGTGTATGTCGGTATCGCTCTCTACTTGCTTATTATGGGTCGTGGTCTGGTACGTCCAGGACCACACTGGGAGCCACTTTCCCGGTTTGCCCGTTACTGGCGTATTGCGCCCTTGTTGTTGCGCTTGGGCGCTGGCATCTCTATTGCTGTTCTGGCTTTTACGGAAAAACTGATCGATCCAGCACTCGCAGAGGCATTTCTCAAAACGCATCAGAGCTTTAACGTTGCGCAACTCATCGGACTGACATGGTTCAACAACGAACGCTTTATTCTTGCCGCTGGTGCTGTTGAACTCACGATTGGGTTAGCACTGATTAGTGGTATTCTGCCGAAGATCGTCGTCTTTGGCATGTTCGTGCCCTTTAATCTGGCTCTGCCATTTCTACCACCATCAGAATTGCTCGGGCACCTTCCCATTTTTGCTGTCATGTACACAATTCTCTTCCTGCCACCGGTAAGCGAACAAATGGTTGATGGCACCAGCATGGAGGAGCATCCGCATGTCGAGGTTCCACCTCCACAGGAGGCCCAGTTGCTGCGGTCTTGAAAAAACAACTCTGCCTCAATGCATATTCAGGCAGAGTTATTTTTTGCTCTCCATCATCGTAATTTCATGCCGCAGGCGTTTGATACGACGCCGGTAAGCATCCTCGGGCTGGCGATAGCCCAGCTTTGGCTTATCGCCCATGCTCACATGCCATTTGCGGAAGGCCAGACCAATCTCAGTTTGATAAAGTTCGCACATGCGCAGCCACTGTTTGAAACCACAGCGAAAGAGGATTTGCCGCTCCTTTCGTGTACGTTGAAACGAATTTTGCAGGAGAGCGTACTCGGCTACGTGTACAACACCATTGCTGACCTCTGACGCGAGGAACTCGCGAATTACCGCGACCTCGTGCGCGAGCGCCTTGATTAGAAAGTAGAGGAGGACAATTTGCGCGATAAATGGCGGAATGTAGTCGCCGACTACTGCGATGAGCGAATAGCGCACCACTACAGGATTGTTTGGTGCGGCAATCACGCTGGCGTTCGCATAGATGTCGACAAAATCGAACATGCTGTGCAAGACAACCGCCGCAAGGTAGCCAAGCAGTGGAATAACGATATGTCGCCAGCGCACTCGTGTATGCCGTACATATCCAAGCGCAACTCCAAAGCACACGGTAAAGGTCGAGTGACTGAGCCAGCCAAGCACAATACGCCCGACAATCAGGAACAGCAGGAAGTCTTTCGAGTTCTGCGCGAAATAGCTGAAGTTTTCCACCATCGCAAAGCCCGCGCCGATGAGCGCGCCGTAGACGATGCCATCCGTGACATTGTCGAACTCGTCGCGCAAGGCAAAGAACAGCAACAATAGGCCAAGTCCCTTAACGGTCTCCTCGGTTACGCCTGCATTCAATCCCAATAAGGCAGACCGTAATAGTATATTCCCATCGCCACCCAGTGCGTTTTGAATCAGCGACTGCACATTTGTTTCAATAAACAGCGTAGGCGGAATGGCGATAATCGCGCCCCACAAAAACGCTGCCAGCCGTAAAAACCACGGCTCGCGCTCGTAACGATCTATAAAGTTCACGAGCAGACCGATGCCCAACGCAGGAATGAGAGGTATGGTGAGGGCTGCGATAATGCTAGAGGGACCGTTCTGAGTCAACGCGGCAAAACCAACAACGCTGCTAAGTACAATTGTGATAATAGCGCTGACAATTAAGATCGTGAAGCCAATGCCCGCGATAAGCCAGCGCATACGTGGACCCATACGCTGCGGCAGCGCAAAATGCATTGTAATGCCCGCGCCAATACCATCGTCATCTTCATCGTTCCACGGCAGTGCAACCAGTTCCGGCTCCGGTTGTACTGGCAGCGAGACCACTGGAGGACGCTGCGAGAAGGCAAAATGCGGAAAGTGAAGCTGCCCATTCTTTTGTGCCCCATCAGCAGCCTTGTCCTCTGAGGGTCTTTGCTCTTGAGAAGATACAGGTTTCCCTGTTCCCATCTCTGGTTGTGGGGACAGGCGGTGTGTGCGCTCCTGACTCTCTTCGGGGTAAAGTGTGACGCGAGGTGGCGAAATGAGTTGCAACATTGTACTGCCCAGCACAAGCACATCCTGGGACTTCATCGCCACGCTCACCCCGCTCTGTACAGGGTGCCCATTGACACGAACAATGTTGTTAACTGTGAGATTTTGAACATGCCAACCGTACTCATCGAGAATCAGCCGTGCATGCTCACGCGAGACCGTCGGGTCCATCAGAAGGATGTCATTGTTGAGCGCGCGCCCAATCGTCGTCTCCCGTCGTGTCAGCAAGTGTACAAGCTGCTCTTCAGGCAACCAGCCACTCGGGTAGCGTTCCTGAATATCAGCTGTCGCGTTGGCCGGTGGTCGCACACGAACCACCCGCAGCACTCCATAGTTCTGGCTCATGGCCTCTTCCTGCCGAGAGAAATTTCCACAGTATGATAGCTTATTGTACACTATGAGAGAGGCATTATATCCTTAGAAAATTTCAGCCGTAAACTTGCCCGTCATCGCCTTCCAGCCCCACATTTAACACGACTTCACCAGCGTACTCTTCCACCAGCGTACACAATTGTTCCCACTGTGCCTGTACGGAGGCGAAACGTTCCCAGTAATCGGATGCCTCCTCCTCCACCTGATGCCAATATGTATACGAGCCTACGTTCGCGAATGTTAGATTCATTAAATACCGTTCTTGCTCGCTCCCTATCACACGTACCAGTGAAACAGTCTGCACTCCTGGAATCCAGCGCAGCATCTCTAGGACGCTCGAAGAAGCCAATGCCTCCACTTCACGCCTATTCGCGTCCGCCCTTAACTGCCATACTCTTGTACAATAATATTGGCCCATAACGATATCCGCCCTTCAACATACGTTTACCATTACTATACATGAGCTACGCAAGAGGTACAAGTGTGAAAAGTAAGACCCTAAAAACGCTTACTCTTGCGTACGTCTTATACGTTCACTAGAACATCTGTTA
>CAXTCR010000227.1:0-6364 GCA_964242555.1 uncultured Ktedonobacteraceae bacterium
AAGGACTTTGGGCAAATTCGACCAGTGTCTTGCGATAGTCCACGATAGCAAAGGCCACCTGTTTGGATGTATACCGTTGTTCCAGTCCATGCATCCACGTACGTAACGCCGTTGATTTGCCACTCTCTGTATCCCCTAAAATGACGAAATGTGGTCCCGCCGCCATAAGATCGATATACATGGGTTGCAGCCGAAATTCTTCCAAACCGAGCGGAACACCCGATGGACGTTCTTGCCCTTCGCGCATCGTGATATCTTCCCACGTCACGACAGAAGGCAACATACGAATCGGCGGTGCAGGTTCTCCATGCCATGAACGTCCTATCTGGCCTATCAACGTAGTGATGGCCGACTGTACTATTTCATCTGTATAACTTCGCTCTTCTTTCCTCTGTATCAGTGGCAACCCAGCTTGAAACTGTAGCTTTTCTTTGGTCAAGCCACGACCAGGAACGCCAATAGGCAGGGCAGCTGCAGGAAGCTTGCCCACCTCCGACTCAATAGGATCGTTCAAGCGCAGTTCCAGACGGCGCCCGATATTGTCGCGTATTTTAGGCCGAATTTCTGCCCAGCGATTGGCGGCGAGAATAACGTGGACACCATAGGTGAGGCCGGTCGCGACGATCTCGACAATCGCACTTTCGAGCATCTCGAAATCTTGGCCAAATTGCGCAAAATTGTCAATGATGAGAAACACATCACCAAAGGGCGCATCGCTGAGTTCACCCGCTTGCCGGCGTGCACGATACGTTGCCATGCTATCAATACCTCGTTCGCGAAAGAGAAACTCACGGTCCTCAATAATCTTCTGCATCTGCCGCACGAGCCGCCGCACCTTGTCACGCTCAGACTTGCCGCAGATCGCGCCTACGTGGGGAGCCGACTCGAAGATACGCAAAAGACCTCCGCCAAAGTCAAGCCCATAGAACTGGATATCTCGTGGCGAGTGTGTCATGATAAACGAAGCAATCAGCGTACGCAATAACGTACTCTTGCCCGATTGAGGCGCACCCACCAGCGCGAGATGACCGCCAGAGCCAGAAAAATCTAAGAGTAGTGGCTCTTGCGTCTGCTCTAGCGGTTTATCAAGCAGACCAATAGGCACACACAATGAACCAAAGGGACGTACTCCGCCACAATGCCCTTGTTGCTCTGGTAGAAGCGCACCAAGCGGAAACGCTTTAGGAAGCGGGGGCAACCATACCTGATGAACCTGTAGCGCAGGTTGTGCTAGACGTTCCAATACAACGTCCATTTCGGTATACAGCGTATCCCCATCAGCATCAGCAGCAGGTGTATCAGACTCACACCTTTGTAGTTTGCCCGTCGCGTCAAATGTGCGAATGAGGCTAGCAGGTGTTACCTGCTCCGTCGTTGGTACAAAGGGCACCGAGATGAGTGCCGTCTTGAAGAGACTATAGATATCGGTATCGACTTTAAAGTAGCCCACACCTGGAGACGAAGGTAGATAATATGCATCCGGATTGCCCAGTACGGCGGAGCTTTCGGCGGGACTAAACGTCCGCAAGCAAATACGGTAGCGTAGGTGTCCCTCAAGCCCCTTCATGCGTCCCTCGTCGATGCGTTGTGTTGCGAGCAAGAGATGTAGTCCCAGACTACGCCCAACACGTCCAATTGTGACAAAGAGGTCAAGAAAATCTGGCCGGTTTGCGATCAGTTCAGCAAACTCATCAACAATAATCAGCAAATGTGGCATTGGCTCCATCGTTGGTTGCGTTCGCCATTTAGCCTGATACTCCTTGATATTATCGAGATTACCGGCGTCATGCAACATACGCTGCCGGCGTTGCTGTTCACCCAACAATGAGGCATAGGCGCGATCAACCAGCGAGACATCGCTCTGCAAATTTGTGATGATGCCTGCGACATGAGGTAAGGGTGCGAAATCCGCGAATGACGCCCCCCCTTTGAAATCGACCAACACAAAGTTCACGGCCTCCTGGCTGTGTGTAAGAGCAAGGCTAGTGACAATAGTACGCAATAGTTCGCTCTTACCGGAGCCTGTCGCACCGACAATCAGACCGTGAGGTCCCATACCTCTTTCTGCCGCCTCTTTCAGATCGAGTACCAGCGTTTCGCCATCGGCCCGTCGCCCAATCGAGGCTTGTAGCAGGCTTTGCTGCGAAGGTTGAATCCCCACAGGTTGTACGGTCTCAGCGGAAGGTACTTGGAGCAGATCTAACAGACGAACATCGTGTGACAGGTCCTGTTGTGTTCCTTTGTCAGCAAGCATCAATGGCGCAAGGTTGCGCGCAATATTCTCACACGTCGCACGATCAGCACTATCAGCGGTAAGGCCTTCCAGACGTTGCCCACCAAACGCTATCTCTTTGAACGCAAACCAGCCCACCTCTGACACTGTGATACGCGCTTGCAGTATCGCGGGTTCCTGTTGCTCATGCTCGACGAGGCACAGCACAGTAACGCCAAGCCGCGTCGCGTCGCGCAATAATTCCTCCATCTCTGGCATGTGTGCTAATGGGCTAGTGGGATGAAAACCATCAAGCACCACCAGCAGGTGTGGTTTCATTCGCTGTGTTTCTGTGACACGCTGGTCATCAAGCAATCTACGACGCCGGTCGAGTTCTGGCTTGATCTGATTGATCAGGATACTACGAAAATCAGCTGGTGTATCAGCAAGCAAACACAACGGGTCCGGTGCATATTTCTTTTCAAGCTTGACCTGTCGCAGCCGGCGCGTATGAGGCAACCATTTGAGCCACTCCCATTCCGCCGCCTTCTCTTGCGGAAAATAAGCTGCGCAACGCACGTCTTCAGGGGCGTGAAATGCGAAGATTTGGCAGAGGATTGAGCGCATCAAGCCGTGTGTCAGATGCTCTTTGCCGTTGATAGCAACTATACCTACATCACGGAGCGACACTACAAGAGGCATATCGTCAAGGTTGCTATATTCCATGACAAGTGATTCGGCTTGTGTACGTAGTTCCGGCTGATAGCGTGTCATTGGGTTACTACCTAGATCGAGATGCACAGGACTCGATAATGGTACTGGTCCTGTCCCAAGACGCACCGAAAGAAAGTCTCGATCCTCTGGCCGTCGTTCCCAGAGATTATTGGCGCGTCGCAAGACATCGGCCTCGATCTGTTTTGCTTCGGGATAGAGATGGGTGCGTACCTGTCGCTGCGTTTGCGCCACCGAACGTAGGCGAGTACGGCAATCTGTAAGATAGTTGAGATAGGTTGTACGCTCGAATTTTTGCTGTCGCTTATAGCCTCTGCGTTGTTGCACGCCCATCAGAATACTTCCACCAACAGAGGCTAACACCATAACGCCAATCGCAATAAAGACGATGACCTGTCGCCCGAAAGCAATAAAAAAGACGAGCGATCCCAGCCCACCGAGAACAGGAAGAATGTATTGTAGCCATGTCATTACTCCACCTTGCTGCAACTGAACAATTGGAGGTGCCAAAATGACCATCTCGTCCGTCGGTAGACGCGGTGGATAAGTGCGTGCAGGTCGGTAAAATGTAGACGACATAGGGCGGGATTCTTTCTATACAGTCCAAAAGTATGTCGATATATTATGTGTCATTCGCAAGACCATCGTTACTCCATGTCACTCCAATACCACCTGTGCTACGGCTTGGTGTAACCGTTCTAGGAACAAAATGCTGCGGTTTCGCCATAATCGGTTCCATCGGGCGCGTCATCTGCGTGCTCACATCTTGCAATGTCAGCAAAGCACCATCCACGACTCCCGCCTCCACCAGCGAACGCTCTGTCGCAAGCTGCCTCTGCGCATACACCAGTCGCCAATTAGGAGTATGCGCTTGTGCAGTGGAGGGAACACACAGCGCAACCAAAGCCGCTAGCAGGTCGCCAACAGGAACCTCCGCCGGCACCTGCAGATCGACTTGCTTTTGTGGGGCGATAATAGTGATAAGCAGTGTTTGCATGAGCGTATTATAGTATCCTATTTACCCAGGAAAGGACTTTTCCCACATTTCTTTTATCACAATGTGTTCTTACTTTTCGTAGAATGTAATTGACAATCCACGTTCTCCCTCAATGTTTTCTCCAACCTCTACAACAAACTCTCGCTCTGGAAAAAGCATTTTTAGACGCAATGACCAGAAAAAGTGTAACATCTCTCCAAACTTTGTGATTAACACATCTGAGTCAACAGAAGGAGAACTAGCTAAGAGGAAAAAGTCTGCTAACGACCAAGCGTTGACACGTCGTTCCATAGCTCGTTTGTTATTATCAAACTGAGTTTTTAAGCGTTCAAGATTCTGATTGTAAAAGTCTGCAACGAACACGTAACCATCATCTTCAACAATAGTAGGCCAAAGCACGTTAGAGACAGCTAGCGTATCTTCAATACCAACAGAATTAGCAGCGTGGTTCATGAGCGTTCGGCCTTGTTGCTCTTGAAAATGTTGAAGTATATCATTGCTTACTACACTGTCGTATACTTTCATGTTCCGCTCCTTTGCAAGGGTGTAAAAGTTATGGCAAGAGATCAAGCCACTCTGGAGGAATAGGACCAGTTAGCTTCACATCCCTTGGGTATAATCGTCCATTTGGTGCTTCATCCCAGACAGTCATTTTAACTCTATCTGTGCTAATATCATAGATTAAGCGACCTTCATTGTCGTAGACGAAAGTATGTCCACCAGGCGTTTGTACATAACTATTGGGTGTACCTTCAAATGGTCTAGCCCCACCACTTCTTCCTCCTCCAGGTAAAGTTCCATCATAGTGGAGTTGATTTGGTAAATTGGAGTCCATTTGTGACGTGTCCGTTATAGAACGATCCCATCCACCAGAGTCACCCGATGAACCGCCATTACCACCTCCTGTATTTCCACCATCATCACCGCCACCACCGCCTCCCGTCTTTCTAGGAGGTCCCCCGTTCCCACCATTTCCTCCACCGCCACCTGTATCTGTTCCTCCACTACCTCCCGCTCCATCCTCCGTTATATTTATATCACCCGGTTCACTACTATTTTCTATCTGACTCGTGATTTCGTCAAGTTCGCTACTGACCTGAGCATCCATCTCGACGATTGCCTCTTCTGCCGCCGTCACCTCCTCCGCAATCGCCACATCTGCACCACCCGCAGCAACCGTGGCACCATCCGTTAATGGATCTAGACCTAATTGAGCCACATCCGCAACAAAGAGAAGACCTGTGAGGAAAACGCTTCCCGCCTCTTGTGCTTGGGCATCACGAATCTTCTGCACATTCTCTTCGATAGCTTGAGCTAGCTTGTTAAGTGCCTGTGCTGTCTGATCGAGTTCACGACACGACTTGTTTGTATCTCGATGATAGTCACTCCAAGCACTCAGAAACGATTGACTTCCCTTACCCGCCCATTTACTTGTGCCAACCGTCAGATCTTGCGCTGTGCTATCAAGTTGTTGCCCCTGTTGTTGCAGCGTATGTGAGGCGTTCGTACAATCCGTTGCAACCTTACGTAAGCCTTCGGCAATCGCAGCAAGTTTATTTGGATCACTCACGTCCAAATCCTCCATGTCTGTATTTTTGGAAGGAGTTACTCACGCTCTGATCAGTACTCGTGTAGCCTCCACCCGCCATATCTAGGTTGGTACCAACTTTATCCAACGCATTTGCGAGACTATTCATTGATGTACGCCAGCGGTCGCATAGAGACTGTAACGCCGAAGGAGATTTGGGCAGTTCAGACGACATTTCGTTCGTGAGTTGCTGAACCGAGGCATTCAGGGTCCGTACAAGGTCTTCAGTATCTTGAGAGGCTTTGTGGAATATAGGAGCAGTAGCGCTCAAACGTTGTGGTGTCACCTCAAACGATTCGGTGTCACCACCGTAAGGAGCAAAAGGCATGCACGTTTTCCTTTCATATGCTATATGTTTTTAGAAGGAAGTCAATGAATGATAAAAGCGTGCTAATGATACTTCGCTTCAACAGCATTCAAGAATATAGATTGATTGACTTAAGCATCTATATACATACATCTCACAATCAATGTACTCCTGGAGAGATAAAGTATGATGGCTCATCCCTCATCTCTCCAAAGAGCACGCTTGCTACAGGTCTAACCGAAGCGGTTAAATCCTTGCGCGACGGCAGAGTCGGTGTCGGAGTACTGGGTGGTGCTACGGTTGACGTTGGCACTAATCTCGCCGAGGGTTTGGTTGAGGGTCGCGACTTCGCTATGCCATTTGGCCATCACTGCATTGAAACTCATGTTGCCTTGACCAATCCAGGTCGCTCCAACATTTTGGACAGCACTGTTGATCTGCGCTAATGCTTGCTCGAATTCCGCGACTTTCGCGTTAAACTGAGCGGCAGTCGCACTCATTTCACTATAATTCGCAGCAACGTTTTCA
>CAXTCR010000228.1:0-6343 GCA_964242555.1 uncultured Ktedonobacteraceae bacterium
CTGTGTTCGCTCATACTCTTTCCTCAACTTTAGAGTAAATCTCGTAAATTATCTGCTGTAAGCTCTGCTTGCTCCATCACAGACTCTAACGTTTTTAGCCTAACAGTTCCAGCGGAGTGCATCGCAATTGTAACTCGTCCAGTCTTCGCACGAACAGTACTTGCCTTCCAGACTGGCATATTCACAAAATGGAAATTGAAGGGCAATAACTCTGGTCTGCCACCAGAGGTGGGGATGTTGTACCGTAAATTGTTTACTTCCTTCTCTAAGAGTTTGGACTTTTTCGATGCGTAGAAATCGGGTTCGATGGGGCAAGAGGGTGTAACAGAATTAGACCCGTACAGGTGTTTCTCTCGCGTTGAAAGTGGGATTGGTAGGGCGCGAGGGTGTAATAGAATTAGACCCTTACGAGCGGTTCTCTCGCGTCTGACGGTGCTGGTTAGGGGCAAGGACGTGACCAATACGATCCCAAGTTGTCTATTCTGCTTGCCAGACCTTTACTAATCCATCGTCACTTCCTGACACGGTATGCATGCTATCGGGCGACCAAACGGCGGTTAACACCTCACTATTGTGCCCATGATAGGTTAGCGGAAGCACATGCACTGAGTAAAAAGACGAAAATACAAAGAAAAGAAAAGAAAAGAAAGCAGAAGAGGGCATTGCGTCTAGCACGGACGTTCGTTATGCATCCCATTTCTCCCTCTTACTAGAGGCGTCTAATCGCAGTATGTTGATATTATGGAGGAAACGCGAGTGGAATAGCAAGAAATTTGCACTAATACAGGAGGAGAGCCTCTACGCTACACTAGTATTGGTGTAACATAGAGGCTTTCCTTTTGCAAACTTTTGTAGGACCTAAGAAGGGATGAGCGATCAAGCTGCTAGCCTTTTACTGCGCCAGCCGTCAGTCCGGACACGATGCGGCGTTGCAAGAACAATACCATAATCACTAGCGGAATGGTGACGATAATCGCAGCTGCACTGACCTCACCAAAGGCAATCTGATGTTCTCCATTAAAGAGGGGAATAGCCACGGTTACAGTCTGTGCATTCGAGTCCGTTGTCAGCGTTAGACCGAACAGGAAGTCGTTCCAGACAGTGATGAAGGACAGGATTGCTGTCGTAAAGACGCCAGGGGCAGTTAGTGGCAAGATGATGCGCCAGAGTGCCCCAAGACGCGTTGTTCCATCAACCAAGGCAGCCTCTTCCAAGTCCGGTGGCAAATCACGGAAAAACGATGTCAAGAAGTACACCGTGACGGGCAAGGAAATCACGAGATAGGGGATGATTAGTGCCACATACGTGTTGTAGAGATTGACCGTGTTGGTAAAAAAAACAAAGAGTGGTCCAACGAGCGCAATGAGTGGGAACATTTGCACCGAGAGTATGATTGCCAGGACGCCTGATTTTCCCACGAATTTCGTGCGTGCGATAGCATATGCGCAGATAGATCCGAAGATCAAAGCCAGAATCGTCGTTACGATCGCGACGATTGTACTATTCAATAAGTCTTTCGCAAAAGCAGGTTGAACGCTCAGGAAAGCTTGAGAATAGCTCTTGGTGGTGAACGATTGGGGAAAGAGTGTGGGCGGCGATGCATTGATCTCAGCATCAACCTTTATCGATGTGATTGCTGTCCAGTAGAATGGGCCAAGGGCTACAACTAATACAACTATGAGAGCAATGTAGCGACCAATTGTTCCCCAGTTTACTTGTCGCTTTGGTGCCGTTGTATCCACCCTTGTTGCTGCTGAAGGGACAACAAGTGCTTGTTTTGCCATAATATACTCCCTATTACTTGAACGTGTACTAGTTCTGACTGACACGACTGAAGTAGACGACCACCGCACCAACAACGGCACAGATGATAAAGAGAAGAATAGCAGCTGCGACTCCCGGCGAAAAGTCGAAAGTTGTCCCTACAAACATATTCGCGTATGAGTAAAGTGCCATCGTCTGTATCTCGCGACCGCCACCTGTGAGCACGTAGAACAGATCAAATGCACGTAGAGCATCCAGAAGACGGAACAGCAACGCAATCAACAGCGCACTTCTGAGCAATGGAAGAGTAATCATCCAGAATTGTTGCAAACGGGTACTGCCATCAACACCCGCCGCCTCATAAAGTTCGTTAGGAATGCCTTGTAGTGCAGCGAGTATCAGCAGTGCCATAAAGGGTGTTGTTTTCCAGACATCAATCACAACTGCGGCGGTTATCACTCCATTCGCGGTTCGCAACAGGGAGTCTCCTGGTGCCAGGAGATGGAACGATTGGAGCAGGTACGTCAGGACACCGTTTTGAGCGTTAAACATCAATGCCCAGATTTGAGAAGAGACAATGGTCGGAAATGCAAAGGGGATAAGAATAGCGGTGCGGACCAGACCACGCCCTGGAAATACTTGATTCATTAGGAGCGCGACAGCAAAACCTACGACCGTTTCGAGTGCTACGCTCACCACGCTGAAGACGACCGTCAATCCAAACGAGTTGCGAAATGCTGGATCGCCGAGAACCTGGGCATAATTTTTGAGGCCAACAAGAGTATTTCCACTGGGTATGAGTGGATTATTCAAAAAACTGAGACGGAGCGAGTCGATGATAGGATAGACCGCCACCAATGCAATAATGATGATGGTGGGAGCTACGAGGAAATACGGAAAGACTCCATCACCCAAATCCAAGCGTTCACGCAACGTAGTTTTGCGTACAGGGAGTGTCGTCGTTTGTGTAGTAGTTGCCATAATGCTTTTCCTTTACCTATTTTCTTCTTCAAGAATAAGGTACCATTTCATTTGCATGATAGTGACGCAATGTAGTGCGCCACTATCATAACAAAGCTACGAAAACATTATTTCGAGACAAGAGCCTGTAACTGAGACTGCAAGCTGCTCAGTGCGGCGGCAGGGCTAACCTGCTTTGTGAGTGCTTGGTGAACGTTGACCTGAATAAGATTCGAGAGATCGGTATAGACCGGTGAAACTGGGCGCGGCAACGAATTTTGCAGGATCGGGGCCAGTTTCGTGAAGAGCGGTTGCTTCGTCTGCACTTCGGAGTCGCTGTAGATACTGTTGAGGGCAGGTGTATACGAACCTGTAACCGCTAATATCTTCTGCGCATCTGCGCCGAGTACATACTTCATAAAACTCCACGCTGCATCTGTGTTCTTGGAGTAGGCGTTGATTGCCATATTCCAACCACCAACACAGGAGTGTCCGGTAGTATTGCTTCCGCCATAGGGGATGGAATGGATATCAAACTTGCTAGCAACCTTTGACTTGCTCGCGTCGTTGCCCAGCGAGTACGCGTACGGCCAGTTGCGCATGAGGGCCGCATCACCATTCTGGAAGGCTTGGCGGCAATCTTCCTCTGCATATGTGGTGATTGAGACAGGCGAGATCGAGCCGACCCAACTGACCATTTGGGTAAGTGCTGCTACTCCCTCAGGGCTGTTAACGGTCACTTTTTTTGAGTCGTTGGGATCAAGCACGGAGCCACCATAACCAGCCAGCACCTCTACAAAGTCGCACACCACTGCCTCGCTCTGTATTCCCTGCCATGCATAGCCGATCTTGGCCTTAGATCCAACGCTCTTGGCCACGCTCGTTAGTTCTTCAAAGGTCTTGGGGGGAGTTGAGACGAGGTCTTTGCGGTAGTAGAGGACACCCAAGTCTGTACGCATTGGCGCAGCCACAATCGCGTTATTGTAGGTACAGGACTTAATTGGACCTGGAAGATAGTTTGCGCGATCGCTTGCAGGCCATTTGTTCGAAAGGTCCAACGTCCAGCCCTGTGTAGAGAATTGGGCAGGCCAGACAACATCTATGTTAAACACATCAAACGATGCACTTCGCGCACGCAGCGTGTTGTCATACAAGGTGATGAGACTATCGGTTTTGGATGGGCCATTGTGCCAGACAACATGGACATTATCCTTGTTGCTCTTGTTATAAGCGTCCACAATTGCTGGATAGGAGCCTGAGGTGTCATTCTCGGTCTGCCAGACAACGGTTGTTGGTCCACTGCTACTACCACCGCCAGAACCGCCGCCACAAGCTTCTAACAGAGATACTGCTGCAGTACTGCTTAAACCAACAGCGACTGCGCGTTCCAAGAAGGTGCGGCGTTTCATACGCCCAGATTTCATTTTGATGATAATTTCGTCGAGAACTTCTCGTTGTTCGGGGTGAGAAAACATGTGTGGTCCTCCTTTGGACTGGTTACAGTTGATTAGCTGACAGAGATCAAATGCACGTCACCCAAACACATCGTGCTTGAGCTTCCGTGCCCACCAGACTTTCAAAATCTGGAAGTTTGCTACAACTTCAACCTATCTCGTGGATATGAGCGCAAGACCATCTGCACATACACTGTGCTTGTTACGTGAGTATATGCGTGTACCACGAAATACACTTACAAGAAAGTTTCAGGTGGGCATAACTCCTTTCTGAGTGTAGTAGCAGAAATTGTATTTCTGTCTTACCTTAAGAAGTACGTTATCAAACGCACAAACCTCACGGAAAGAAGAATTACATATGTTGGCACCTTTTGGAAACGTTTCCGTGATTATATAAGAAACAATACCATATAATTTTTATAAAGTAAATGGTTGATGTTTAGTTGTACTCCGTTCAATTAATGTTGTGGGTAAACGAATAAGTTCTGGTGCAAAATGGGGGTTATCCATCTGCTCCAGAAGTTTCTGGACTCCCAGTTCTCCCATCAACTGCATTGGCTGCTGTACGGTGCTGACATCCAGCAACTCCGATACCTCGATGCCATCGTAACCAATTACCGCTAAGTCGCCCGGTATCGAAATACCCAGGTCTCGTGCCGCTTCAATTACGCCAATCGCTTGCACGTCAGAGGAGGCAAAAATCGCTGTTGGGCGCGGCGTTTGCGTAAGCAGTTTTAAAGCCGCATCACGACCAGCATGACGATTCCACGCGCTTTGAACCATCAGCGTTGGTTCGTAAAGCAAATGAGCTTCTCCCAATGCGCGATGAAATCCAATTAAACGATCATTAGCTTGATTGAACTTGAAATTTCCCTCTATAATGCCGTTGATAAAGCCTATTCGCATATGTCCTTTGTCGAGTAGACACTTCACAGCCTGATATGCACCATCAACATTGTCGACAACCAAAGAGGTAAGATAAGGACTATACGCATCGACCAGTACCGTTGGAAGTCCAACATCGCGAAATCCTTGCGCGAATGCATCGCCCGGCGGCAAGGAAATGATAAGTAAGCCATCAACCTTGCGGTGCATGGGTAGCTCGGAGAAATAGGCGTCACGCTGTATATCGTTTTCCACGTTGTAGATGACCATTTCTTTGTGCGCATGCGAAAGTGCTTTCTGTACACCACGCAATACTTCGACATGAAATGGACGAGTGAAGAAGGGCACCACAACGCCTATAGAGCCGGTGCGCTTGGAAATCATGCTTCGTGCAATAGGATTAGGCTTAAAGTGCAGCTGCGCGATAGCGGAGAGGACCCGCTCACGCGTTGCCGGACGTACACTTGGATGCTTATTAAGGACGCGAGAGACCGTTCCAATGCCTACACCTGCAATACGTGCAACGTCATGGATAGTTGGCTGTGCAATCATACTGTACCACCTTCTCGTGAAATCATGGTGGAAGCGCGCTCATTTTGGAAACGTTTCCATTACTGTTTGGTGTAATGGCACAATTCAACATAGCACATTTGCTAGGAGTGTGTAAAGGAAACATCCTGCATTTCAGATGCGTTCGCGTTGACAGTTCTATTTCAGCAACATACAATGCGTAGGCAAGATTCTTTTAAAGAAAGCAGTATTGTGGATGAAGACTACACCACAAGACAACAAAAGGACGTCCGAGGAACAAGAGGAACGTACATCGAAGGGCGTATTTTCGTCTCCCGCAACGCCTAGCGGAAGCGAACGTCTGCTACCATATCTTTTTGCAGGGATGGAAACTTGCTGGATTGCCGCTATTTTTATTGGTCTGGCGGGTGGAACGCACACATTTTTCCTTCCATTGTGGGCACCATTTGTTTTTATTGCAGGGAGCTATTGGCTATCGAACGCGCTTGAGCAAGGACGTGCAAGCGCTACAGTAGGTTCTCCCGCTTCATTCCCCTCTACTCTAGCTGTAGTCGTCCTGCTTGTAGGCACCGCTCTCTTTTCGTTCTGGATGGGTGTGTACTCGGCTTCGATGGCTTTCTTCGATCCCACATGGCTCGGCACTCTGGTGAATGACCTGCTTTTGTTAAGCACAGAGGCACTGCATATCGTTGGGATACTCGTGCTCATACTGTTCTTTTGCTGGCGAGGTCTACGTTTATCACATCGTG